>DATLLC010000387.1:0-28774 GCA_035538015.1 Vicinamibacterales bacterium
GGCTGCCGACACGGCAGCGGCCGACGAGACGGAGGCACGGGCGGCGCTCGACTCGTCCATGAAGAAGCGCACCGATCTCGAGGCTGCGCTGGACGAGGCCCGCGCCGAAGAGGCCGCCGCGCGCCGCGCGCTGTCGAGCGCGGCGGCGGCCGCTTCACGGGCCGATCTCGACCGCGCGCGCGCCGCTCGTGACGCGACACGCGCGCAGGAGGCGCTGGCGGGCGTCGAAGCCGGGGAGTAGCCGCTCTGCGGCGGGCCAATCCTGCGCGGCTGCTACGATGAAGGCGCATGGACGCCTTTTCGACCGCACTCGTCTTCGCCTCGCGGGTGCACCAGGGCCAGCGGCGCAAGGGATCCGACATTCCTTACGTTGCGCACGTCCTCGGTGTTGCCGCCCTTGCCCTCGAGTACGGCGCCACCGAGGACGAGGCGATCGGGGCGCTGCTGCACGACGCCGCGGAAGACGGCGGCGGCGAGGCGATGCTCGCCGAGATCCGGGCCCAGTTCGGCGAGAAGGTGGCAGACATCGTGCTCGGCTGCAGCGACAGCCTGGTCGAGGATCCGGCCGAGAAGCGCCCCTGGCTGGAGCGCAAGGAGGCCTACGTCGCCCACGTCGCCGAGGCGAGCGCCTCGGTGTGCCTGGTGTCGGCCGCCGACAAGCTGCACAACGTCCGCACCCTGACCCGTACCCTGCGGGCGGCCGGCGAGGACGTCTGGAGCCGCTTCAATGGCGGCCGGGAGGGTTCCCTGTGGTACTACGACGCGGTTTCGCTCGCCTTATGGCGGCGGTGGCCGTCGGAACTGACCGAAGAACTCAGGCGCGAGGTCCAGGCGCTGCTCGCACTCTCCGCGTCGTAAATATCACCGTCCATTGAGGATTGAGGATTGATGATCCGGCGATTCATTGATGATTGGGGGATTGGGGGATTGGGTCATTTGGATTGAGGCATTTGCGAGCGGGGTCATTGGGGCATTGGGGGCATTGGGCGCGTTCGACGTCGCGGAATCATCAATGGCGCAATCGCCAGATGCAACAATAGGAATGAGCAAATCCACCAATCGCCGGATCGTCAATAAGTCGCCGGATCATCAATCATCAATCGTCAATGGACGATGTCGGGGATACCAGCTGCGAGGCACCTCCACAAAGGAAGCATCCAGCGCTCCGACGGCACCAATGCCAAGTAATTTCAGCGTGCGCACCATATCGGTGCGCAGGATGTCGATGGCGCGCGCGACCCCCGAATGTCCGGCGGCGCCCAGCCCGTAGGCGTAGGCGCGGCCAATCAGTACCGCGCGGGCGCCGAGGCACAGTGCCTTCACCACGTCGCTGCCGCGGCGGATGCCTCCGTCGAGCAGCACCTCTGTCTGTCCGCCCACGGCCGCGACCACCTCTGGCAGGACGCGGATGGTCGGCCTAACGCCGTCCAGCTGGCGCGCGCCATGGTTCGAGACCACGATCGCCGAGGCTCCCACGTCCACCGCCCGCCGCGCATCGTCCTCGGTGTGCACGCCCTTCACCACGATCGGGCCGCCCCAGGCCTCGCGAATCCACGGGAAGTCGTCCCACGACACCATCGACGCTTCGAGCGCCGCGCCGACGTCGGCATAAGCCATCGGCCCCTCCTCGAGGACGATGTTGGGGAACTGCATCAGGCCACCGTCGCCGAAATAGCCCGCCAGCCAGCGCGGGCGCGAAAGCAGTTGCCAAAGGTAGGGCAGCACCTGCAGCGGCCGCCGCGAGAGCAGTTCCTTGATGCCGTTGCGGAAGTCGCGCTCGCGTAGTCCCGCGACCGGCGTGTCGATGGTGACGACCAGCGCGCGGTATCCCGCCGCCTTTGCTCGGGCGATGGCCGAGAGCGCGACGCTGCGGCCGCCCACGAGGTACAACTGATACCAGGCTGGCCCCTTTGTGGCCGCCCGCACATCTTCCAACCGACAACCGGAGAGCGTGGACAGGATGTAGCCGGTACCCGCGGCGCCAGCCGCCCGCGCCGCTTCTTCCTCGCCTCGCGGCCAGAACAGGCGGCTGCTGCCCACCGGCGCGAGCATGAACGGCACGTCGATCGGGGTCCCGAGCACCGTCGTACTCAGATCGACCTGGCGCGTGGCCACTGCGGATCGCGGGCGGAACAGGATGTCGTCGAAGGCGCGGCAGTTCTCGCCCAGCGTGCGCTCGCGCTCGGCGCCGCCGTCGATGTAGTCGAACACCACGCGGGGCATGCGGCGGCGGGCCTGGCGGCGGAGATCCTCGATGTTGAGCACGCGCGGCGGGGCGACTGAAGGGGCCATGGAGCGAGGCGGATTGTACCCCGGCCGCTCTTGCGTGCGGGCTCGTAGCCTGCTAGCGTTCCACCTGCACCCATCCATGGAAGTCCTGAGGTGGGTCAAAGGAGAGGCAATGGCCGCGATCCCTCGGTTAGCGGTGTGGCGGATCGGCGCTGCCGCGGTTGTGCTCGGCGCGTCGGTGGTCGTCGTGGCAGACGGCCGGCAGGCCGCGGCACCGGCAGGCGGGCAGGGGACACCGTCTGTGGCTCCCGAAGTGACCTACACGAAACACATCGCGCCCATCTTCCAGCGCAGCTGCGAGAACTGCCACCGTCAAGGTGGCGTGGCCCCGATGGCCCTCAGCACCTACGAGGAGGTGCGGCCGTGGGCGCGCTCGATCAAGCAGCGCGTCAGCATCGGCCCGCACGCCGGAGTGATGCCGCCGTGGTATGTCGAGCGCGAGCTTGGGATCCAGAAGTTCAAGAACGACCCGTCGCTCTCCGAGGCGGAGATCGCCCTGGTCGGCCGCTGGGTCGACGCCGGCGCGCCCCGGGGCAACACCGCCGACATGCCGCCGGCCCGGGTGTGGAACGACAGTACCCGCTGGTCGATCGGTGAGCCCGACCTGGTCGTACAGACCGAGGAGGTGACGGTCAAGGCCGGCGCCCCGGACTGGTGGGGCGAGATCGCGCCCACGCCGACCGGCCTCGCGGAAGACCGCTACGTGTCGGCCGTCGAGGTGCGTGAGGTGAACGATGTCGAGGTGTCGGGCAGCGGACGCCACACGGTGGGCGGCCGCTACGTCTTCCACCACATGATCTGGCAGACCCGTCCACTCGATCAGAAGGACGAGCTCGACCCTACCGACCCGTTCGGGCTGGCCGCGCTGACCGGCCAGTCGGCAGGCACCACCACCTGGCCCGTACACGAGGTGGGGCGCGAGCCCGACTTCTTCGATCCGAAGTCCGCCCGCCTGCTGAAAGCCGGGTCGTCGATCATCTCCGACTCGGTCCACCTGCACTCCAACGGGCGCGATACGAAGGCCCGCCTCGAGGTCGGCTTCAAGTTCATGCCGAAGGGCTACAAGCCGGAGTACAAGCCCTCGCGCGTCTCGCTCGGCAACGGCGTGGACATCGACATCAAGGGCAACCAGTCGGGCCAGGAACTGCACGCCTATACCGTGCTGAACGAGCACACAAAGATCCTGTCGTTCGAGCCGCACCTGCACGCGCCGGGGGCGCGGATGTGCCTGGAGGCCATCTGGGGCTACAGCACCCAAACGCTCAACTGCGTCGGCTACGACCACAACTGGGTGCGCGGCTACGACTACGACGACGACTACGCGCCGCTGCTGCCCAAGGGCACCATCCTGCACATTGTCGGCTACATGGACAACTCGCCGAAGAACAAGAACGTGCCGGATTCACGCAACTGGCAGGGCTCGGGCAATCGCTCGGTGGCCAACATGTTCATCGACCTCGGCAACCGTGTATCGCTCACCGACGAACAGTTCATGGCCGAGATGAAGGCGCGTCGCGAAAAGCTCAAGCTCTCACGAAGCTCGGTGATGATCGGCTGCCCGCTCTGCAACATCGAGCCGCCGGCGAAGGCGGCCACGGCGGCTCCGGATCCGCGGCAGTAGAACGCAGAAGAACGCGCAAGGCCGAAGGTACCAGTCGGAAGGTCGAAGGCGGAAGGACGAGGTGGGCGATTCGATGCGGGGTGTGATGGTTTGCGCGGCCGGGCTCTGGCTGCTGGCGATGACGGGGGCGGCGGGTCAAGGCCTGACCTATTCCCGCGGGCAGAACGTGTCGCCGGCCTACGAGGGCTGGGAGGAGGATCCGGACGGGTCGAAGTACTTCGTCTTCGGCTACATGAACCGGAACTGGGAAGAGGAGCTCGACGTCGCGGCCGGGCCGGACAATGGCTTCGACCAGGGTGGCGTCGATCAGGGACAGCCAACGCACTTCCTCCCGCGGCGCAATCGCTTCGTCTTCCGCGTCCCCGTGCCACTGGGCTTCACCGAAAAGGACGAGCTCGTCTGGACGCTGACCACGAAGGGCAAGACGGAGAAGGCCTTCGCCAGCCTCGGCCTCGACTACAAGATCGACGGGGTCGTCCGCGCCTCCGAGACCGGCGCGCTCGGTGCCGGCAGCAGCAGTCCCGAGGTCCGCGCCAACAAGGCCCCCACCCTCGAGGTCCAGGGCCAGAAGAAGCTCACCGCCCGCGTGGGCGAACCCGTGACGCTCGTGGCCACAGTGCTCGACGACGGTATCCCCAAGACCCGGGCAATCGGCGCGGGTGCCGCGGTCAGCAACGCCGGATCGTCCGTCAACCTGTCGACTGCCGATCGCCAGCAGATCGAGGCATTCCGCGCGCGCCGCTTGATGCTGCCGCCCTCGCGTGTCACCGTCGGCAAGATCGTCGGCCTGCACGCCAGCTGGTTCGTCTACCGCGGGGCGGGCCGGGTCACGTTCGATCCGGCGCAGATTGCGTCCTGGGAGGACACGCGGACGGGCGGGAACTCCCCGTGGGCGCCACTTTGGGTCCCGCCGGAACTTCCCGACGACGGCAAGATGAGCGTGCGGGCCTGGTTCTACGATCCCGGCGAGTACATCATCCGCGTCCGCGCCGACGATGGCGCATTGACGTCCGACGGGATGGTCACCGTGGTGGTGACGAAGTAGGGGTCAGGGGTCAGGGGTCAGGGATCAGGGATCAGGGACCAGGGATCAGGGGTCAGGATCGCAATCGCACGCATACCGCCGATGCAGCGTCGCACCGTCCTTCAACTCTTCGCCGGCGTGGCGGTGGCCGGTCTTCCTACCGGTCAGGCGGCGCCGAAGCGGGTCGTGATCGCTGGCGCCGGCATACTCGGCGTCAACATCGCCTATCAGCTCGTCAAACGCGGCGCCGCGGTCACCCTCGTCGAACGCGCGCAGCCTGGGCGCGGCGCCACCGCGAACTCGTTTGCGTGGATCAACGCGAAGAAGCGCCCGCGCGATTACTTCGACCTGAGCCGGCTCGGCATCCAGGCCTGGCGGCAGTTGGACCGCGAGTTCAGTGGCGCGTTACCGCTCGTCTGGGGCGGCAGCCTCGAGTGGCGCGCCGACGCGGCGCTTGCGGCGAGACTCAAAACCGAGATCACCGAGTTCCAGGCCTGGGGCTATCCGGTCACCGCGGTGGACGCCGCCGCACTGCGCGGCCTGGAGCCCCGCCTCACCGCCGGAATGATGATGGGCGGTGCGCACTGGTCCGACGAAGGGCACATCGATCCGGTCGGCGTCACCGAGCGCGTGCTGCAGAAGGCCGAGATGAACGGCGCGCGGCTGGTGTGCCCGGCCGAAGTCACCGGCCTGGACGTCGCCGCCGGAACGCTTCGCGCGGTGCGCACCTCGGCGGGCGACCTCGAGGCGGACGTGCTGGTCGTAGCCTGCGGCGTCGACACGCCGCGCGTCGCGGGGTTCGCGGGCGTGCGGGTGCCGCTCAAGGAATCGCCGGGCGTGCTGGTCCACGTCCCGCCGCAGCCGCAGCTCGTGCAGCGCGTGATCCTCGCGCCGGTGGGAAACATCAAGCAGAAGCCGGACGGCCGCATCGTCGCCGGGAGCGACTTCGCTTCGGGCGGTGGGGACATCAGCCACTCCGCGGGCGAGCGTCTGCTGAAGACGATGGCGACGGTGCTGCCCGAGTTGGGGCGCGTGGGCGTCGAGAAGATGACGCAAGGCTTCCGCCCGATGCCGGCCGACGGTCTGCCGATCGTCGGCTTCGCGCCCGGGCGCCGTGACCTCTACCTGGCCGTCATGCACAGCGGCGTGACCCTGGGCCCGCTCATGGGCCGGCTCGCCGCCAGCGAGATCCTCGACGGCGTGCGAGCGGACCCGCTGCAGGCGTACCGCCTCGAACGCTTCCCGACGTGAATCACCGATAGATCAACCGATAGATCAACCGATAGATCGACCGATAGATCGACCGATCTCGAGATCGCACGATCGATCACGAGATCACCAGGTCAAGACCTCAACAAATTCGCGATCTATCTATCTACCTATCTCAATCTTCCGGCTCCTGCAGGTGCACGTGCTGCCCCTTCAATCCGAAGCGGAGAGCCGTCTCGCCCTTGAAGTCGAACTCGATCAGAATCGCCGGTTCCTCACCGACGACCCACGCGTCGTGACCGGGCTCGATGATGGCGACCTGAGGGGCCACGAACTCGTCCGTGCAGCCGTCGGGGTACTCCACGTGGACTTGACCCTGTAGCAGGAATCCGACGTGAGCGAACTGGCAGCGGTCGGTGCCGCTGACCGGACGCATGTCCCGCGACCAGCGGAAGCCCACGGGGTAGATGACGCGTTTGACGCGGCCCGCGCCCGCGGGCGTGACGTCGATGCGGACGCCGGCGACCTCGTGGTGGTGCGCCCCCCGCACCGGGGCGAGCAGCGGATTGGATGTCGGCATGCGCCGCATGATACGCCGGCTTCGGCGGTCGCAAAGCACCTCCGATACACTAGATCTCTCGTGGAGCGTCATCGATGCGTCGAATTGTCGTGGTGCTGGCCGTGCTGTCGTGGCCGTCGTCGGCGTGGGCGACATGGTCCATCATTGCCGTTGATCGCGGAACCGGCCGGGTCGTGATCGCCTCGGCAACCTGCGTCAATCTGGACGATCAGTTTCTGAAGGGTGTGCAGGCCGTCGTCGTGCCCGGCAAGGGCGTGGCCGCGTGTCAGGCCGCCGTCGACCGCACGCACGACAACCAGAGGCTCGTCTTCGGCGAACTGCAGAAGGGGACCGACCCGGCACGAATCATCGAGATGCTGAGTCAGGACCCGGCCTTCCAGACCCGGCAGTTCGGCATTGTCGATTTGCAGGGGCGCAGCGCCGGTCACTCAGGTCTCGGCAACGGGCCGGTGTCAGAGGACGTTCAGGGACGGGTGCCGGGCACCGACATCTTCTATTCGATTCAGGGCAACATCCTGCGCCCCGGTCAGGTGGTGCCCAACGCCGTCAAGGCGTTCATCAACACGATGGGAGCCCTGACCGATCGCGTGATGGCCGCCATGGACGCGGCCGACGGCTCAGGCGGCGACAGCCGTTGCACCTGCCCGCCCGCGCCCCCTGACGGCGTCTCGCCAGCGATCCCCTGCGACAGCCGCACCTCACACGTGGCCTACATCCTGATGGCGGATCCGCAGGATACGAACGGCGACTCGCACAACAACGGGAAGTACGCGATGTACCTCACCGTTTCGCAGCCGGGCCCGGACAACGGGCCTGGACAGATCAAGGCGGGGGAGAACCTGAACCCGGTCAAGACCCTGCGATCACGCTACGACGCGTGGCGGAAGGCGCAACCCTCCTCGTTCAAGTGAGGACGAGGACGCCAGGCGCATCCTGCCGGGAACCCGGCATCCGTATGCTGCCGGACCGCCGGCGAGGGCCGTAATCATGTGAATGTCACGTGGCATCCCATTTGCGATTGAACAAGGCAGCGGACTTCACGACCCGCTTGGAGGTGACTTCATGCCATGCCGGCTTTTCTGGACTTTCACCGCTCTCATCGCTGCGGCGGTCTTGCCATGGGCAGTCCCCGTTTCGGCCGATCAGACGCCCGTCGGCAGCAAGGCCATTCCTGCTGGCTCGGGCCTCTATTCCACCTACTGCGCGGTTTGCCATGGCCCCGACGCGAAAGGCTCCGGGCCGCTCGCCGATTCGCTCAAGCGGCACCCCGCCGATCTGACAATGCTGGCCAAGAACAACAAGGGATCCTACGACCGCGACATGGTGCGCCGGATCATCGATGGCAAGAACCCGGTCAAGGGCCACGGAGGTGGCGATATGCCGGTGTGGGGCGATGCGTTCGAGCGCTCGGTGGACGCGGGTCCGCAAGCCGTCCAGGAACGCCTCGACGCTCTCGTCGACTACCTGGCGACGCTGCAGGTGAAGTGAGAGAGTGATGGTGAACTGAGCGAATGATCGCGTTGCATGTTTGCTGACGTCTGCGACACCCTGGAGGCGGCGCTCGCGGGGCCGTTTCGCACCGCCGTCGTCCACCAGTTGTCCTCCTCGCGCACGCTCGGGGCCGCCTTGGCGCGGCTCCGGGAGGCGATGCGTGCCGACGTCTGGAGCTTCGGCGACTCGCGGCTCACCTTGGCGCTGGCCCTCCGCGAGTACGACCGGCGCACGCGGAGCGACGGCTTCCACGCGCTGCACGACTGGGATGGCGTGGCCGCGCACGTCAATCCGGACACCATCACGGTGGACGTGCTCGACTACATCGCCGGACAGCGCGGGGGCGACGCGTTCGATCCGGTCGCTCCCGCCATCCTCATCGACTACTACTTCATGCACGTGCTGTCGCTGCTGACGCTCCGCGTGTGGGACGAGGGCGACGCCGACGCGAACCTCGACCGAGTGGACACCCTGCTGCGGTTGCTGCAGGGCTCGGGTGGCAGCGGACAGCGCTTCTCCGAGGATGCCGAAACGCTGCTGTTGATCGCGACAGCGCATTACGAGCGTGAGGAGTGGGGCTACGGCCGGCTGCTGTCGCGGGTCCGCACGCTCGACCGCCGGCACCGGGCGGGGGTGGCGCTCGGTCACGGCGCCGCCATGGGATGCCACCTGCGTTTCGGCTTCGAGGCCACCTACGGGCGGGACACCTCGCTGATGCGCAAGGACAACATGGCCGACTATCCGTGGCTGTGCTTCTCCCTTGCCACGCTCATGGACGAATACCACACCACCGCCAGGAATGGCGGCGACCGGCGCCGCCATGGGCTGGTCGAGTCGATGCTCAACGGTCTTACGGCTGATCCCCGTGCGTTCGTCGGGCCCGGTCCAACATCGTTGGCCGCACACGAGCTGGAACGCGCACGCTTCCGCGAGCAGTTCCTCGCTCACGAGACCCAGCTGATCGAGGCGTTCGAGATGTGCCAGCCGTCAGCCAACGCGTACTCACCGCTCTCGTTCTTCTTCAACTTTTCCCATAACGTGGTGAAGGGCCAGGTGGTCGACTCGCTCTTATGGAGCCTGCCCTGGGCGGTGGGGTTGAGCGACCTCTTCACCGCCTCGGCGCGGGAAGAGACCCCGCAGCGCTCGCGAGAGACCCTGGCCCGGACCTTGACCGCGTACGCCCGCACCAATCCCCACAAAATCCGGGGCCGCCTGATGCCGGTGATCGTCTACGACCCCGAGGCCGGCTACCGCTCGTTTCGCCTGACCCTGCGCCGGCTGAGGGAATAACGAACGCGGTTCACCGCGTCTCCCGCCCGGTTGCCGTCTCCCGGCTCCCGGTTGCCGTAATGCCGGCTCCCGGTCCCACCGATCCGCCCGTGTCAGAATACCGGCGGAGGTTCTCATGATTGCTCGCGTTCGTCTGGTTCGCTCCGCCACGCTGGCGCTGGCGGGCACCGTCCTCATTGCCGGGTGTGCCGCGAGCGAACGGCAGCGGCCGATTCAAACCTCCCGGGTCGCCACGTCCGGGAACACGCTCGAGGCGGCCCGAAAGCAACTCGAGGGCCGCTGGACGCTGGTGTCGCTCGAGTATGCGGCTCCGGACGGGAAGCGCGCCACGGTCGAAGGCACCGCCGGTACGTTGACCGCCGACGGCTTCGGCAACCTCGAGATCGAATACCGCCTGAGCGAGGGGGGCGTGCGCGCCCTCGGCACGCTGGGCTTCAAAGCCCCCAACCCGGTCATCTCCACCAGGGGCCGCTCGGTCATCAACGTCGACCAGCAGAGCATCGTCTACGTCGATGAAAAGTCTCAGCCCTTCGATCCCCAATTGGCCGCCGCGCGCCAGAACCCCTTCGCGCTGGAACGGACCCGCTACTACGAGTTTGCCGCCGACGGGACGCTGACGCTCAGGACCCGGCATGACGATGGGAAGGATGCCGCGGTGAGCAAATGGAAGAAGGGGTAGGTAGCTCAGGAGGGCACGGCGCCTGGTGGTTACGTTTCGAGACAATCGAGACAAGAAAAGACGCCCAAGTACCTGAACCAAAAGGGGATCGCCGGAATATTCCTCTTGGGACGAGCGTATAATCGGCGAGCGCAGATTGCGAGGTCGGTCGAGGTTCGTCCGGGGAGAGAGAGACCTATGACGCGTGGCACGAAGGCGGTTCTTGGCACGGGGGTCCTGTGCCTGGGCCTGGCAACGAGTGCGGTGTGGGCCGATCGCTCACCGCTGGCTGCCCAGGCCGCTCCTCCGCGTCCGCCCGCCGCCGCGCCTGCACCCACGCCTGCCTCGCCGAAGGCACCCGCACCGATCGCGTCCGCACACCGCGCTGCCGCCACCGCGGACAGCGCCGAGCACAATCAGGTCATCGCGAAGTATTGCGCCGGCTGCCACAACGATCGGCGTCCCGCGGCTGGGTTGTCACTGGTCGCATTCGACGTCAGCAAGGCGGCCGACAAGGCCGAGGTCGCCGAGAAGATGATCGTGAAGCTGCAAGCGGGGATGATGCCGCCGCGCGCCGCGCAGAAACCGGCGCCCGCCGCGCACGCGGCGCTGGTGGCGGCGCTCGAGCACAACCTGGATGCCGCCGCGGCCTCCGCACCCAATCCAGGCCGCCGCACGTTTCAGCGCATGAACCGTCCGGAATACGAACGCGCGGTCAAGGAACTGCTGGCGCTCGAGGTCAACGCCGGCGACTGGCTGCCGCTCGACACCAAGAGCGCCAACTTCGACAACATCGCCGACGCGCAGGCCCTGTCGCCGACGCTGCTCGAGTCGTACCTGAACGCGGCGACGGCCATCAGTCGCATGGCGGTTGGCGACCGGACCGCGCCGACCATCGACACGACCTATACGAGTCCCAGCTACCTGTCGCAGCACCCCTGGGATCACGTCGAAGGCGCGCCGTATGGCACGCGCGGCGGCATTGTCGTCAACCATGTGTTTCCGGCCGACGCGGAGTACGAGTTCCAGCTGGTCTTCAAGTCCGGCGAGAACGCGCGGTTCGAGGACGTGGACGTCTCGATCGACGGCGAGCGCATCGCGCTGCTGAATTACGAGCTCGCACAGGTGGCGGGCGCCGACGGCCGTGGCCAGGCGCCGCTCAAGACCGAGCCAATCCTCGTGCGCGCCGGGCAGCACCAGGTGTCGGCGGCGTTCATCCGTCGCACCGAAGGCCCCTACGAGGATCTGATCAAGCCGCACGGGTGGTCGTACGCCGGCGGCGGTTCGGGCGGCAGCGGGATCACGACCCTGCCCCACGTACGCGACCTGGTCATCGTCGGTCCGTACCGGCCGACCGGCGTTTCGGAGACGCCGGCGCGACAGAAGATCTTCAGCTGCCGACCCACGAGCCCCGCTGACGAGCAGACCTGCGCCCGCCAGATCGTCACGAGGCTGGGTGCCGAGGCCTACCGCCGCCCGCTCAACGCCGCGGAAGTGGAGCGGCTGATGCCGTTCTACGAGAAGGCGGCGAAGAAAGCGGGATTCGAGGCCGGCGTGACCTCCGCGCTCGAGGCGGTCCTCGCAAGCCCGTATTTCATCTTCCGCCTCGAACGCGAGAGGGAAGGCCGACCCAACACCGCAGTTCGCGTCGCTGACGTGGATCTGGCCTCGCGCCTCTCGTTCTTCCTGTGGGGTGCGCCGCCCGACAAGGAGCTGCTGGATCTGGCCGCCGCCGGCAGGCTCGCCGATCCACGCGTGCTCGATGCCCAGACCCGCCGCCTGCTCGCCGACTCCCGTGCGGACGCGCTCGGCAGCCGCTTCGCGGCACAGTGGCTGCGCCTGCAGGACGTCGACAAGGTCCACCCGGATCCGAACTTCTACCCAAACTTCGACGAGAACCTCGCCGACGCGATGCGGCGCGAGACCGTGATGTTCTTCAACCACCTGGTGAAGGAGGATCGCAGCCTGCTGGAGCTCTACCAGGCGGACTTCACCTTCGTGAATGAGCGGCTGGCGCAGCACTACGGCATCCCTGGCATCGCCGGCGATGAGTTCCGCAGGGTGCAGTATCCGGATGCGTCACGGCGCGGTCTGCTCGGCCAGGGCGCGATCCTCGTCCAGACCTCGCTGGCCAATCGGACCTCGCCGGTGCTGCGCGGCAAGTGGGTGCTCGAGGTGCTGGTCGGCGCGCCGCCGCCGGCGCCGCCGCCTAACGTTCCGACGCTCGACGACACCGCCGGTGCCAAGGACGGAAAGATGCTGACCACGCGGGAGCGCATGGAACTGCACCGCGCCAACGCCGTCTGCAGCGCGTGCCACCAGATGATGGACCCGATCGGGCTGGCGCTCGACAACTTCGACGTCACCGCCCAGTGGCGGGTGCGTGAGAACGGCATGCCACTCGACACGCGCGGCGACTACTTCGACGGCACTCCGGTGGGCTCGCCGAGCGAGCTGGTGACGGTGATGCTGAAACGGCCGGTGCCGCTCGTCCGCACGTTCACCGAGAACCTGCTGGCCTACGGCCTCGGCCGCCGCGCCGAGTACTTCGACCAGCCGCTCATTCGCGCCATCGCGAGGAACGCCGAGAAGGACAACTACCGGATGTCGTCCTTCATCCTGGGCGTCGTCAAGAGCGACGCCTTCCGCATGAAACGAGCCGAGCCAGTCACCGAGACGGCAGCGGCGGTTGCAGCGCGCTAACCCCACGTTCGAGGAGACCGAGACGATGTCGTTCATCACTGGCAAGCACATGGCCCGCCGCACGTTCCTCAGCGGCGTGGGCGCGACCGTGGCCCTCCCGTTCCTGGATGCGATGGTCCCCGCCGGCCGTATCTTCGCCAAGGCGCCGGCGGCCGAACGCACGCGGCTGTTGTGCATCGAAGAGGTGCATGGCCTCCCGGGCTGCAACAACCTGGGCGCGAGCAAGTACCTGTTCGCCCCCGAGACGGTGGGGCGCGACTTCAAGCTGATCGCCGACAATCCGCTTTCGACGCTCGAGGCCTACCGCGAACACCTGACGGTCATCAGCAACACGGACGTCCGCATGGCCGAGGCCTTCACGGCGCCGGAAATCGGCGGCGACCACTTCCGCTCGAGCGCGGTGTTCCTTACTCAGAGCCATCCCAAGCAGACGCAGGGCTCGGACATCTGGGCCGGCACCTCGATGGATCAGCTCTACGCGCAGCGCTTCGGCCAGGACACGCCGCTGCCGTCGATGCAGTTCTGCATCGAGAACCTGGACCAGGCCGGCGGCTGCACCTACAACTACTCGTGCGCCTACACCGACTCGATCAGCTGGGCGTCGCCCAACGAGCCGCTGCCGATGATTCGCGACCCGCGGGTCGCGTTCGACATGCTGTTCGGGGCCGGTTCCTCGGCCAAGGATCGCGCCTCGCGCCGCGAGAACCGGCGCAGCATCCTGGACTGGATCCAGGGAGAGGTCGCGAACGTCCGTCAGGACCTCGGCGCGAGCGACCGTGCCCGGCTCGACCGCTACCTGGACAACGTGCGCGAGATCGAGCGCCGCATCCAGGCCGTTGAAGCCCAGAACAGCAGCGGTGAGGAGCGCGCGATTCCAGACGCGCCCAAGGGCGTGCCCGACTCGTTCTCGGAGCACATGCGCCTGATGTTCGACCTGCAGGTGCTGGCGTTCCAGACCAACATGACCCGCGTGATCTCGTTCAAGACCGGCCGCGACTCGCAGAACCGGGTGTTCCCCGAGAGCGGCTCGACCCAGCCGTTCCACCCGGCCTCGCACCACGGCAACCGCGAAGACCGGATCCTCGAGTTCAACAAGATCTGCAAGTACCGCGTCAGCCAGGTGGCCTACCTGCTCGAGAAGCTGAAGACCACCACCGAGGGCGACCAGAGCCTGCTCGACAAGACGGTGCTGCTGTGGGGCTCGCCGATGGCCGACGCCAACGTGCACAATCACCGGCGCTGCCCGCTGTTCATCGCGGGCGGCGGCAACGGCATGCTCAAGGGCAACGCGCACCTGAAGGCGGCCGATGGCACGCCGATGGCCAACGTGATGCTGACCTTGCTGCACAACCTGGGCCTGCAGGATCTGCAGACCTTCGGCGACAGCACCGGCGAGTTCTCGCTGTCGGCTGCGGCCGCGACGACCGCGGCCGGCGCGTAAGAGGTGTCAGCCACAAGTTCACGGTTCAAAGCCGATCCCCGTGATTCGCCTTGCACCTTGAGCTCGCAACTTTGAACGTCGAGGGAGTTGACCCGATGCTTCGTCGTCTTGGCTCCAATCTGATTGCCGCCGTTGTCATGTCCGCGCTCGTCGGTGCGGCGCCCAGCGGCTCGCCGGTCGCGGATGCGGCGATGAAGGGCGACGTCGCGGCCGTGCGCGCGCTGCTGAAGGAGGGCGCCGACGTCAACGCCGGGCGCGGCGACGGCATGTCGGCCCTGCACTGGGCCGCCGAGCGCGGGAACGGTGAGATGGCGGGCCTGCTCATCTACGCAGGGGCCAACGTGTCGGCGGTGACCCGCATCGGCCAGTACACGCCGCTCCACGTCGCCGCGCGGTCTGCCAGCGTAGCTGTGGTGGACCAGCTGCTGAAGGCGGGAGCGGTGGTCGATGCCCGGGCCGTGCCGAGCGGTGCGACCGCGCTGCACCTGGCGGCGACGTCGGGCAACCCGGCCGTTGTCATCCGTCTCGTCGATGGCGGCGCCGACGCGAACGCGAAGGAAGCCGAATGGGGCCAGACGCCGCTCATCTTCGCGGCGGCGCAGAATCGGGTCGAGGCCATCAAGGCGCTGATCGGGCGCGGCGCGGACCCGAACATCGCCAGCACGTTCATCGACGTCCCGCAGCGCAACGCGCTCGATCGCGCGGCCAGCCGGCGCCAGGAGAAGGTGCTCGAGTCCATGGGGGTCGGTCCGGAGCGGTTGCCCACGGCCAGCCAGATGCAGGCCGCCGTCCAGGCGTCCCGCGACGTGTTCCTGTCCGGGAAGATCCCGCCGCCCGAAAAGGAAGATTCGGAGAATCAGGGCCGCGGCCAGAATTTCAATCCCGAAGAGATCAACCCGCCGGTGCAGACCAAGGGCGGCCTGACGGCGCTGCTCCATGCGTCGCGCCAGGGCCACCTGGACGCCGCACGCGCGCTCGTCGACGGCGGCGCCGACGTCAACCGGACCGGCGCGGGTGACGGGACCAGTCCGCTGCTGATGGCGGTGATCAACGGGCAGTTCGACATGGCGACCCTGCTGCTCGAGCGCGGCGCGGATCCGAACGTCGCCGCGAAGAACAACGGTGTGACGCCGCTCTGGGCGGCCCTCAACACGCAGTGGCAGCCGCGGACCCGGTTCCCGCAGCCGCAGGAGATGGAGCGGCAGAAAGCCACCTACCTGGACGTGATGAAGGCGATGCTCGACAAAGGCGCGGACGCGAACGGCCGCATCAAGGCGCATCCCTGGTACATGGTCTATACCGGTTGCGGCAACCGGAACTGCGGGCTCGCCGACACGTCGGGATCCACACCGTTCTGGCGCGCCGCCTACTCGGTGGACCTCGAGGCCATGAAGCTGCTCGTCAGCTACGGCGCCGACCCGAACATCGCGACGATGGCGCCGGCGGCGCCGATCCGGCGTGGCGGTGCGAACGCGCCGCCCGCGGGTGCCGGCGGACCGATCATGCCGACGGCCCGTGACGGCCAGGAGCGTTATACCGCGCCGCCGATTCCGCCGGGTGGTCCCGGCGCCTTCCCGATTCACGCTGCCGCGGGCGTGGAGTACGGCGAGGGCTTTGCCGGCAATGCGCATCGGCACGCGCCAGACGGCTGGATGCCGGCGATGAAATACCTGGTGGAAGTGCTTGGCGCGGACGTCAACGCGCGGGACAACGACGGCTATACGCCGCTGCATCACGCGGCCGCCCGTGGCGACAACGAGATGATTCTGTACCTCGTGTCGAAGGGCGCCGACGTCGCGGCCGTGGCCCGCAGCGGCCAGAGCACGGCGGACATGGCCAACGGCCCCGTCCAGCGCGTGTCACCGTACCCCGAGACCGTCTCGCTCCTCGAGAAGCTCGGCTCGCGCAACAACCATAACTGTATGTCGTGTTAGTAGATCCTCAGCTAGATCGTCAGATAAGGCGAATCTCTTGATTTCCTGATCTGGTGATCTGGTGATCGATCGGCCGATCTGGTGATCTGGCGAGCTATCTCTTGATCTACTTGCGGATCTTCCTACGCGCCGCGTGGCACCCGGTCACGAGATAGGTCGCCAGATTCGATCATCAGCTCTCCAGATCGACAGATCGACCGATCGATCGACAGATCGCCAGCTCAGGAGATCACGAGATTCAGCGAAGCTCCTTCACGAAGTGAAGGAGTGATGTGGCAAAAATCTCCGGAGCTTCCCAGTGGAGTGCGTGTCCCACGCCCTCGACCAAGTCGATGCGCGCACCGGGGATTGCGGCGCTGACGGCTTCTTGCTCGGCCACCGAAAACAATCCATCCCGCGTGCCGCCGGTGACGAGCGTGGGGCAGCGAGGCGGCGGGCCGGGCTCGAACGAGAGCAGACCCTCGAACACGGCCTGCCAGATGCGCGCCGGAACGCGCTGGCTCTGCCTGATGGCGCGAGCCATGAACTCCGCCGGTACCGGCCTGGCCACCGTGCTCTCCTGGAACTCGCGGACGAACGCCATGTTCACGGGATCCCTGAGGGCGTGGACCGCCGGTGCCAATGCCAGGAGCGCCGCGTTTCGAGCCACCGGCGCGGTGCCGATGAGGACCAGGCCCGAGACGCGCCCCGGTGCCCGCTCCGCGACCCGACGGGCCACGAAGCTTCCCATCGAGTGACCGACCACCACGGACCGCGGAAGGCCGAGTTCGTCGAGGAGCGCTTCAACGTCGGCCGCCAGTTGGTCGATGGCATAACCCTCCCGAGGACGATCCGAGTGCCCATGCCCGCGCTGATCGATCGCGAACACCCGCCACGCCGAAGGCAGGAGCGCCTGCACGAGCTCCCACGATTGAGAGGAGTCAGGCCAGCCGTGCAGCAGCAGGACGGGCAGCCCCTCGCTCTCGCCCTGCTCGATGAGGTTGAGGTGATTCCCGCTCGGTAGCCGCAGGAGGCGTTGACGGGTCAGCGTTGGTACCAGCATTGGCGTTCACCAGGCTCAGCGGGATTCGTCAACGAAGCCCAGCAGCGTGGCGGCGACACGCGCCGGCTCTTCCCAATGAATGGCGTGGCCCGTGCCCTCGTAGGCGACGAGGCGTGAGGTCGGCATCGCCTTCAGCAGCGCGTCCTGATCCGCCCGCACCGCGTAGGTATCGCGGTCGCCCCAGAGCAGGAGCACGGGGACGGTGACGCCGGCAAGTTCGTGCGTGAAGTCCGGCGTCGCCAGGAAGCCCGCGAACGTCTGGTGCCACACGCGCGCCGGCACCTTCAGCGTCTCGCCGACCACGGTGTCGAGGAATCGCGGATCGATGGGGCTGGCCAGCGTGCTGAGCTGCCATTCCCTGGCGAAGTCTGGCGCAATCGGATCGACCAGCGGCACGATGGCGGAGGTCACGAACTCGTCCACGACGGGGTTGCCGTGGATCGTCGCGAAGGCGCCCATCAGGACGACGCGGGATACGCGCTGGGGATGGTCGACGATCAGCCGCTGCGAGACCATGGCCCCCATCGAGTGGCCGACCACCACGGCCCGCTCCAGGCCGATGGCGTCCATGAACGCGCGCACGTCTTCCGAGAAGTCCCTGTAGCGGTAGCCGATGTCGGGCCGGCTCGAGTCGCCGTGCCCGCGCTGCGAGATCGCGAAGGCGCGGATCGATGCGGGCAGACGCTGCAGCAGGAGCTCGAACGAGCGCCAGGAGTCCGTGACTCCGTGCAGGAAGATGACCGGCAGGCCGTCGGCCCGTCCCTGCTCGACGTACTCGAGCCGCACGCCGGTGGCGACCGTCACGAAGCGCGGCGCAGGCGTGCCAGCGATCGCGGCGTCCAGCGGCCTGCCGTCCGCGGGCTGCCCGCTGGTGGCCGATCCCCGTTCCGACGTGACCTGAATCGCGACATCGTCCGTCAACATCTGCCCCTCCTCTCCGGTGAGCCCCCCTACGGGCGCCGCGCCGCTGGCTGCCAGGATCACGGCGGCCAGGGGAACGAGCGCGGCGGCCAATCGTGCGACCAGACTCACGTCGAGGTCGATCACGCGTGTCTCCCTATCCGAAATGCAATCTGAACTTCGTACACAGTTCTGGGACACTGTCGAAATCGAACTCGATTCCGTACTCGTCCGCGAGGCTCCTGACGGCGACCGCGTGGGGCCCGCCAGCGGCCTTCAGCAATGGCGACAACTGCTCGAAGTAGCGCTCGACACCGCCGGGGAGCAGCAGCTCGATGAAGCGCAGGTTGGTGTCTCCGGCATTCCAGAACGTGTGCCACTGGTGCCGGGGCTTCAGGACGTAGGAGCCAGCCGGGGCGACCACGATGTCGCGGCCGAGCAGCGCCCCCATCGAACCCTTGAGGACGATGGAGAGCTCGTCCTCGTGCGCGTGGCGATGGAGCGGCGCGGCCAGGTGCTTTGGCGGCAGCGTGTGCTCGACAATCGCCACCAGTCCGCGCGTGACCTCGGACGATACCTTGTGCACCGTGCCGAGCCGGGCGAGGGGCCGGTCGCGGCCCTCGCCAGGCCCCACCGCGAACGGGCGGGCGAGGCCGGTTCTCACCGCCGGCTCTCCAGTGTGCTCGGCGTGACACCGGGCAGCTTGACGTCCGCGTCCTGCCACGCCTTGGTGAACCGCGCCTCGACGTGCGCCGCCTCGTCGGTCTTGCCCTGTGCCTTCAGCGCCTGCAGCAGGCCGAACAGCGACCAGCCGTTTTCGGGGTTCTTCTTGAGATCTTCCCAGGAGACCGCCTCGGCCTCGTCAGGCCGCCCCGCGGCTATCAACACCGCCGCCAGGTTCTGACGCACCGGCGCGTGCCAGTCCGCCGGCTCCTGGTAGATGAGCGCATCCTCGTACCGCACCGCGCGATCGAAGTGCAGAATGGCTGTATCCCATTGCTGACGCCGGGCGGCGATCTCACCGGCCACGACCTCTGGCGCGATGCGCAGGATCGCGTGGCCGGTGTTGGTCGAGAACGTGGTCTGGCCCTTCAGCGCGGGATCCGAGACCAGTGTGACCAGCTGTGCGCGCTCGCGCTCGGCGGCTTCCAGCTGGTTGGTCGCGGCGTAGGCCATCGCGCGGGCGAAGTGCCAGACGCCGCGGGTGAAGGGCGTCTGGTGCCGCGGGCCCGGGTCGGCCAGAATGCGATCCCATTCCCCGAACCGCACCATCGCCCAGTACGGCACGACCAGGAAGCCCTGGAGGATCGGCGCCGCGCCGAGGGCCTCCTGCGGAATGACCCCGGCCAGCTTCTCCGCCGACTCGAGCGCGAGGGAACGACGTCCGCTCGCGCTCGCGCCCATCCAGATGAAGTGCAGGTTGTGCGGGTAATAGGCGAGCGGATACAGCCCTTGCGCACGGCACTGCGCGATGTACTCCTCGTCGGCCTGCGCCGCCATCTGGTTCGACCGGATGACGTCGCCGTGGCGCCCCACGCGCTGGTAGATATGGGCCGGCATGTGGACGATATGGCCGGCGCCTGGCATCAGCATCAACAGCCGATCGGCCTCGGCCTCGGCGCGCTCTGGCGTGTCGGTGGGCTCCCACAGGTGAACCCAGAGGTGCAGCGCGCCGGGATGGTTCGGGTGCGCGGCCAGCACCGCCTGGAGCGACGCCTGGATCGCAACGGTCTCCGGATACGCGACGCCATCACGCGTCCAGTAATTCCACGGCCGCAGGTCCATCAGCGCTTCCGCGTACAGCGTGCGCGCGTCGAGGTCGTCGGGGAACGAGTCGACGAGGCGCTTCATCGCCTCGACGTAGGCGCGATCGGCCGCGACCCGGTCCGCAGGACGCCCCGTGTAACGCGCGGCGACCGCCTCGATGTAGGCGCGCTCACGCGGGCTGGCTGAGGCCTTCATGGCCATGGCCTTCTGCGCCAGCGCGAAGGCCTTCGGCTCGTCGGACGGGTCCATCGCGGCGTTGATGTTGGGCCCGAGCACGAGCGCCTGTCCCCAGTAGCCGATGGCCAGCGAGGGGTCGAGCCGGACGGCCTCGGCGAAGGCGCGGCTTGCCTCGGCGTGGTTGAACCCGTACAGGAGGTTCAGACCCTGGTTCACGAACAGCTGCGCGCGCTCCACCGTCGTGCTCGTGGGGAAGGTGTGCTCACCCAGATTCTGCAGGCGCGGCGCCAGCGGCATCCCGGGAGCGGGAGGCGCGGCATCGGCTGGCGTTTCGTAGTGCTTGTGCTGAGGCGCGGGCGTGGGGCTTTGGGCCACCGCCGGCGTGGTTCCCGCCAGGACGAGGCCCAGAATCCAGGCGTATGAGGACATTGCGTTTCGCATCTTCGATCTCCTTCAGCACGATACGAGACCGGAGCGCCCCAAGACGTCAGATGCCCGTGAGAGTTCGGTGAGGATTCGGTAAGAGGCCCCCGCGCTAGAATCAAGGGCTTCCTCAGGAGCCAGCTCTACCGATGACGGTCGATCGTGTTCTGACGTTTGGTGACTTCCGCCTCGATCCGGCCAGCGGCCACCTCTATCGTGGCGACACCGCCGTGCCTCTCACGCCCAAGGCGTTCTCGCTGCTGCACCATCTCGCCCTGCATGCAGGGCGTCTGGTGAGCAAGGCCGAACTCATGACGGCCATCTGGCCCGACGTGTTCGTCGGCGACGCCGTCCTCAAGAGCAGCATTCGCGAGCTGCGCAGGGCGCTCGGCGACGATTCGCACCACCCGCGCTACATCGAGACCGCTCATCGCCGCGGCTATCGCTTCATCGCGCCGATCATCGTGAGCGACCTCTCCGCGGCGCTGGTCACCCACTCCCGTGTCAGCTACGCGCACAGCGGCAACGTGAACATCGCCTACGAAGTGCTCGGCGATGGCCCGGTGGACCTCGTCTTCGTCATGGGCTGGGTGTCGCATCTCGAGTACTTCTGGAACGAGCCGTCGTTCGCGCGGTTCCTGCACCGGCTTTCGGGGATGGCGCGCCTGATCCTCTTCGACAAGCGAGGCACCGGCCTGTCCGACCGCGTGTCGGTGACGGAACTGCCGACGCTCGAGCAGCGGATGGACGACGTGCGGGCGGTGATGGAGGCGGCGGGATCGGACCGTGCCGTGCTGCTGGGTGTTTCGGAGGGTGGACCGCTCTGTGCGCTTTTCGCCGCCACCCACCCGGCCCGCACCGAGGCGCTGATCATGGTTGGCAGCTACGCGCGCCGCATGAAGGCCCCCGACTATCCCTGGGGCGCGACCCAGGAGGAGCGCGACGCCTTCTGCCAGACGATCCTGGACGAATGGGGCGGGCCGGTCGGGATCGACGAGCGCGCGCCGTCGCGCGCGTCCGACGAAGGGTTTCGCGAGTGGTGGGCGTCCTATCTCCGGATGGGGGCCAGCCCCGGCGCCGCGGTGGCGCTCACGCGCATGAACGCCGCCATCGACGTCCGTGCCGTCCTGCCGACCATTCGCGTGCCCACCCTGGTGCTGCACCGCACGGGAGACCGCTGCCTGAGAGTGGAGGAGGGGCGGTACCTGGCCGAGCACATTCCCGGAGCGACCTTTGTCGAGCAGCCCGGCTTCGATCACCTGCCGTTTGTCGGCGATCAGGAAGCCATGCTCTCGGAGATCGAGCGATTCCTGTCCCGGACGCACGTGCCGCGCGAGCCGGCGCGGATGCTGGCCTCGGTGCTGGCGGTCCGGTCGGGTGAGCACAAGACCGCGCCGCCGGCACTGCGGCAAGTCTTCGAGCGCGAAGTGCTTCGCCGGCGCGGGCAGCTCGTCGATCCGCTCAGCGAAGTGCTGCTGGCGCTCTTCGACGGTCCCGGCCGGGCGGTGCAGTGCGGCGCCGCGGTGATGGAGCAAGCGCGCGGCCTGTCGATTCGAGCCGCCGCCGGGGTGCACATCGGCGAGGTCGACCCGCACGAGCGGCGCGGGCCGGTCATCGACGTCGCGGACGCGCTGGCTGGTTCGGCGGTGGCCCACGAGGTGCGCGTGTCGCAGACCGTCGTCGACCTCGTGCCCGGTTCGGGCCTGCGCTTCGACGCCCGCGGCGTGGTCCGCGCCGGCCACCCGCAGCGCGACCTCCAGACCCTGGCTGTGGCGGGGTAGGGAGATCGACAGATAGATGGCGAATCTGGTGATCTCTTGATTTGGTGATGTGGAGATCGATCTGGAGATCTGGTGATGTTGGGATCTATCTGGTCATCTATCTGGTGATCCTGGTGGCCTTCCATGTCTGGGTGCCGGCCGGGCCGCTCACCGAGCCTTGCATCGTGGCGCCGTCCAGCCGGCCGGTGTAGGTGCGCTCGCCGGCGGTGAACGTGATGTCGTAGCCCCGCATCCTGGCGTTCGAGATCGGCGTATCGCCGGTGGTTGTCGCGAGCGTGCCGTACAGCACCTGGTGCATCTGGGTCAGCGTGAGCATGCCCGAGTCGATTGCCCATGTGCCTGCAGCATGGGCCGGCACGATCCAGAGCAGCGCCTCGCACCAGCTCGAGCACGAGCCGTCCTTCACGCTGTCGCGTGCATCGGGATCCCACTCGTTGAAGCCGAACGTGTTCGATACGATGCGGCTGCCGGGCGCCAGGCTCTTGAACGACGGCAACAGCTTCTCCATGTTCGTCGTGAGCAGGAAGATCGCCATGACGTTGGCCTTTGAAATGTCGGCCTCGTACATGTCGCCTTGCACGAACGTGGCTCGGTCGCCGATGCCAGCCTCCGTGGCCAGCTTGGTCGAGAGCGCGACCATGTCGGGGTTGTACTCCACCCCCACGCCGCGGGCGCCTCGCTTGGCGGCGGCGATGATGTTGCGCCCGTCACCGGAGCCGATATCCATGACGAAATCGTCCTTCGTCACCTTGGCCATGTCGAGCATCAGCTCGACCACGCTGGGCGGCGTCGGCACCCAGACCACGTCCTTGCCCGGCTGACCCACGCGCGGCTCGTAGGGCTGCGGTGGCGCCGGGGCGCTCGGTTGTTGCGCGCCGGCCGGCCGGGCGTCGATCGACAACGACGCGAGGACGACGGCGAACACCAGCAGTCGGATGGCGGCAATCATGATGCGGGCACCGCCTTGACGAGCTCCGCGAACGGGGCGATAGGTCCATGGAGGGGCACGATGCGGTCCACCTGGAGCTTCCGCGCTCGCACGTTCGAGAGCAAGCTGGCGGCGTACGGATTGACTGCGGCTCCGGGACTGAATGCGTCGGCCTGGATCAGCACCCGTTCCTTCGGCAGGTAGATCATCAGCAGCGTGTCGGCGTGCGGGTTCCCGTCGATGTGATAGAGCACGACCCTGCGCCGGCCGTCCTCGATCACGCGCTCGTCATCGACGCCTTCGACCGTGGCGCCGCGTGCCGCCTTGCCCAGCGCATCGGGCTGAAGCGTGAAGGGCCGCTTCGCGGCCTCTTCGAAGTAGGCGACGTTGCCCTGGTGCGTGATGACCGTCAGCCCCTCGGCGATCGCCGCCCGCAGGCCCGCGGTGTGATCGAAGTGGTGGTGGGACGTGACCAGCTGGGTCAATGGCTTGCCCGGCACCTGCTCGCGGGCCTTGGCGATGGCGGCCAGGGCCCGCGCCTCGCTCTGCGGCGCCTCGACCAGGAGGAGGTGATCGCCGAACTCGATGAGTGCGCTGTGGTGCGACTGGCCGCCAAGCAGCCACACGCCCGGCGCTACCACTTCCGCCACCACCGACGGGGCCGCTGGCGCGGGAACCGCCGCGGTCCGAGCCGCGTCGGGCGCCGCCACCTCGCCGGCGTCCCCGTTGACGGTGGCGCGTGCCAGCCTTAACTCGGCAGTCTTGAAGCGATCCGTCTGGATCTCGAGACGCCGCGGAAGCTTCAGCCCCGACTCGTCCGCGTACTCCGAGAACCGCGTCTCGATGACAACGTCACCCAGGTTCGGGTGCGCCGACGTCGATCGGATGCGCGTGGGTACGTGGCTGGCGGCATCGACGGCGAGCGTGAAGGGACCGCCGCCGCCGGCAGGAGTGATGTCGACGAACTGCTCCGCTCCTTCCGTTCGGAGGTTGGTGACCGGGGTCTGGCCCTCGAGCGCGGCCCGGACGAGCACTAACGGGTGGTGATGGAACTCCACGATCCGATCGCGCGCGGCCTGGGCGCCGGCGCGCGCAGCGGTGCCGTTGGCCGCCACAGTGTAGGCGACCTCGCCGTCCACGCCGAAGATTTGCGTCTGCGGCGCCTGCCCCTGGAAGTACAGGAAGTTCGGCGTGCGCGTCTGCTGCACGCGCATGCGCCCGGAGCCTAAATCCATGGCACGCCGGTAGCCGGTCACGCCGAACGTCTGCCCGGTGGCCTCCATCGTCATGTCCTGCCCCAGGTTCCAGAGCGTTCCTTCGCCTTCGAGGACCAGGGTCTTCACGGCCGTCACCCGATCCCGGCCGCCGAGTGCGGCGGCGGTGTCAGCCAGCATCTGCTGTTCCGGAGGCACCGTCGCGCAAGCGATGCTGCCCGCGAACACCACGACCATAGACAGATGTCGAATCATGCGCGCGACGATGCCACGTCGTGAGGGCCGGGTCAAGACGCCGCTATGATGAGCTGATGCCCCTGACTGCATCGACCGCTCTCGCGGCTCGGATCGACCGCGCCGAACTGACACTCGTGATGGGGATGGCCGACGCGATGCGGGCCACGGGCGCACACGTGGACGCCTGGCCCATCGGTGGCTCGTTCGCCGTGCTGGGGGAGGCGGATTCGCCCTTCAACAAGCTGATCGGTCTCGGCTTCGACGGGCTGCCGGATGCTGCAGAGCTCGACGCGATCGAGCGCGGGCATGCCGCCCGACGGGCACGGCTCCAGGTGGAGCTTTCGACGCTCGCGGACCCGGCGGTCGGACGTCTCTTGACGTCGCGCGGGTATCGCTTGATCGGTTTCGAGAACGTCCTCGCGCGGCGGCTCGACCAGGTGGCGACTGCCGCCGCCGAGGGCATCGGCATCGTCGAGGTCGATGCCGACAGCTCCGCACGCTGGATCACGACGGTGACCGAGGCCTTCCTGCAGGCGGACGTGTTCGACGGCCCGGCGTCGCACGAGTCGTTCGACCGGGCGACCCTCGAGCGCACCTACCAATACTTCGCGGCGGTGCCTGGCGCGTCCCGCCTGCTGGCGCGGCTCGACGGCGAGGTCGCGGGCGGCGCCAGCTTGTTCATGCACGAGCACACGGCGCTTCTCTGCGGGGCGGCCACGCTCCCCGCGAGCCGGCGGCGTGGCGTTCAATCGGCGCTGCTGCAGGCGCGCCTGACGCGCGGCCGTGAGGCCGGCTGCGAGATGGCGGTCGTCACAACGCAGCCGGGATCGAAGTCGCAAGAGAACGTGCAACGGGCAGGGTTCGAGTTGATTTACAGCCGAGCGGTGCTGGTGAAGGAGCCTTGAGGGTTACAGAATCTGGTGATCTCTTGAGGTGGTGATCTTGTGATCGGTCTGGTGAACGGATGATCTCGAGATCTATCTGGTGATCTAGCTGGCGATCTATCTGGGGATCTATTCGCGATTCTCAGCGCAACGCACGCGATTGAATGTCTTGTTGAAGTTCGCGTGCTCTGGATCCCGCAGCCTGAGCACGTTGTCGGTCCCTCCGACGAGCTCCCCGTTTGCCTTCACCGCACGGTCTCGTTCGATACGGATCCGCACTTCCTGCGTCTCGGTGACGCCCTCGATTGTGCGGGTCCAGAGCGCCGTGATCACGTCACCGACGCGCTGTCCCGTGAGGGTGCCGTGTGCTCCATCCTTCTCAGCGAAGTCGTAATCGAGGACACCGGTGATGCCGCCGCTGTGCTCGGTGTACCGGAAGCGCAGAACCGATTCGTCCGGCAGGCGCGACTCGAAACACTGGACCGCGGGTGATTCGGGGCGGGCACAGGCCAGGAGCGAAATGGCCAGGCCCAGGGCGGCACACAGGCGTTGTCTCATGTCGAGCGTGGGTTCCGGCTGACGCCCGGGGCGCGAGGCGCGCCCCGGGCCGTCGCCAACGTCTATCGATCGATCAGGAGCGGTTGGTCCAGGCGCACCACGATGAGGGCGCCCTCGCCCATCCGCACGTCTTTGCCGCGCGTGGACAAGACCACCGCGGTCCCGGCGCCGCCGCCCACCGCCGCGCCGAGTGATGCGGTCGGCCGTTTCAGCCGACGCTCCGGCGACGAGCATGAAGACAGTGAGTCCTGCCATCAGGCGAGTCGTCATCATGGACCCCCCCTGACAGCTAGCGCTGCAACGGCTCTGCCTGTCTATCTGTTCCATAGGGCCACGCCGGCTGTGCCCGTGTGTCTCATACCGGCTCAACCTTGACGCTTCGACCGCTCCCATCGCGGTTTCCCCCAGAGAGCCGGAAACCTTAGACCCAAGGCGCCCTATTTCAGCCACAACACGAGCTGGCGCAGCGTCGCTTCCAGGATCCGCACGGCGTGCCAGTAATCGTCGAGTTCGAGGTGCTCATGCGGAGTATGGTCGAGCCCGCTGTCGCCCGGACCATAGGCCACGATCGGACATTGCCAGATCGGTGCGACGATGTTCATATCGCTGGTGCCGGTCTTCACGACGAATCCTGGTTGGGCGGCCGGCTCCACTCCACGGATGCCGGCGAGAAAGCTGCGCACGAGCGTGTTCTGACGATCGCTGCGCCAGGGCTGTTCCCAACCGCGAAACGCGAACTCGAGGCTCGTGCGCGGGCCGGCGATGGTGATCGGGGCGTCACTCCCAGGCCCGTGTCCGAGCGCGGGCACCGGTACTTCCCCTGTCGCGTGGACGTGGTCGGCCGCCCAGGCGAGCAGCTGACGGACGAGCTCGATGGCGTTGACGCCCATCGGCAGCCGCCATGCGAACTGTGCGTCGACCGTATCGGTCAGACCCTCTTCGTTGGCCGTGACGAATCGGCGCAGGCTCGGCGTGAGCTGATCGAACGGCTTTCCCACACCGGCATTCGCGGTGCCGGCATGGGTCCGCACCCAATTCCAGAGATCGATCACCACTTCGGCCACGCTCGCATCGGGTCCGGCGGTGTGGGCCATCTGCTGGCGGGCCGACAGGTCGAGCAGCAGCCGACCCTTGTAACCGAGCGTGATGCGGCGCCAGCTGCTCGGCTCGCCGATCACGCACGCGGAGGGCCGCGGCTCGGACCCTCCGTCGAAACGGGAGGCGATGAAGCGTGCGCCCTTGCTCGTGGCGGCCTCTTCCTCCACTGCACCGACCACGACCAGGCGCACGCCTGCGTCGTGCGCCCAGCGTGAGCCCAGTGTCGCGCCCGCGGCGGCGAAGGCGGCGAGCGGCCCCTTGGCATCGACGCTGCCGCGTCCGTGCAGGCGCGTAGGAGGACCGGCATCGATGCGAACGGGGATGTTCCCCGGGACCGTATCGATGTGCCCGAGGAGCACGATCACCCGGCTGGCGCCGGCCGCGCCCAGTTCGCCGACCGCGTTACCGGCGGCATCCACGTACGCGCGGTCATAGCCGATGGCGGCCATCCGCGCCACCAGCCACGCCGTAGCCGCCTGCTCCTGTCGTGACAGGGACGGAATGGCGACGAGGCCGTGAACGAGATCGATGGCCTCTTCGCGGGTCATGACGGGGCTGACGCAGGCCGGCGTGAAGGCGCGCCCGACGCCGCCTTCACCGCGGCGACGACCGCACCCACTCCGAGCGCGATCTCGTCTTCGCTGATGACCAGCGGCGGCAACAGGCGGAGGATCGTGGGACCGGCCGGCAACGCGATGACGTGGTGATCGAGCATCAGGCTCTTGAGGATGGGCGCCACCTTCGTGCGGAGCTCGATCGCCAGCATCAAGCCGAGGCCGCGGACCTCGCGCACGATCGGGACCTCCGCCAGGCCCGCCCGCAGGTCCGCCAGCATCCGCGTCCCGAGTGTCGCGCTGCGCTCGATGAGGCGCTCGCCGCGGTAGGTCTCGATGGCGGCCAGCCCCGCGGCGCAGGCGAGCGGCGACCCGCCGAAGGTGCTGCCGTGTGCGCCCTGATGGAGGGCATCGTGGACGCGCGCGGTGTAGGCGAAGGCGCCCATCGGAAACCCGCCGCCGAGCCCCTTGGCCAGGCACACGATGTCGGGGGTCAGGTTGGCGTGTTCGAGCGCGAACCACCGGCCGGTACGGCCGAAGCCGGTCTGGATCTCGTCGACGATCAAGAGCGCCCCGCGGTCGCGGCAGACGCGCTCGGCTGCGGCCAGGAACGCGGGCTCGGCCACGTTGACACCGCTCTCGCCCTGGACGACCTCCAGGATCACGGCGGCGGTCTGGCCGGTAACGGTGGCCTCGAGTGCCGCGGCGTCGTTGAACGGCACGTGCGTGGTCTCCAGCAGCGGCGCGAAGCCCTCTCGGTACTTCGGCTCCCACGTGACCGAGAGTGCGCCGAAGGTCCGTCCATGGAAGCCCCTTGTCGTTGCGACGAACGCCGAGCGGCCGGTGGTGAGCCTGGCGAACTTCAGCGCGCCGTCGACCGCTTCCGCGCCGCTATTGCAGAGAAACGCATGGGACAGGTGCGGCGGCAGCACGACGGCCAGCGCCTCGGCGAAGCGCGCGCGCACGTCGTT
>DATLLC010000388.1:0-6012 GCA_035538015.1 Vicinamibacterales bacterium
CAAGCCGCGGTCGTACGAGATGCCGATACCGCCGTCATCGAGCTTCACGACGTGACGCGAGTCGCGCGGGTTCACCCACACGAACCGGTCGTCACCGTGGGTGGTCGTGCGCGGCGAGGTGAACGTCTCGCCGCCGTCGTCCGAGTAGGAGTAGCTGTTGAGCATGTAGATCCGGCGGTCGTCGTTGGGATCGATCGTCGGCTGGCTGGCGTACATCGGCCGCGGGTTCCAGTCGGCCATGAACCGCCAGGTGCGGCCGCGATCGTTGCTGCGGTACAGGCCGCCCTTACGGGTGATGTAGGCCGTGGACGCGTTGTAGCGCGAGCCCTGCTCGATGCTGACGTAGACGATGCTCGGGTCCTTGCGGTACACGGCGATGCCGATCCGTCCGTACTCGCCGTCGGGAAGGCCGTTACCGGTCAGCCTGGTCCACGTGGCGCCGCCGTCCGTGCTCTTCCACAGCGCGCTGCCGGGACCGCCGCCGTTGAAGCCGAACGCGCTCCGCCGCCGCTGGTAGCTGGCCGCATACAGGATGCTCGGATCGCGCCAGTCCATCGCCACATCGGTGACACCCGTCTCCTCGTCGACGTGCAGCGTGCGGACCCAGGTCCGGCCGCCGTCCAGAGTGCGATAGAGGCCGCGGTCGCCTCCCGGTCCCCACACCGAGCCCTGCGCGGCGACATAGGCGATGTCGGGGTTGGTCGGGTGGAGGACGATGCGGCCGATGTGCTTGCTGGTCTTCAGTCCGACGTTGGTCCAGGTCTTGCCGGCGTCGATCGTCTTGTAGACGCCATCGCCCCAGCCCACGCTCTGCCGGTTGGCGCGCTCACCGGTCCCGACCCAGATGATCGCCGGGTTGGGCTGGAAGATCGCGATGTCGCCGACGGAGTGGACCGGTTCCCGCTCGAAGACGGGCTCCCACGTCACCCCGTTGTCGTTGGTCCGGAAGACGCCACCCGTGGCTGACGCGACGTACATCGTGAACGGATCCGATTCGACCACGTCCATGTCCACGACCCGGCCGGACATCGTCGCCGGGCCGATGTTGCGAAGGCGCAGTGCCGAGATGTCAGCTGGCTGAAGGGTGGCGGCCTGGCGGGCGGGCAGCGGGACGGTGGCCAGCAGGGCCAGCGCGGCCGCTGCCAGCAGGTGTCGTCGCGTCATGACAGCTCCTTCGCGCCGCGCCCATCCGCGCGGCCTTACCCGCCATTATGGCGGCAGGGCTGTCACGCGTCGTGCAGGGCCTGCGCCGGATCGATGGCGGTGGCCCGCCGCGCGGGAATGAGCGCGGCCAGCAGGGCCACGACGAGCAACAGGGCCACCACCAGGCCGAGCGCGAGCGGATCCCTCGGGTTCACCTGGAACAACTGCCCGCGCAGCACGCCACCCACGCCCATCGCGCCCGACACTCCTCCAAGTAGACCCGCGGCCACCGGCTTCAGGCCATGGCCGACGACCTGGCGGACCACACGCGCCGGCGATGCGCCGAGCGCCATCCGCACACCGATCTCACGCGTTCGCTGCGCCACCAGCCAGGCCATCACACTGTAGATGCCGAGGGCGGCCAGCACGAGCCCGGTGAGCGCCAGCAGCGTCATCAGCATCGTGTTGAACCGGGCCTGCGCCGTGCTCCGGCGCAGCCCTTCCTCCATCGTCCGCAGGGAGTAGACCGGCAGCGAGGGATCCAGTTCGCGGACCGCACTGCGAATCGCCCCGGACATGGCTGCCGGATCGCCCTCGGCCCCGCGCACGATCACGTCCAGGGTGTTGCTCGTCCACGACCACGCGACGTCGGGAATCTGCGCCACCGGCAGGTAGAACTCCGGGATGGGGTCGCTGGCCGGCCCGCGCGATCGCACGTCCGCCACGACCCCGACGACGGTCTTCCACGAGGGCTTGCCCGGCGTGCCTTCGCAACAGGAGATGCGGCGCCCAATCGGACTCCCGCCGCCGAACGCCTCGCGGGCCAGCGTCTCGTTCACGATCATCACGAGCGGCGCCGACCGCACATCGGTCGCCCCAAAGGCGCGTCCGGAGATGAGCGGCTGCCGCAGCAGCCGGAAGTAGCCGGGCGTCACGAAGTGGGCGCGGCTGTTGATGATGCTTTCCATGCCGATCGATCGGCCCTCCGGGATGAGCCCGTTCGATCCGCCGCTGCCCATCAGCGGCGCCTGGGAGTCCAGCGCGGCAAGGGCCACGCCTGGGGAATCGGCCAGTCGCGCCACGAGCGATTGGAAGGCCGTCTTGACCGCGTCGGGGGTCCGGTACCCCGCGTCGGGCAAGCTGACGCGCGCGCGCAGCACGCCGGTGGCGTCAAACCCGACCGGCACCTGCTGCAGGTTGATCGCGCTCCGAATCAGCAAAGCTGCCCCGGCGAGGACGATCACCACGATCGCCGCCTGTGCCGCGATGAGCGCCTGCCGCAGCCAGGGGACGAGCGAGCCGGTCACGGCGCCCTTGCCGTCGCCGAGGTCCTGGCGCAGGTTCCTGGCCGTCGCCGACCACGACGGCAGCACGCCGACGATGACCGCGCTGGCGACGGCAAGGAGCAGCGCCACGACGAGCACCGGACCGTTGAGCGATGCTGTGGCCAGGCGCGGCACGCCCTCGGGCGCCGCGGCGAGGAGCAGCGGTAGTGCCCACCAGGCGGTGAGCACGCCGGCGAATCCGCCGAGCAGGGCGAGCACGAGGCTCTCGGCCAGCACCTGGCGAACGATGCGGAAGCGCCCGGCCCCGAGCGCGGATCGGATGGACAACTCGCGCGAGCGGACGGCGAGACGCGCCAGGAGGAGGTTCGCGGCGTTGCCGCAGGCGATCGCCAGCACGAGGGAGACCGCCAGCAGCAGCACCATCAAGCGAAGGCGGAAGTCGCCGACAACGGCCTCGTCCAGCCGTTCGCTGGTGGCGCCGCGGTCGACGTTCTGGTCGGGATGGTCGCGCCTCAAGCCCTCGGCGATTCGCGCCAGTTCACCGTTGACCTGCGCCAGCGAGACGTCGTCCCGACGGCGCCCGTACAGGTCCAGGTAGTGCTCGTCGTGCATCGCCAGCCGCTCGGCGGTGAATGCCATCGGTACGATCACCTCGGCCTCGTCGGTGACCGCCTCAAAAGCCAGTGGCATCACGCCGACCACGGTGTACGCCTCGCCGTTGAGGCGCAGGACCTGTCCGAGCGCGTCCGCTCGTCCGCCGAAGCGCCGCAGCCACAGGCCATGCCCGATCACCGCGACCAGATCGCCCCCCGGCCGATCCTCGTCGGCCGAGAAGGCACGGCCCAGCTCCGGCGGCACCTCGAACACGTCGAACCAGGTGTGGGTCGCGCGCACGCCAACGACCCGTTCGGGCTGGTCGCCACCTGCCAGGTTGAAGCTCGCCAACGACGCGGCCGCCAGCGGCGCCAGCATCGTCGTGCGCTGCCGGATGTACTCGTAGTTGCCGGCCGACGTGTTGCCGGGGCGATCTTTCCACGTCGTATAGACCGCGAGAACGCGTTCCGGATGGGCGTAGGGAAACGGCGCGAGCACGACGGCGTGCACCACGCTGAAGATCGCGGTGGTGGCGCCGAGCCCGATGGCCAGTGTGAGCACGATGCCGAGCGTGAACCCCGGCTGCTGGCGAGCGTGCCGCAGTCCGAGACGAGCGTCCAGCAGCAGGTCTGACAGCCACTGGCGCCGTTGCCGCGAGCGATCCCGTTCGCGTCCGAGGGCGTGGAGCGTGCGAGCCACGGCGGCCGGGTCGCCGAGCCGGCGTTCGGCTTCCGCGCGCGCGGCCGACGGCTGCATGCCTCGCGCGATCAGTTCCTGCGTCCGCAGCTCGAGATGGTGCGCCAGCTCTTCGCGCACCTCCTGCTCGACGGGAACCCGCCACAGCCACGAGCGCAATGTTCGTCGCAGCATGGCTAGGCCTTCACCAGGACGCGCGTGACCGCGGACGCAAAGGCCTGCCAGGCCGCGGCGTCGCTGGTCAGTTGCTGGCGGCCCGCGCGGGTCAGGCGATAGAGTTTCACCCGGCGGCCCAGTTCCGAGGTGCCCCACTCCGCGTCCACCCAGCCCTTCTTCTCCATCCGGTAGAGCGCGGGGTAGAGCGATCCTTCCTCGACCGGGAAGGTGTCGTCGGTCGCCTCTTCGATCCAGCGGGCGATGGCATACCCGTGCCTGGGCCCACCGGTGAGCGTCTTGAGGATCAGCGTTTCGAGCGTGCCGTGCAGGTAGTCGACGGGACTGCGGCGCATGTATGCCTCGATGGTCTATGCCTAGATAGTCTAAGCATAGGACGAACGCGGACCGACGCGGGTTCCGGCTGGACCGGGGCCGGCGTCCAACCCATCGAAGATCTGGAGAAGACAATCTGTTGCATCTGCGGGCGGCATGGGCCTACAATCCGCGGCACAACCAGTGGCGGTCGCGGACCTGGCAGGGGATTCGACCGTCGGCGCGCACTAGTTCGGGATTTTTTACGCCTGTTCGACCCGGTTGCCGTTGCCTTCACAGGAGGTGGTATGGCGAAGTTTGGCGTGTTCGTCCTGAGTGCGTTTCTCGTGTGTGTCGCCGTACCCGCGTTTGCCCAGGTCAGCGCGACCACCGGCGCCATCAACGGCAAGGTCACCGACGAAAGCGGTGCCGTGCTGCCCGGGGTGACGGTCACGATCGCGAGTCCGTCGATGCAGGGGACGCGGGCCGATGTGACGAGCGAGTCTGGGGACTATCGGTTCCCGGCGGTCCCACCCGGGGATTACCGCATCACCTACGAGCTGACGGGTTTCGGCACCGTCGTCCGTGAGGGCATCCGCGTCGGCCTGGGGTTCACGGCCACCGTGAACGCCGACATGAAGGTCGCCAGCCTGCAGGAGACCGTCACGGTCACCGGCGAGTCGCCGGTGGTCGACGTCACGGCCACCACCACCTCCACCAACTTCGGCGAGGCGAAGCTGGCATCGCTGCCCAATGCCCGTGACTTCTGGACGGTGCTGGCCGCGGCCCCGGCCATCGTCCTCGCGCGCATCGACGTTGGGGGCAGCGCCGCGGGCACACAGACCGGCTATGCCGCCTACGACACCAAGCAGGATCAGCACCGGCCCATGGTCGAGGGCATTGTCAACACCGAGGGTACCGGCGCCGCCGGGTTCTACTATGACTACGGCGCCATCGAAGAGGTGGCGGTGCAGACCAAGGGTCACACGGCCGAGATGCCGTGGCCTGGCGTCTGGTCGAACTTCATCGCCAAGTCGGGCGGCAACGCGTACCACGGCAAGCTCTACGCCGACTACCAGAACAAGGGCGTCCAGGCCGAGAACATCGACGACTCGGCCACGTTCCTCTGCCCCGGCGGGCGCTGCGGCGAACTGACGCCTTCGGACCTGAACCGGCTGGAGAACTACTACGACATCAACGGCGATGTCGGCGGTTACCTCCAGAAGGACAAGCTCTGGTGGTACGGCTCGCTCCGCGATCAGAACGTCAAGGTGCTGCTGCCGAACTTCCCGGTCAAGGCCTTCGAGACGGGCCTGCGCAACATCACGGCGAAGGGCACCTACGCGCTGAGCCAGAACAACAAGCTCACCGGCTACACGCAGTGGGGCCAGAAGTCGCAGCCCAACCGGCTCGATACATTCGTCATCGGCGCCACGGCGGCCCGGCACTCGTCGGCCGACTCCACCTGGCAACAGCGTTACTGGGGCCACACCTACAAGGCCGGGTACGAGTCGGTGCTCAGTGACCGGACATTCCTCGAGGTGCGCGGCGGGCAGTTCCGTTACGTCTGGCCCAACTACCGCTACACCGAGGACCCCGCCTACCAGGACATCGGCAACCAGGTCGTCAGCGGCGGGAATCGCGATGGGTGGTTCCGCACGCCGTCGCGCAACCAGGTGGCCGCCTCGATGACCTACTTCAAGGACGGGTGGGGCGGCGATCACAACTTCAAGGTGGGCGGCGAATGGTTCCGCGAGACGTTCACGGATGAACGCGGCGTCGGGGTCAGCGGCGTCATTCCCGGTGACGTCCTGCACATCCTCAA
>DATLLC010000389.1:0-13029 GCA_035538015.1 Vicinamibacterales bacterium
CCGTTGATCAATACCTTCCGCCCTGGCCCCACCTGGCTCGCGTCCCGGAGGTTGTGCAGCGCGATGAAGCCAGAGGTTGGCACGGCGGCGGCCTGCTCGAACGTGACATTCCCAGGCTTCAGCGCCAACCAGCCCTCGCGAACCGACACGTATTCGGCAAAGGCGCCGCCGTTGGTCCATTGATGGGTGGCGATGGTTTCGCCGAACACTTCGTCACCCTGTCGAAACCGCGTGACGCCCCTGCCGACAGACTCGACGATTCCTGCCATGTCCGTGCCGGGGATCGGGTTCCTGGGTTTGGCAAACCCGGCCCCCATCAATCGAAGGACATAGGGCCGACCGATCACGACATGCCAGACATCCGGGTGGACCGATGCCGCACGAACTCTTACCAGGACGTCGTCATCGGCGACAGTGGGCTTGTCAACATCTCGGAGCTCCAAGTCATCAGGAGATCCGTACTTCTCTTGGACAATCGCCTTCATCTCTCTTGAAGCCCAAGGCTCAGGAGCGCGGTGACGTGCATGGCACCGTGACCGCTCGCCCCATCGTGACGATCGCGCTAACGATCGCCAGCTGACGCCGTGTCCCGCGCCGAACTTCAGCTCGGCGCCGAGCTGGACCGCGAAGTAGCCTTCAACCGCCCGGCCCATGCGTCCATCTGGTCGGTCCTTCCCCAACCTCGATACAGCTCGATGATTCGTCGTCCGGCCCGGTCTATTACCGATGCGTCGGCGGGCGGGATGTTGGCCTTTCGTTGGACGAGCGCCTCATACCCGTCGAGGACAAGCGGTTCGGCTTCCTGATAGCGCCTCTGGCCGCTGAGACTCGCTCCCAGCATGCTCTGACAGTTGTATCGCTCCCAACCCTCAGGGGCCACCTTCTCGTAGCGCGTCAACGCCGTCCGAAGTATCGATTCAGCCTGTTCGTACTGGCCGAGGTTCACATAGAGGAGTCCCAGCTGGTTGAGGCTGCGGATGGTGTCCGGATGCTCCTCGCCGAGGACACGCCGTCGGACCTCAATCGTCCTGGTCACGAGGGGCTCTGCTTCGGCATTCCTGCCTTCGTTGATGTAGAAGACCGCGAGGTTGTGCATCGTGGTGAGCGGATCCGGATGCTCCTCGCCCAGCACTCGACGCTGAGCTGCCAGCGCGTCTCTGTACAAGCGTTCGGCCTGGTTGCTCTTGCCCTGGACCATGTAGAGATACGCGAGACCGTTCATCGTCAGCAGCACGTTCTGATGATCGTCACCGAGCAGCCGGCGTTGCACGTCCATGACCTTCGTGTAGAGGCGCTCGGCCTGTGCATACTTGCCTTGGGCTCGGTAGACGACGCCAAGGTTGTTCATGCTGGTGAGCGTTTCCGGATGTTGTTCACCGAGCACGCGCTGCTTCTGTTCAAGGACCTTCGTGAACACGGCTTCAGCCTCGGAATATCGGCCCTGGCGATAGTAGACAATCCCGAGGTTGCCCTCGCTGATCATCGTTTCCAGATGCTCGACTCCAAGCACTCGGCGCATCGTCTCGAGGAGCTGGACGAACTGCGCTTCGGCTTCCGCGTACCTACCCTGGTACGAAGCCAGGAGGGCGAGGTTGTTGAGACTGGTCAGCGTTGCCGGGTGCTCCTCGCCGAGCACGCGGCGTTGCAGCTGAACGACACGGGCGCGAATCGGTTCCGCCTGGGTGTACTTGCCCTGGCGCCAATACAGGCTCGCCAGGGCGCCCATCGTCTCCAGCGTGTCGGCGTGCTCGTCGCCGAGAAGACGCTGGCGGCTCTCCAGTGCCTTAACGTACAGCGGCTCCGCTTCCGACAACTTTCCCTGCATCATGTAGAGCTGTCCGAGCGTGGCCATCAGGGTCAGCGTCTCGACATGCTCATCGCCCAGCTCACGCCGGGCCGTTTGGAGAGAGCTGGTGAGCAGTGCTTCGGCAGTCTCGTATTTGCCTTCCTTGAGGTACAACCCGCCGAGATCTCCCGTGCTTCTCAAGAGCGCGAGGTCACGGTCGCCCAGTACTCGTCGCCTCAGGTCGACCGCTCGCATCAAATGCGGCTCCGCCTCGCCGTAGAGGCCGAGGTCTTCGTAGGTCTTGCCGATTGTCGTTCGAATGGAGGCTTCGACCAGCGGCTGCGTTTCGAACTTGCCTGGGATGCTCGCGGCCGCACGGTCCAGGGCGGTCCGCACCTTGAGATCGGGATCCGGCTTGGTGTCCGGCCTTGCCTGGGCGCTCGCCCCGGCTTGTGCCAGGAGATCGTTCTGCAGGAACTCGTTGACTGCTTTGGAGGTCTCCGCTTCGAGGTTCGCCCGGTCGCGCTCCCGCGCGATGCGACCGGCTTGAATGCCGGTGGTCACCGCAAACGCAACCAGCAAAGCGAGGAGTGATGCGGCGACCGCCACGCCGGCGCGGTGCCGGCGGACGAACTTGCCGACCCGGTAGAGCGTGCTTGGAGGGCTGGCGAGGACGGGAATATTCTGCAGGTGCCGCTGCAGATCGGCCGCGAGGTCCGAGACCGACCCGTAGCGGCGCGTCCGATCCTTTTCGAGCGCCCGCAGGATGATCCAGTCGAGATCTCCTCGAAGCTGCCGCGCGAGATCTATGGCGCCAACGCCACGGTTGTCCACCGTGCCCGATGTGCCGGCTACGGTCGTGACGCGCGAGCTCGGGCGAGGCGGGTCGGTGTCCAGAATCGCCCGGCGGAACTCGTCGAGGCCGCGCTCGCGGAGTGTCTTGGCATCGAACGGCAGCAGTCCAGTCAGTAGCCGGTAGAGGATGACGCCGAGTGAATACACGTCGGAGCGGGTATCGACATCGAGCGACGTCATTGCCGCCTGTTCGGGGCTCATGTACTCGGGTGTGCCGACCAGCACGCCAAACGCCGTCACCAGCGTGCGGTCCGTCAGGTGCATCGTGGTGGCCTTGGCCAGCCCGAAATCGATGATCTTCGGCACCGGCTTGTCGTCGCGCACGCCAACCAGAATGTTCGACGGCTTCAGATCGCGGTGAATGATCCCCTTCTGATGGGCGTGGTGCACTCCGTCGCAGACCTGAATGAACAATTCGATCCGCTCTCGGGTTGAGAGTCCGTGGCGATTGCAATACGACGTGATCGCTTCGCCGTGCACGTACTCCATCGCGAAGTACGGACGTCCTTGAGGCGTGGCGCCAGCATCGAACACTTGCGCGATCGCGGGATGCGACATGACCGCCAGCGCCTGACGCTCGGCCTCGAAGCGCGCAACCACCTGGCCCGTGTCCATGCCAGCCTTGATCACTTTGATGGCCACCTGGCGCTTGACCGGGTGCGTCTGTTCGGCGAGCCAGACCTCGCCCATCCCGCCCATACCGATGCGGTGGAGGAGACGATAGGGCCCGAGGGTCTCGAAGTGAGTGCTGCGCGCCTCCTCTGAGGAGACCGCCTCAGTCGCCGCATCCTGCCCAGTCGGTGGATCGGCCATCACGGAGTCCATACTACGGCAGGCTACGGGTCGATCAACTTTCGGTGAACCACCACTACCGTAGCCCTCCCATTCACCTCATGGGCACGCGGATTGAAGGGCAGGATATTGCGGTCGAACATTCCCTGAAACGGGATCGCGTCACTCTGATCGCGGTTGATCAGCGTCCCTGGCGACGCGCCGGACTGCAGCAACATCGTTCCAGCCACCCCACGGCCGCGTCCACCGTCTGGTCTTCGTGCGCCAGAGGAGATGTAAGCCCACGGCCAAGCCGAACAGGCCGGCGACCGACCACCAGAACTGGGGAGCCCGCCAGAAGTAGAAAGCCGCGCTGACGATGAGCATCCACTTCACCACGCGAAACCAGACTGGTTGCGCGGTTCGGGATAGTGCCACCCGCAGCTCGAGCGCGATGGTCTCTCGAATGGACATCGGCACCTCGCGCATTCTGGCACAGCAGCGGGTGAAGTACTTGTCCCTTCATCGGTGGGTCTGGTATCCGTACGACCTCGTATCGGCTCGAGGGCGGTCGCCGCGGCATAAGATGCGATATGCCTCTTGAGACCATCCGCCGCTGGCTCGGGCTGGCGAACACGCACCTGGAGGCGCCAGAACAGGCCCCGCTCCGCGACCTGATCGAAACCCTGGAACATCTCGAGCCCGGTCGAGCACGCCACCTCGCGCGCTTTGCGTATCTGCTCGGCCGGATCGCGCAGGCCGACCAGCACGTCAGCCCCGAAGAGACACACGCCATGGAGACGCTGGTTGTGCAAGAAGGTGGGCTCACGGCGGACCAGGCTGTCGTCGTCGTGGGCCTGGCGCGCTCGGCCCACCTGATGTTCGGGAGCACAGCAGACTTCGAGGTCGCGCGCGAGTTCGCGGAGGAAGCCACTTACGAAGAGAAACTGGCGCTTGCGCGGTGCCTCTTCCGCGTGGCGGCCACCGACGAAGCGATCTCGGTGGCCGAGGAGTCCGAGATCCACAGACTGGCCATGCACCTCAAGATTCAGCCGCAGGACCTCACGGCGCTGCGCGTCTCGCACGCGCGGTTCCTGCCTGGGTTGTCCCGGGGCGCGCCTTCACCTTCTGGCACCCTTCCGGAGTGATCGCATCGCAGCGCCGATGTCTGCCGAAAACAACGTCGCATAGGGCGTGAAATGGGGCCATTCCACACGCGCAGACGATGGTCAGGAGCGACCGGCGCGTCAGTGTGGGAATGGTGCGACCGGTTGAGGGTGGGCTGAGGCAATGAGCGCTTCCACCCGCGCGAGCTGCTGGAGGCTCGTCCGGTCCGTTGGACTGCGGGACACGATCTCTCGCCAGGTCCCGGCGCTCTGCTCCAGCATGGCTTTCGCACCGGCCGCGTCGACGCTATCTCGCAGGATCGCGGCTCTGGCGAGCCCTTCCTCCGCAAGGGCGACCTGCTTGCGCACTTGTGCGAAGCTCGGCGCCGTTTCCAGGGTCCGGAGACCTGCCTCCCTGGCTTCGGCGTAGAGTCCCGCCGCCTCGTCGGCTCGGGGCGGGGAGACTTCCAACAGCAGTTCAGCCACGCTGTTGAGACTGCGCGTCAGCTCCCAGGGCACGAAGATGAAGCCGGCGTGACGCGCCGCTCGCTCACGGCGGACGGCAAGGGCTCTCCGATTCAGCTCCAGCGCCTCGTCCAGACGACCCTCCGCATGCCGGGCGTCGCCGAGCCTGAGCCAGGCGTACGCCAAATCCGCGCGGTACTGGATGTTCAGTGCATCCGACGCCACGAGCGGCTGCAGCAAATCGATGGCGGCCTGCCCTTCCCGGGCGGCGTCGGCCGTGCGTTCGAGGGCGAGGAGGACGGGGACCTTTCGCGAACGGAGCTCTGCGAGACCGCGCTCGAGCACCTGGTTCGGACCGGTCTGGGTGAGGGTGGCCTCGATCGCGGATTGCGCCAGATCCAACTGCGAGAGCGCCGCCAGGTAGTCGCCCTGCTGCTCGAGCGCGAGTGCGAGCTGGGCCAGGGCGCGCGCGCGGCTGACCTCGTCTCGCCATGCGGTTTCGCCGGCCGCACGAAGGCGGACGCGAACCGCGATTTGTCGCTCGGCCATTGCCGCGTGCTCAGGGATGTGGTTCGTCAAGTGCGCGACGGTCGCCCGCCCGTGATACGCATCGGCCAGCAGCCGGAGACTCTGCACGTCTGCGGGCTCGGCCGCCAGCCGTCGCTCGGCTGCCTCGATGGCCGCGTCGAACTCGGGCGCCCCTTGAATGGGATCGACCGACAGCTGTGCCACGTTGATGGTGGCCTCGATGCGCAATCGGACGAAGGCCGGCGCCATGTCATCGCCCGCAGCCGCGATGGCCTTTCGGAAACTGGCGATCGCGCCGCTGGAATCGCCAAGGTTGGGCAGGAAGGCGCCGCCCTGCACCTTGCCGATCCGGATGTATGCGGCGGCAAGCTCCTCGCGGAGCTCCGGATCCGACACCTTGTCGCGGCTGAGGCGGTCGAGATACTGGAGGGCGGTCTCGACGACCAGCTTTCGCACGGCGGTCGTACCCGGAATCGGCACCAGCGCGTCGTTGACGTCGAACACCGTGGCGTGCGCGAACGCCCGCAGATCCTCGAATCGCCGCTGCGCGAGATCGGCCTGGCGCGCGCTGACGATGGCGACCGCGACCAGCCCCGCGGCGAGGACGCCGGCGACCGCGAATGCGACCCGATGACGGCTCGCCGCCCTCACCAGCCGGTAGGCCACCGAGTCGGGCCGCGCGCGGACCGGTTTCCCCCTGCGATAAGCCTCCAGGTCGTCGGCAAACTGCTCGACCGAGGCGTAGCGTCGACTGGGCTCCTTGGCGACCGCTTTGACCAGCACGGTTTCCAGGTCCCCGCGAAGCTTTCGCGCATGGGAGGGTGCCAGCCCCGGAATCAGGCTGGCTCGCTGCGGCTCCGCGGTCAGGACTGCCTGCACCATCTCGTCGATGCGATCGGAGTGCAGCGCGTAGGGCCCGCGTCCGGTCATGACCACGTAGGCGAGCGCGCCCAACGAGTACACGTCGGAGGCCGTCGTGATGGCCTGGCCCTGGAGCTGCTCCGGGCTCGAGTAGGCCGGTGTGGCCGGCCGATGGCGCGTGACAGCGCCCGCCGCACTGAGCTGGCGGGCGATCCCGAAATCCAGCAGCTTGACCGTCCCATCAGGGGTGACGAGGACGTTCTCCGGCTTGATGTCGCAGTGGACGATGAGGTTGCGATGTGCGTGCGCGACGCCGGCGCAGACCAGCTGGAGGAGTGCGACGCGTTCGCCCACCGTGAGCCTGTGGTCGGTACAGTACCGATCGATGGGCAGTCCATCGACGTACTCCATCACGAGGTAGAGCAGCTCGTCGGCAGTCGTGCCGGCATCCAGCAGCCGCGCGATGTTGGGGTGCTCGAGCCTCGCGAGCAGTTCCCGCTCGCGCAGGAACCGGTCTCGCAGCGGCAGGAACCCCGCGGACAGGAGCTTCACCGCCACGCGCTTGGCAAACGTGCCGTCGTTGCGCTCGGCCAGATAGACAGCACCCGTGCCGCCGGTGCCGAGCAGTCGCAGCAGACGATACGCACCGACGACGCGCCCTGCCAGTTCCGGTACTTCCGACAGGTTGGGAAGGGCGGGCAGGAACTCCCCTGGACGTTCGTGCGCTTCGAGCAGCGAGGCCACCTCGGCGGCGGCGCCGGCGTCGCGGCGCTGCAGGTCCGCCAGGAACGCGTTCCGGTCGACGTGCGGGCGTTCCAGTACCTGCTCGAAAAGGTCCGTGATTCTCGCCCACGTCACGGGCGTCATCGGATCAGCCCCTCCTCGCTGCTGGCGGTCTGGCCGGTTCCGGTCGGAGCCACCACCGTTCACCTGACGGCTTGCCATCCGGAGAGGAGATGCGACGTTCGCGCTCAACCGGGGTCACGCGCCCAACTCACGACGCAGCCACGCGCGCGCGATGCTCCAGTCCCGCTTCACGGTCTTGGCCGACACGTCCAGCACCTCCGCCGCCTCTTCGACGGTCATGCCACCGAAGTACCTGAGTTCGACGATCTTCGCCTGGCGTGGATCGAGCGCCGCGAGCCGGTCGAGAGCGCGATCGAGGTCTTCCCAACGCCCGAAATCGGCATCCCATGACGCCAGGTGGTCGTTCCACGGGACGCGCTCGTGTTCCCCGCCGCGCTTCAAACGGTTACGGCTGCGGGCGTACTCGACCAGGATCTCGCGCATCACGTGCGCGGCGATGCCGATGAACCTCCCGCGGTCCTCTGCGATTGGCTGGTGCTCCGGCATCAGTCGCAGGTACACCTCGTGGACGAGGGCGGTCGCTTGCAAGGTGTGGCCGGGACGCTCGCGAGAAAGATAGTGGCGGGCCAGCCGACGCAACTCCGCGTAGACGAGGGGAAACACAGCCCCGCCCGAGAATGTCTCCGTCGGGCGAAGTTCCACGAGGGTGCCGCGCCCGGCGTCAGCAGGTGCCATGCGGCAACTCGCGATCGGCGAACGACGGCCTCTTGGTCGAGGCAGCCGCGGGGGGCGTCGACGTCCACTCGAGGGTCATGGGGGGACCATCCCGTCTCGAAGACGTGCCGTCAGGGCACGTAGGCGGATGCTAGCTCAACTGTGCTCCGTCTGCAACCACCTCGGTCTTGCATCGGGGCGCCATGGCCCCGGCCATTTTTCCGGTATGCTTCGCCTCTTCTAAGGCCCTGGCTGGTTTGAGGGCAGGAGGAGCCGTGAACGACTCGCTCGGCGGTCCAGACCCCAGCACGCTCGGCTCGAAGATTCTCGGCGCCCTGGCACTGACGGCCGTCCTCTGGAGCGTCTACGAGGGGGTCACCCTGAGCCGGCACGGCGGGGCGCTCGCGGTAGCTGCTGCCCCGCGACGGATGGTCAGCCTCCAACTCGCGCCGACTACGGCCGCCGCCCGGAAGATCGTCGATGCGTGGAAGTCGGACGACTGCCAGGCGAAGCCGGACACGTGCCTCACGGCGGTCGCGAAGGACGCGCTGGCCCGCGACACCCGGTTCATCGTCGCCTACGTGACGGCGTGGGTCCTCGTGGCGCTATGGGCGACCGTCGCCGCCGGCGTCCTCTGGTGGGTCACCGCGCTCATCGCGGCCGCCATCGTGCTGGGCGGCATATTCGACCTTGCCGAGAACTGGCTCCTCGGCCTGGCGCTCGGCAACGCCGATGCGTTGCCGTTCGCCCGGGTCGCCCGGCTGGTGCCTGGCCTGCTGGATCACGTCACGGCCGACGCGCCCCGCTACGAGCACGCGTTCCGGCTCGCGCGTCTGGCGGCCATGAGCAAGTTCGTCCTGTTGCTGCTGGGTATTGCGTTCGCGACCATGACGGCTGGCGGCGGCCTCCGGCTGCTGGCCATCCAGCGCCGCCTGCAGAAGGCACGGGCCGGGGCGGCAGAGGTGCCGGCCGAGCTGCCGGATCAGCCGGTTGCGAGTTTCTCCGATCTCCTCAGGCACGAGACCGACGGCATCTTCAAGCACCAGCCGCATCGCACACAGGATGCCCCCGTCTGCACGAATCACAAGGCCGCCGACGAGCCCTTCGTCTCGTTCCGTGAAGCTGACATCATCGGCCTCGCGCTCTCGGGCGGCGGCATCCGCTCGGCAACCTTCAATCTGGGCCTGCTCCAGGGGCTGCATGGCATGGGGCTGCTTCGCCTCGTGGACTACGTCTCCACCGTATCGGGCGGCGGCTACATCGGGGCCTTCTGGTCGTCGTGGCTGACGCGCCTCGACGAGCCGCCCGGGACCGCGGGGTGGAACAAGAAGCTGTTCCCGACGCCGCGCGCCGACAGCGCGCGTCCCGCCACTCTCGTGGAATCGGATCAGGAACGCCACTTGCGCGAGTTCAGCGGCTTCCTCGCGCCTCGTTGGGGCTTCTTCGAAGTGGAAACGTGGACGGCGATCGTCTCGCTGCTGGCCGGGCTCGTTCCTGCCCTGCTGATTGGACTCGCGGTCATCGGCCTCACGCTCATCGCGTGGCTCTCCCTCACCTTTCCACTGGCCTCGCAGCGAAGCGACGCGGCGCCAGCGCTGGTCATCGGCATCGTCACCATCCTCGTACTGGCGCTCTTCGAGGACATGTGGCAGCAGTTCCGGCGCGAGACAGCAGGCTACGCGTCGGCGCGCACGCCAGCCGAAATCGAGGCGTCGAATCGCGGGCGCAGACGCCACCTGACCTTCGCCGCGCTGGCGGTTGGGATCGTCGTCGTCCTGCAGTACGCGCTGCCGTACGTCTACGCGCTGAGCCCCGAGGGGACCTGGCCGATCTTCAGGCGGGTGTTCCCCCGCTACTGGTGGCCGGCGCCCGATGACAGCGGCCTCGTTCGCTGGTGGGCGATCACCGGGATCGACAATCCCGGACGGCCATGGATCTTCAGCCCGCGCCTCTTCGACTACGGCATCGTGTGGCTGCTGAGCGGCTTCCTGCTCCTGCTGGCGCGGACGATCTCCGCCCTGGCCCCGCGGCCGTGGCGGCGCGAATCGCTGGCGGCGTTCGACCGGGTGCTGATGCGCGTGCTCGGCATGAGCGCGGCCTGGGTCGGCGTCGCCACGCTGTGGCACATCGCCATGAACCTCACCAGCCTGGTCGGCGTCGCCGTCAGCGCTGCGATCTCGGGTGGCGTCTTCGCGGCGTTGCGGAACTGGATCGGCCTCTCGCTGCGGCGCCCAGCTGAAGCAAGTTGGACGGATCGGCTGAAGCCGCACCTCCCCGCCGTCCTGGCCTACGTCACCGTCGTCCTCACCGCGGTCACGGTCGGCGGCGGGCTCATCGCGCTCGCCGGCGCCGACTGGCTGGCCTGGTGGCTGGCGAGTGCCGTGATGGTGACGCTGCTCGTGCTCGCCGTGTTCATCACCCCGGAAGAGTTCGGGCTGCACGCGTTCTACCGGGAGCGGATCTGCCGGGCGTATCCCGGCGCCACCAACCTGTCAGCCGGGCAGGGGGCCATGGACAACCGCGGCACGGAACCGCGCGATGGCGACGACCTGCCGCTGACCGAGCTGAGAGAGCGACCCCTGCACCTGGTCTGCTGCGCCGCCAATGATCTGAGCGGCGACCAGGTGGAGACCCTGAACCGCGGCGCGCGCAGCGCCGTGCTGTCGAGGCATGGCATGTCGCTCGGCCGGTTCGCCCGTGACTGGGGCAGCTACAGCCCGGGCAACCGTCTTGGGGCCGCGATCACCGCGTCGGCGGCGGCGTTCAACTCGAACATGGGCCACATCTCGGTCCGTGTCGGCCCCGCGGTGTCCTTCCTGATGACGATGCTGAACCTGCGGCTCGGGCTGTGGGTCCGGCACCCGCTCGCAGCGCGGGTCGGCCCCCGCCGCTGGCCTGGCTTGCTCTACTACCGAGAGATGCTCGGCCTGACCTCGGCATCTGGTCGCATTCCGCCCAAGGACGTACCCAAGACCATCATGCGCGACGTCCACCTGTCCGACGGCGGCCACTTCGAGAACCTGGCCTTCTACGAGCTCGTCCGCCGGCACTGCCGCTACATCATCGTCTCGGACTGCGGCGCCGATCCTGGCGTGGCGTTCGACGACCTCGGCAACGCGCTTCGCCGCATCCGCGAGGACTTCGGCGTGGACATTTCGTTGGACGTCTCGCCGCTGCGGCCGGATGCCAGCGGGATCTCACGCCAGCACGTCGCCGTCGGCACCATCAACTACTCACCCACCGACGTCGGCATCCTCCTGTACGTGAAGCCGTCGGTGACCGGTGACGAACCTCCCGACGTCCAGCAATACCAGACGCGGAACAGCGAGTTTCCGCACGAGGCGACAACCGACCAGTTCTACGACGAGGCCCAGTGGGAGTCGTATCGTCGCCTGGGCCTTCACGCGGCCAACCGCATCTTCCACTTCGTCGCGCGCGAGGACGACGAGGGGGAGAAGTCGGCGGACTGGTTATTCGCGGAGGCGAGCCAGCTGTGGGGCGAAACGCCAGAGGGCCTCCAGGATCGCGTCCTCGAGATGACCCGGCGCTTCGGCGCGCTCGAAGCCGAGCTCCAGCAGCGCCAGGCCCAGGGCCTGTTCAAGGACGTGTTCCCCGAAATGCGTTACATCCCCGACGCCATCAAAGATCAGTACGCGCGAGCCGGCAGCGGAAGCGGCGGTCCCGCGCCGGCGGCGGTCGATGCCGACACGGCGATGGCCTCCGAGCTCTCGATGCTGCTGCGTGTGACGCAGTTGATGGAAGATGTGTGGCTCGCGTGTCAGCTCGACCGCTGGTGGGCCCACCCCCTGAATCTCGGCTGGATCAACCTCTTCGCGCGGTGGGCGACGAGCCCGCCCTTCCGCTTCTGGTGGCCGGTGCTGGCACCGATGTTCAGTCCCGGCTTCCGGCAGTTCATCCAACAGCGCTTCCCGTTGCGAGAAGACATCAACGATCTCATGGGCGCGATCGCCGATCCACACAAGGGCTGGATCGAGCAGATTGCTCAACCCAGGCACTCCGGACTCGCCGCGTTGTGGTGGGAGCAGCGCTCGGCGCAACCGGCGAGGTGGGACGTGATGGTGGCGGCGCCGTTCGGCCGGCGGTTCTACCAGAACCTGCTGACGCTTCGTCGCGCTGGCGACAGCGTCCGAATCCAGGTAGGCCTGGCCACCGTCACCACTCACGAGCAGAGCGTCGGGTGGACCAGCGACGACTTCTTCGTGCCGCCGAGTCTCTGGGGCGCCGGCATCGGTTCGCACTTCCTGAACAACCTGCTGCTGGAGCTGAGCGGCGGCGCGGCCTGGTGCTACGTCATCGTCAAGGCGCCGCCCAAGGGGCAGGCACATCACGTGGCCCGCGACGACCGCCAGGCCTTCGTGGAGCAGTACAAGAAGATCGGGTTCCGGGACGCGCGCCCTGACAGCAAGAGTGGCGTCCCTGCTCTGTGCCAGGTGCTTGGTTACGAGGCGGCGAAGGACACGCTCTTCGTCCTCGATCTCAAGCAGTGGGCGAGAAGGTCGTAGCCAGGGCCTCGGGCCACGGAGGCCTTGACAGCGGCCGGCCGGGCTGTCTTTCGGCTCGACGAGTGATACTCAGCAGTGGAGTGCGATTGTCGTCCCGCTGAGTTTGACCGATGCACGCGATCGTCGGATGATGCTGGTCGGAGCATCGGAAAGCGAGGCAGTCGTGAAGCGTCGGCGCCCAGACCCGGACGAGGAGACGGAATCGACGACGGAGTCTGCGTCCGCCGAGCCGCTCACCGGGCCGCCAGCCCCCGCACCCGAACAAGTCAACACGACAGCAGCGGCAGACTCCGCTGGCGAGTTGCTCCTGCACGCCGGGCCCGGTTCGGCGGATGCCATCGGGCCGGAGCTGGGACTCGCCGAGGGTGACGCCGGGAGCGGTAGTGCCGCGACCGCCGACTGCCACGCGTCGCTATGTTTCCGGGTGCTCGACCACGCGTGCGCCTCGCCACCCCGGTCATCCTGTAATGCGGAGGTGGGCGCCGCCAGAGGCTCTTCGAGGCAACCGCTCCCGGCGTCACCCTCGGCGAGTCCCAGCTCCGGCCCGATGGCATCCGCCGAACCGGGCCCGGCGTGCAGGAGCAACTCGCCAGCGGAGTCTGCCGCTGCTGTC
>DATLLC010000390.1:0-4571 GCA_035538015.1 Vicinamibacterales bacterium
ATCGGCGGCGAGGGAGGGACGCCGGTGCCCGCCGAGCAGGTGGCCGACTATTTCGCGGGCCTCGAGCGCGGTGGCATCAGTATCAATTTCGGCAGCTACTACAGCGAGACGCAAGCGCGAACCGCCGTTCTCGGCAACACCGCACGCGAGCCCACCCCCGACGAGCTCGCTCGCATGCAGGCGCTGCTCGATACCGCGATGCGCGGTGGCGCGATCGGGATGACGACGGCGCTCATCTATCCGCCGTCGAGCTATGCCAGGACGCCGGAGCTGGTGGAGATGGCCAAGGTGGCGGCGAAGCACGGCGGCACCTATGCCACCCACATGCGTGACGAGGGCAAGGACCTGATCCAATCGATCGAAGAGGCCATCGCCATCGGCGAGCGAGCGGGATTGCCCGTCGAGATTTTCCACCTGAAGGCGGCCTACCAACCGGGTTGGGGCGTCCTCATGACCGACGCCCGGCGCACGATTGATGCCGCGCGGGCGCGGGGCGTGGACGTCGCGGCCGATCTCTATGTCTATACCGCTGGCGGCACCGGGCTCGAGGCCACTATTCCCTCGTGGGCGCAGGAAGGCGGGCGGTCAGCGCTGCTCGAGCGGCTGGCGGATCCCCAGATCCGCGCGCGTCTCAAGCGGGAGGTCGCGGATGGCGCTCCCGGGTGGTCCAATCTCGTCGAAGCTGCCGGCGGCTGGTCCGGCATCGTCCTCGCCAACGCCCGGAACCCCGAGAACGCACGGTTCGAGGGCAAGACGATTGCCGAGATCGCAACGCTGTGGAACAAGGAGCCGGCCGACGCGGCGTGGGATCTGGTGGCACAAGGCAGCGGCCGCGTGATGGCCATCTACCACATGATGAGCGAGGCCGATGTGGAGACCGCGCTCGGCTTCCCCTGGACCAGCATCGGCAGCGACGCCGGCGCGGCATTGTCGCCCGGTGGCCAGGATCCGACCGGCCTGACACACCCGCGGGCCTACGGCAACTTTCCGCGCCTGATCGCGCGCTACGTGCGCGAGCGCGGCGTGCTGACGCTCGAGCAGGCGATCCGCAAGATGACTTCGTGGCCCGCGACGCGGATGCGATTGGCCGACCGGGGAGCGATCCGCGAAGGCTGCTGGGCCGACGTCGTGATTTTCGACTTCGAACGACTGCAGGATCGCGCCACCTACGATCAGCCAGTGCTGGGACCCGCGGGCATCGACTACGTGCTCGTGAACGGCCAGATCGTGATCGATCGCGACCGGCACACCGGGGCGCGCCCGGGGAAGGTCATCCACGGACCAGGCCGGGCCGTGACGCCGTAGCGTCTCAGTGCCCGCCGAAGACCTGGAAGCCGCGCTTGCGGAGACTGTCGGCGAGCGTGACCTCCATCTCCACGGCCTTCTCGTAGCGCATCGGGTTCAGGTGCGCGTACAGCTTCGGGACGAGACGCACGCCGAAGCGCTTCACGACGCCGGCCGCCTTGATGCCGGCCTTGTGATTGGCGAATCGTTCCTCCGGCGTGAGCCCCGTCATCCCGACGTAATACCCGGCCCTGCCGTCGCCCTTCGGGTTCCTCAGATAGACCACATACACGTGGTGGTGTCCGTGCACGGGTCGGACCTTCGCCGACATGCTCCTACACAATAGCCCTGCGCGATGGGTCAGATAGCTCGCTCGATAGTTCGCCAGATCGGAAGATCATGAGCTCGATCACCAAATCACCAGTTCAAGAGATCGAGAGATTATCCCGAGGCAGTCGCATCGAAGGTGCGCAACGATATGGCAACGCGAGCAATCGCAAGCATGACTGCCGTCTCGCCGAGTCGTGCAGCCGCATGCACCGGGCCCTCGAGCCGAAGAATGGGGATGAAAGCGTAAAGGGCGACGCCCTTGCCGTCGATAGTCCGGTCGCATGTCTGCGATGGGTGGCAACCAGTGACGGGACGGCAACGGGCCGCGGTCTCGACCGGACCGACGGCGATCGCCATCGGCCTGGCCCTGCTGCTCGCCGCATGCGACGGAGACGGGACCGACTCACCCTTGTCGCCGTCGAATCTTCCGACGTTAACCGTGCAGGACCTCATCAGCGCGGTCGAGATTCAGGGCGTGCAGGCGACGGCTCGGCCCGGCCTCGCGCCCGCGCCGGGAGCGGGCGCGCCCGTCAGTGTGTCCGGCAACCCGACCGTCGTGAATGGCGGAACGCTCTCGGCCACCGTCGCAAGGACCGCTCCATTCCAGACGATGTATGTGTTCGTGGCCAGCCAGACCAGCGGCCTGGCCACCGTCGTCCCCGGCGGCGTTGACGGCTACTACGAACTGCGTCTGCCCTCGCCGCTGAGCAACGCCGTCGCCCTGCTGGCGTTCGCCCAATCGATCCCTCTCCAGGAGCTGGACCTCATGTTCGCCGTGGCCGACGCCTCCGGGGTGGTAGGGCCCTACGCGCGGCTGTCCACGACCGTCACCTCGGTCGGGACCGGCGATGTCCAGGTGACGCTGTCATGGGACGCGGACAGCGACGTGGACGTGCACGTCATCGACCCCGCCGGTGAAGAGATTTACTACGGCCATCGCCGGTCGGCCAGCGGCGGCGAGCTCGATCTCGATTCGAACGCCGGCTGCACGATTGATGGCGTCCGCAACGAGAACATCACGTGGCCTACCGGCCTCGCGCCGCGAGGGTCGTACACGGTGCGCGTCGACTACTGGAGCAGTTGCGGAGGCGGGAGCACGAACTACACGGTGCGGGTCAACGTGGGCGGGAACCTGCAGATCTTCAGCGGGAATTTCACTGGACCTGGCGATCAGGGAGGGTCGGGCAGCGGCCGGACGATCACGAGCTTCGAGCGGCTCACCGGACCGACGGCGACCGCGGTTGCCAGCGATGCCGGCGTGACCACGTCCGGCGCCGGTTCCAAGACGCTGAGGCCCCAGAGGTGATGGTGTGAACCGGTCTGCTGGATGGCTCCCTCGATGTTTTGCCGCCGCACTGGTCGCGACCCTGTTGTTCGCGGCCGCGGCGGCCAGTGCCCAGACCGTGGTTCGTGTCCGCGTCATCCGGGCGACGCCGGTGATGGAACGGCCGCGCGGCGACAGCCTCGTGCTCGGACGGCTGGCGCCAGGAGCGGTTGTCGAACGTCTCCAGGAGAACGGCCGCTGGATTCAGGTGACCGCGCCGCCGGGGACCGCGGGCCAGAGCTGGGGTCGGGGCTGGATTCTCGCCGATAGCGTCGAGTTCGTGGATGGGCCACCGCCGGCGCCGGCCGACGGGCATCGCGGCGAGTTCATGATTCGGGGGTTCGGACAATTCGGTAGCAACCTGTTCACGGCGGGAGACAGCTTCGAGGCCGTCCTGGGATCGCAGTGGGGCCAAGCGTATGGCGCCGGGGCACAGGTCCTGTTTCGCAATGGGCTGTTCGTGCAGGCCGGGTTCGACCGGTTCGAGGAGACCGGCACGAGGGTCATCGTCTCGGATACGCAACTCTTCCGGACGGCGATTCCCAATACGGTCACCATCACTCCGATCCTGGCCACCATCGGGTATCGCGAGACAGAGGCTCGCCGCGTAGTCGGGTACCTGGGTGGCGGCATCGGCTGGCACATGCTCGAGGAGGAGTCGCCGGCGCTATCGGCAACCGGCAACCACAAAGACGACCACATCGGGTATCACGTCTCCGGCGGCGCCGAATTCCGGCTGCTGCCGTTCGTCTGGCTGGCCGGCGAAGTGCAGTGGGCGAGCGTGCCCGACGGGCTGGAGGAATCCGCAGTCGGCGTGGCGTTCGGCGAGTCGGACCTGGGCGCCACCACCTTCCGGGTCAAGGTGCTCATCGGCCGCTGAGTCCGCAACCCCCGCTCGTGGTATCCTGCCGCCCCTTCACCCAGAGGTGCGCATGGTCCTGACCAAATCCGAACTGATTGGCTCCCTGCAGAACGAAGTCCGCATCCTGCTGCACCTGGCCGGGAAGATCCCCCCAGCAGGCCTGGACTATCGCCCGACACCGAAGCAGCGCAGCGCTCTCGAGTTGCTGCAATACCTCTCGATCATGGGCCCGGCCCTGGTCAAAGTCGCCCAGGCAGGGACGTTCGAACCCGCGGCCTGGACGGCGGCCGAACACGCAGCAGCCTCGCGCAACCTCGATCAAACGCTCGCGGCGATTGCGGCACAGAAGGACGAGTATGCGACGCTGCTCGGCGAGATGTCCGACGCCGATTTCCGCGCCGAGGTTGCTTTACTCGGCCAGAAGACCTCGCGCGGCGCGTTCATCGTCAACCTCGTGCTGTCGGGATGCGCGGCTTACCGGACGCAGCTGTTCCTCTACCTGAAGGCCTGCGGACGCGAGGAGCTGGGCACCATGAACCTGTGGGGCGGCATGGACGCGCCACCCCCGGCCTGAGGGCGGTGCGGTCGGCGCTCGCGGCTCCGATCCAGGCGCGATGAGCGCGTCCGAGGGCGCCGTGTTCGTGGCCATCGCGGCCGCCGTGGTCAGCTGGGCCGCCGCCGAGTGCCTGCACGCACGGCTCGCATGGACGCTGGGCGCCCTGCTGGCGCTCATGCACGCGATTCTGGCCTTCGGTGTGTTCTACGGCTGGA
>DATLLC010000391.1:0-5165 GCA_035538015.1 Vicinamibacterales bacterium
CAGCGTCGGACGAGCCGTCTCTCGGATGTCCAAGACGGTCAGGACCTCGCCATCGACCGTGTCGGACCGCGGTTTCGAGAAACGAAAGCGGGTGTGGTTGGCTGTCTTGAGCGCGGCCAGCGCGAACGTCGGAATGTTGACATCGCGCGAGATGGACCCGATGTTGAACGCCGCGTTCATGTCGCGCACACGCTCCCACCGTTGCCGCCAGCTGAGGCGGTCATCCTTCATCAAATCGGCAACCGAAGGTCCGGGTACCATGACGCCCTTGCCATCGACGAGCCGCACGCTCCTGAAGCCAAGCCAATGGGACACGCCCTCCTCGAAATGGATCAGCGTGAACTCCGAGACCAGCTGGCGCGACTCGCGCGGCGGCGTGTTCGGCAGATGCCGACCATGTACGGGTCGGTGATCTTCAAGGACTTCGTCTCCGAGCGGGACGCTACGGTCGTGGATCGGCTCAGGAAGGCCGGGGCGATCATCGTCGGCAAGACCACCATGGGCGAGTTCGCATCCGGCTACGTCGGATCGGCGTTCGGCGTCGTGCGCAACGCCTACGACCTGACGCGGATTGCCAGCGGGTCGGTCAGGCGGCACCGGCGCGGGCGTCGCCGCGAACTTTTGCGCCGGCGAGCGCGTGCGGGGCAGGCCGTGCGGACTTACGCTGGCCGCTGCGGCGAGAGCGCGCGGAGCAGGGCTTCGTGCAGCCGGCCGTTCGACGCCACCAGGCCGTCGTTGCGGACCAGCCGCCGTCCCGTCGAGAAGTCGAGCCGCCGGCCGGCGAGGTCCGTCACCCGGCCACCCGCCTCCTCGATGATGAGCGCCCCGGCCGCCTGGTCCCAGATCGCTTCGCGGTAGCCGTCGCGCGGGAATCGCACCAGCACGTCCGCCTCGCCCGCGGCCACCATCACGTGCTTCGCCTGGCTGTCCATCAGCACCGGTGAGACCTGGCTGCCCAGCGCGGTCCGCATGGCCTCCAGCCGTCCAAGATCGCTGTGCGACTCCTCGACCGAGTGCGCCACGCGCACGCCGGCGGCATCCGAAACAGTGGAGACGCCGAGCGGCAACAGCTCGTCGGCGTCGAGAGACACCCACCAGCTGCCGCGCCCGCGGACCGCTAGCGCCACGCCGCCTTCCGGGCCGCCGATCGCGGTCAACGACAGTCGCGGGCAACCGATGGCGCCCACCTGCACTTCGCCCTTGACGATGAGCGCGAGGGCGACGACGTACTGCCCGCCGCGCAGCAATCCCTTCGTGCCGTCGATGGGATCGAGCGTCCAGAACCGCGCCGCCGGATCGCCGCGCCCCCGGTCGATGGCATCGAGGATCGCGTCGACGGTGAGGCCGGGGGCCACCGTGTGCACGGCGTCGACCACGCGCGACAACAGCGTCCCGGCCGCCGGGTCCTTGAGCGCCGCGGCATCTTCCTCGGCGACCAGCGGGTCGTCAGGGAATCGTGCGGCCAGCCGGTGCGACACCACGGCCTGGACGGCGAAGTCGACAATGGTCACCGGCGATTCGTCGGCCTTGGCGCGCACGCTGCCGGCTTCGACTTGGATGCGCCTCGCCAGACGCGCCGCGTCGGCCATCAGGCGCGCGGCGGTTTCAGCTTCGTCACCCAACTCGTTCAATCTCACGGTATCGTGTCTCCAGTATGTCTCGCGAGCCTCTCGCGCTGTTCTCGCTTCGCTCGGGGCAGACGCTCGCCGAGCGCGTCGCCGCTCATCTGGGCATTGCCTTGACGCCCCACGAGGAGCGCGAATTCGAGTGGGGGCACCACAAGAGCCGGCCGCTCGCGAGCGTGCGCGGCCACGACGTGTACGTCGTCGAATCGCTGCACGGCGACGCCACCCACAGCGTCAACGACAAGTTGTGCCGGCTGTTGTTCTTCCTGGCTGCCTTGCGGGACGCCGACGCCAGCCGCGTGACAGCGATCGTGCCCTTTCTGTGCTACTCGCGCAAGGATCGCCAGACGAAGGCCTTCGACCCGGTCATCACACGCTACGTCGCCGAGCTCTTCGAAGCGGTCGGCGTGGATCGCGTGGCCACGGTCGAAGTCCACAACCTCGCAGCGTTCCAGAACGCGTTCCGCTGCCCGACCGAGCACATCGACGCCGGCCCGCTGTTTGCCGATGTCCTCGCCCGGGAGCTGGCCGGACAGGACCTGGCGATCGTGTCGCCCGATACCGGGGGTGTCAAGCGGGCCGCACACTACGGCAGCGAGCTCGGCGAGCGCCTTGGCCAGGCCATCCCCTCGGCCTTCGTCGAGAAGTACCGCAGCCAGGACATCGTCAGCGGCCACGCCATCGTGGGAGATGTCGCGGGCCGTACGGTGGTGCTGATCGACGACCTCATCGCGAGCGGGACGACGCTCGCGCGTGCCGCCCAGGCCTGCCGCCACGCCGGTGCCCGTGCCGTTGTCGTTGCCGCGGCGCACGGCGCGTTCGTCCCCGAGGCCTCGCGCGCCCTGGCGGACGCGCCCCTCGATCGCATCTTCGTGCTCGATCACATTTCGCCGGCGCCTCTGGATCCCGCGCTTGTGGCAGCGCGGCTGCACTTCGTCGACTGCGCAGGCCTGCTTGCCGATGCGATCCGGACCATGAGCGGCCTCGCGGACGAAGCCCGCCTGCCTCGGTGAGCGCAGGTCAGGGAACCGCGCAGGATGCGTCTGGTGGCAGAGGCTCGACCATCCCGAGATACTGCCGTGCCCGCGCGAGGAAGCGCGCGGAATCCGCGACCGACGGATCGTCCAGGTGCCGGGCCGCGATCGTGGCTCGTCGCACCGCGCGGTACACGCGGTAGAAGCGCAGCAACGATGGCGGCGGCGCGTCACCAGTCGCCTGCGTATACGTCTCCAGGAACCAGCAGCCCACCACCGGATGCCCGAGCCGTTCGCACTCGAGCGACAGGAACGCGAGCTCGTCCGCTGGGTCCACCGCGCGCAGCATCGGATCGAACTCCACGCAATCGATGATCGCAGAGGCGCCGTCCAGCCAGATGTGCTCGGGGCGCAGGTCACCATGTCCTTCGACGATGCGCCCGGAGTCGACCCGTCGCTCGAACAGTCTCGCGCATCGGTCGAGGAAGGCGAGCTGAGCGCCGACGAGCGCTTCGACCTTGGCCGCCGGCAGGCCGTAGCGCGGCTCGATGAGCGTGACCAGGTCGTCGTGTGCGCCGGATGCCAGATGCTTGCGGTACGCGTCGGCCGACACCCGCGCGTTATCGGCAGAGGCATAGAAACGCGCGAGGCGCCGCGCGGCGCCGCGAATAGCCGATTCCTCGGCCAGGGCTCGTCCGGCACGGAGGATGACTTCGAGGTTGCGATCCGCCGGCAATCGACGCATGTGCACCACCCAGTCGGCAGGGGCGCCGCGGCCAGCAATCGCAAGGTTGCCATCGGCTTCGCGCGTCAGGGGCCTCACGCCCTGGTACACCCCTGGCGCGAGGCGTCGATTGAGGCGCACTTCTTCCAAACAGTTTCGCCGCCGAAGGTCGGGTGTGCTGAAGTCCATGCCGTCCTGGCGGATGGCCTTCTTCAGCTTGTAGACGTGCGCAGCCGCGAGGAACACCCATGACATGTGGGTTTCGATCACCGACACCTCGCCGCTCGGCTCGGGATAGGCGTCGGGCCGGCGAAGGAAGGCTACGGCCTCCGCAGTGATGGATTCCCTGGCGTTCACGGCGTCGGAGCAACCCGCCACAGGCCACTGAAGATGACGAGGATCGCGAGCAGTTCGTCGGTCATGTGCCGGCATGCCACCGGGAAGGGGGAACGCCGACCGGGCAGGGGGCTGCCCGGCCAGTCCGGACTACAGAGCGCGCAGGAACGCGACGATGTCCTGCTTCTCCGGCGTCGTCAGCTTCAGCCCGAGCACGAGGCTGAAGAACTCGACCGTGTCGTCGAGCGTCATGAGGCGATCGTCGTGCAGGTAGGGCGGCGAATCCTTGATGCCACGAAGCGGGAAGGTCTTGATCGGGCCATCCATCGACGCCTTGCGGCCGTTGATCGTCACCTCGTTGAAGAACCGCTCGGTCATCAGGTTGTGCATCAGGTTGTCGGTGTAGTACGGCGCGACGTGGCACGTGGAGCACTGCGCCTTGCCGAAGAACAGGGCCTCGCCGCGCCGCTCGGCCTCGGTGGCCCTCGCGGGGTCGAGACGACCGAGCACGTTCAGCTTCGGCGCCGGTGGGAAGTCCAGGATGCTCTGGAACTCGCTCATGGCATGCACCTGGCTGCCACGCTCGAGGACATTCACCCCCTTGGCCTGGGCCTTGACCGGGTCGCCGTCGAAGTAGGCCGCGCGCTGCTCGAACTCCGTGAAATCCTCTACCGTCTTGAGCGCCCGCTGCGAGCCGAACAGGCGTTGCACGTTGACGCCGCGCAGGGTTGGCGTGTCGATGCGGTGACGGTGCTCGTTCGGGCGGATGTCTCCAACGGTGTGTGTCGCGGCGTTGGTGTGTCCGTTCGAATGGCAGTCGAAGCAGGTCACGCCCTGGTGCGCTTTGAGCGTCCGGCGATCCGGGGTGGCGTTGAATTGCTGCTGCGGGAACGGCGAGACGAGCAGCCGCAGCCCTTCGAGCTGCTTCGGGTTCAAGATGTCCCTGAACAGCTCGTAGAAGTTCTCGATCGTGACCAGCTGACCTTTCGAGACATCGCCCAGGTCGGGCCGCGTCGTCAGGTAGATGGGCGCCGGGAACTCGGGCAGCATGTGATCCGGCAGGTCGAAGTCGAGGTCGAAGCGAGTGAGATCCCGCTCGGTCTGCTTCTTGGTCTCGTCGATGGTCGACCGCGGGAAGATCATGCCGCCGGACTCGTGGTGCGGATGAGGCAGAGGCAGGAGGCCCGGTGGCCAGGCGTTTGCCGACTTGATCTCCTCGGGTGTCATGGCAGCGAGCTTGTCCCAGGTCATGCCGGCCGGAAGCTTGACGCGCACGCCATCCTGCACCGCCTTCCCGCGCGACATCGTCACGCCCGGGGCCGGCCGGTTCGCCAGGTCGTAGCGCAGGGCCAGCAGATCCTGCTGGCGCTTGGCAAAGGTGGGTTTCTCCTTCTGCGTTCGTTCGACGATGGCAGTGAAGTTCTCCGTTACAGGAGGGGCCTGGGCCGAGATGGCGATGGCGCCGCACACCAGGGCGGCCGCGCCGCCAAGGAAGAGCGATCGCAC
>DATLLC010000392.1:0-9240 GCA_035538015.1 Vicinamibacterales bacterium
ACGGCGATGAGCAGCGCGATGCCGGCGAACCCGGAGAACACGAAGGCGTTGAGCCGCTCGGGCGAGAGCACTTCGGCGCGCACGTCCTCGAGGGTGGCCGCACGCTCCACCGGCTGATCGGCCGAGACCGAGCGGATGATCCGCGTGATCGGCGGCACCAGCGCGTAGGGATCGCTGGAGGCGTGTACGAACAGCCGGCCGGCAAACCCCACCTGCTGGAGCGGTTGATAGATAGTGAGCGCCGGCCCGCGCACGACGTTTTCGTCGTCCACGTCGGCCACGATGCCGACGATGCGACGCGGCTCGGGCTTGCCGAAGAGCGCCTCGGTCCACCACACCTTCCGGTTCACGGCCTCGCCATTAGGAAACAGGCGTTGCGCCACGCTCTGGCTGATGATGGCCACCGGCTCGGCGTCGCGGCGGTCGTCGTTGCTGAACTCGCGCCCGGACAGGAGCGGCACGCCCAGCACCGAGAAGAAGCCGGGCGCCACGATCCGCATGCGCGCGTGCGGATTCTCCTCGCCATCGGCCGGCGTGTACCCCTCGACGGCAAACTGGAATCCGGGACCGAACGTGCCGGCATCCCGCCACGGCACGTGACTGCCCGCGGCCACGCCTTCCACGCCCGGCAGCTCGGCGACCCGGCGCGAGATCTCCGCGTAGAAGTCGCTGACCTTGGCTCGTGTGTCACCGAGCGCCGCCGGCACGTCGATGGCGAGCACCTGGCGCATGTTGTAGCCGGTGTTCGCGGTTTGCAGTGCGACCAGCGCAGCCAGCAGCATGCCCGCGCCGGCCAGCAGCACGAATGAGAACGCGATCTGCGCCGTGGCGAACAGCCGGAGCCGCCGGTTGGTGCCGGGCGTAATCCGGAGGTTGCCGCTGGCCAGTCCGAATCCCGCCGGTCCCTGGGTCGAGGGCAGCCGAGGCACGTAGGCGAGCAGCACGGCCGCCGCCATCGCCAGGCTCGCTCCGACCCAGAGCAGGCTGGTGTCCACCGTCACTTCCAACGCGCGAACCGAGAAGCGGGCCGCATAGCGCGCGACGATAGTCACGAACGGACGCGCGAGCAGGACGCCCAGCACCGCACCGGCGCCGCAGAGCACGAGGCTTTCGGCCAGCAGGGTTCTGCGCAACGCGCCCCGGCTGGCGCCAAGTGCCGCCCGCACGGCCAGCTCGCCCTCACGCCGGACCGAGCGGGCGAGGATCAGATTGGCGACGTTCGAGCACGCGATCACGAAGACGATTCCAGCCGCCGCGAGCAGCACCAGCAGCACCGTGCGGGCAGGCGCGGCGATTTGCTCGCGCAGCCGCTTCACACTCAGCTGAGGGTTCGCGCGAGTCGAGTACGCGTCGGGATGCTCGCCCTTCATCGAGTCGTGAATGGCCGTCAACTCCGCGCGTGCGTCTTCGACGGAGGCTCCCGGTGCCAGCCGCCCGAAGAGCTCCGTCATCCGGTGCGTTCGCTCCGTCACCATCGTCGCGCCCAGGTGGTGCGGGCTGGTGACCACGTTCGCGATGATCTCCGTGTCCGCCGGATAGGGAACCGATGGTTCGAGGACGCCGATCACCGTTGCGGGGCGTGGCCCGAGGCGGATGGTCTTGCCGAGGACGTTCGGATCGGCCTCGAGCGACGTGCTCCAGAAGCGGTGCGTGAGCACCACCACGCCAGCCGCGTCCTTCCCGTCATCCGACCGGTCGATCAGGCGGCCGAGGACCGGCCGGAGCCCTATCACCTCGAAGTACGAGCCGCTCACGACCCCGGCCTGGACGACGCGCGGCTCACCGAAGCCCACCATGTTGAAACCGATCACCGAGAAGTCGCCGAATGCGGTGATCGTCGTTACGCGGGCCTTGAAGTCGTCGATCTCGGGCACCGAGAACGTGGTGTTCTCGGAGCCGAGGCCCGGCGCGCTCTGGCGGATGTAGACGAGGCGATCCTCGTCGCGATTGACGAGCGGCCGTAGCAGCACGCCGCGCACGACGCTGAAGATGGCGGCGTTGGCGCCGATGCCGAGCGCCAGGGTGATGACAACGGTGGCTGCGAGGCCTCGGGTCCGGAGCAGGGAGCGGAGGCCAACCCGCACGTCCAGGCCAAACGCCATCGCCGCTTCGAACCAGCGGCTGTACCAGACCCGTCGCATGGAGTCGCGGACCGCCGGGAGGTAGCCGAGCTCCCGAAGCGCCGCCAGCCGCGCCGCCTGCGGATCTTCCCCGCGATCGATCCGTTCCTGGATCGCGATCGCCAGGTGGCCGCGGATCTCGTCGTCGAGCTCACGTTCGTCAGGGCGCATGGCGTCTATTCCTCCAGCTCCGGTGACGGGTTCATGATGCGGCCGATGGCGTGCACCAGCTGCGACCAGCGATCCTGCTCGCGGGAGAGCTGAGCCTTGCCGGCCGCCGTCAACCGATAGAACTTGGCTCGCTGGTTGGCTTCGCTGACGGCCCACTCCGCCCTGAGCCAGCCGCGCTTCTCGAGGCGATGCAGGGCGGGGTAGAGCGAGCCGGTCTCGACCTTCAGCAGGTCGTCGGACTGCTGCCGAATGGCCTGGCCGATACCGTGGCCGTGGCGCGGCCCCCACTGGAGGGTGCGCAGGATGAGCATGTCGAGGGTGCCCTGGAGCAGGTCCAGGCGTCGGTCGTCGGGAGGTTTGGCCATGGGTGTAGGCAACCTACAGCCTAAGGACGTAGACCGTCTACAACTTGTTCCGAGAGACTCCAGGTCTGGCATTCGACGACGCCAATCGGCCGCCGTTCAAGGTCCGGCCGTCGCCGCGGGGTCGGGAGGTCGAGCCGTCTCCTGGTGGCAGTTGGTAACCTGACAGGCGACATGCACGGTTACGAGCTCATCCTGACCCTCACGGGCGGCCTCAGCGCCGCGCTCGTGCTTGGCTACATCACCCAGCGCCTGGGCCTTTCGCCGATCGTGGGCTATCTGCTAGCCGGCGTGCTGGTCGGGCCGCACACGCCGGGCTTCGTGGCTGATGCGTCGCTGTCGGAACAGCTGGCGGAGATCGGCGTCATCCTGCTGATGTTCGGCGTCGGCCTGCAGTTCCATCTCGACGAACTGCTGGCGGTGCGTGGGGTTGCGGTGCCAGGCGCGATCGTCCAGAGCGGCGCGGCCACGCTCCTCGGCGCGCTCCTGGCCCGCAGCCTGGGCTGGGAATGGTCGGCCGGCGTGATCTTCGGCATCGCCCTCTCCGTTGCCAGCACGGTCGTGTTGATCCGCGTGCTCGCGGACAACAACGACTTGCATACGCAGCCGGGTCACATCGCGGTCGGCTGGCTGGTGGTGGAGGACCTGTTCACGGTACTGGCGCTGGTCCTGCTCCCGGCGCTCTTCGGCGCCGACCATGCGGAGACGCCGCTCTGGCTGGCGTTGATCGCGACCGGGGCGAAGGTTGCGGCGCTGGTGGCGTTCGCGGCCCTCGTTGGCACGCGAGTCATTCCGCGCGTGCTCGACTACGTGGCCGACACGCGGTCGCGCGAGCTCTTCACGTTGACGGTGCTCGTCATCGCGCTGGGCATCGCGGTCGGCTCGTCGCAGATCTTCAACGTGTCGATGGCCCTCGGCGCGTTCCTGGCGGGGATGGTGGTGGGTCGCTCCGACTACAGCCTGCGCGCCGCCGCCGAGGCCCTGCCGATGCGCGACGCCTTCGCCGTGCTGTTCTTCGTCTCGATCGGCATGCTGCTCGATCCCGCGGCGCTGTCGACCTCGCCGGCGCTGCTTGCCGGCGCGCTGGCGATAGTCCTCGTCGCGAAACCGATCGTGGCGTTGATCCTGGTGTGGGCCCTGCGCTATCCGTTCCGGACCTCACTGACGGTGGGAGTGGCCCTGGCGCAGATCGGCGAGTTCTCGTTCATCCTGTCGAGTCTCGGCCGCGAGCTCGGGATCCTCACCACCGAGGCGACCAACGTGCTCGTGGCCACCTCGATCGCGAGCATCGTGCTCAATCCGATCGGCTACCGGACCATTCGACCGATCGGCCGATGGGTAAGTGAACGGCCGCGGCTTGCGGCGTTTCTGAATCGGGCCGCATCGGTCCCTTCGGACCTGCTACCGATTGGTGCGCCCCGCGCAACCGACCCCAGCCACCGGGCCGTGATCATCGGCTTCGGGCCCACTGGCCGGACCGTCGTCCGGCTGCTGCAGGACAACGAGGTCACTCCCACGGTGATCGAGCTCAACATCGATACCGTGCGCGCGCTGCGGCAGGAGGGCATCAATGCGGTGTACGGAGACGCGACTCGTCCCGAGACACTCGATTCCGCTGGAGTGGGGCGCGCGGGCAGCCTCATCCTCACGTCCGCCGGCATGGCCCAGAGCGAAGACGTGATCCGCCTGGCCCGCGAGCTCAACCCGAAGATTCGCGTGCTCGCGCGGGCCACCTATCTCCGCGGCGCCGCCACACTGAAGCAGGCCGGCGCCAACCAGGTGTATTCAGGTGAGGGCGAAGTGGCGCTGGCCTTCATCGAGGACATTCTCGACACGCTGGGCGCGACGCCCGAGCAGATCGATCGCGCACGGGCGCGGGCCCATCACGAGCTGTCGGTCAACCCGTTACGCGATGCCAGAGGGTGACCTTACACATTCGCCTCGGCTGCAGCCGCCTGACAGCATCTGTATCGCGCGGTCGCGGTGGAGACGTTGGAAAATCGCGCTAGAGTGAGAAGGGACGACGGTGTTGGAGGCCTGTCATGGCAGGATTGGACAGGGCGCCTCTGGATGGTCTCGAACTCGAGTTCGAGATTCGTGGAGTTGGTGAGCCGGTCTTGCTGATGCACGCAGGTGTGTGCGCCGACTTCTTCCTGCCCCTCATGGAAGAGCCAGCGCTCTTCGAGCAGTATCGGCTCGTCCGTTACCATCGCGCCGGTTATGTCGGCAGCACCCGGTTGCCCGGCCCCGTCAGCATCGCGGACCAGGGTGCACACGGTCGACTCCTCCTCCATCATCTCGGCATCGAGCGGGCCCATATCGTCGGTCACTCGTCCAGCGCGATGATGGCTCTTCAACTGGCGCTGGATGCCCCGGACGCGGTTCAGACACTGGCGCTCCTGGACGCGGCGCGGCCCGCCCCGACGAGTGAGGTGCAACGAGCATTCGTCGAAGAGATCGTGCAGCCGGTTCTCCGGACCTACCGCGAGGGCGACCTCGCCAGGGCGGTCGATTCGTGGATGCAGGGCACCTGCGGCCCTGACTACCGGAGCGTGCTGGATCATGCCGTGCCACGTGCCTTCGAGCAGGCCGTTGCCGATGCCGACACGTTCTTTGGCCAGGAGCTGCCCGCGGTGCAGCAGTGGGTCTTTACGCGGGACGAGGCACAGCGCGTCACGCAACCGGTTCTGGCCGTCCTGGGAGGGCAAAGTCAGCCGATCTTCCGCGAGCGCTGGAACCTGCTGCTTGCCTGGCTGCCTGACGTCGAGCCCTTCATCCTTCCGGATGCGACGCATCTGCTGCATGCCCAGGACCCGGGTGGCATGGCGGCGGCGCTCTCAACGTTTTTCGCGCGTCACCCTGTTTCGCTCGGCTGATTGAAATCGACGCCGTCCCTCCGGGCGGGGCCGCGATGTCACTTCGTGCGACAGTCCGGACTCTTGCCACCGTTCTTTCGCAGGAAGTCGACGTAATACGTGGCGTATTCGGTCGCTTGTCGCCGATCGGCCTCGCTGCCGAGCAGCGATCCGATGTCCTGGGTCCACCCGGCGGCGCAGTCGGCGACGGTGCTGTCGCTGCCGACACACGTTCGAAACCTGCCGAACGCACGCCGATAGGTGTCGAACTCGGCACGGCTCATCGGCACACCATGTCCGGGCACGGCCACGCGAAATGGCGTGGCCCACACCGCATCGAGCGCCGCCTGCCAGCCGGCAGGGCAGGCGCTCTCGAAGAATGGTGACGGCAGGGTCACCAGGTCGCCGATCAGCGCCACGCCGGTGGCCTCGTCGTAGAGCCACAGATCCGCGTCGGTGACCGCGTCGGCGGCGACCCGCACCGCGAGCTTCCGCCCGGCGAGGTCGAGCATGCCCGAATGCTCCACCGGGACGTCCGGCCGCAGTGAATCCGCAGCCTCCATCGTGGCCAGGAACAAAGCGGTCTCCTCGAGCCTGGTGGCCGAGGCTTTCGGGTCGGGTGGCCGTTCGCGCGCCGCCGCCAGGTTGCGGGCCAAAAAGCCGCCCGGGTCCAGCGCTCGATTCACGGCGGTGGTGGTGTAGACCTTCGCGTCCGGGTGAGCGGCCTTCACGCGGCGGTTGCCGCTCGAGTGGTCCAGGTGCCAATGGGTGTTGACAACGACCGTGACCGGCAGGCGCCGCTCGCGTGCGAAGGCGAGGATGCCGTCGCTGTGCCACGGATGGCGGCCGGTGTCGACGACGATCAGGCCCGAGGGCCCGACGACGACCACGGTGTTGCCGTCGGGTCCGCGATCCGGGAGCATGGCGCCCGGCACCAGGTACGTATCCGGCGCTATCTCACGCGCGGCAGGTGGGGCGGGTTGACTCGACGCGGCTCCAGCCAGGGCCACGATCAGCACGGCGAAGGCGAACGTCATCGGCGGCCAGAGTACCAGTGCACGAGCGACTGATGCGATGCGGAGCGAACTTCGTGGGGACAGACGGTGGTACAGGCCCACTCATTGCCTGCGCTGCTCGCCTGTGCTTCGAGCCAGCGGGTCGGGCCGCCACGGGCGCCACCGTGGCCACCAACCCGGTACTGCGCGCCGGTACGCGTCGTACTCGGGGCCAAATGTCGCCGCGAGGGTCGGTTCCTCGTACCCGCGCACGAACGTCACGAAGGCCAGGCCGACCGCGGCGGCATAGAGGACCAACGAGCGACGGCCAAGTATCATCGCCTGACCGACGATCGCCGACAACACCGCGAGATACATGGGATTTCTGACATGGCGATACAGTCCGCCGACAACGAGGTGCTGCGTCGGCGCGACCGGTGCTGGCGTCCCCCGGCCCTCGACCACGAATCTGGCGAACGCATGCACCAGCACGCCTGCGCCGAGAGTGGCGAGGAGACCACCGGCGATCTGCACGAGCCGGCCGTAGGGCAGCGGCCGTGCCACCTGCCATCCCGTGATCCACCATGGAATGACGCCCGCAACCATCGTGGGGGCAACCAGGAAGAAGACCATACTGCCGGCAGCGGCCGTCAACTTGTGCATCGCTCTCCTCAGACGGCTACGCAGCCGCGCTCGGCCCGAGCCACTCCGGCTGCCAGAAGATCAACGTCAGCCCGTTGATGTCCAGGATGCTGAACCGTCGGCCTCCATAGAACGGAGAATACAGATCCTCTTCGAATTGAACCTCGACCGTGTTCGACGTGCAGGCCCGTGCTGCCGCCGGCCACGCGTTCCCGGGTGAGCGCTCGGTCCAGTCTCGAGAGCTCGCTGAGCGCCGCCGTGTCTCCAGCGGTGCAGGCTTGCGCGAACGCTGCGACGCTCGTGCGACGGGTGCTCGGGGAGATTGAGGGACATGGACTCCTTCCTTCCCCTTGACGCGGACCATGGGCCGCCCGTACTGGCGCGGGCATTCTAGCCCAACACCGATGACCGCTCCGATGCACCAACATGCCCTGACCGAACTCCCACCGAATCCTTACCGGCCTCTTACACGCCGGATTCGACGCGACGCTACTGTGTCGCATACGGTCCCGGGTCGCCCGCCGCAAGAGGCGCCCTTCCAAGGGGCCCGATTTTCAGTCGACTCGAACGGCGGAGGTCGCGATGGCAGACGTCGGTATCATCGGCAGCGGGATTGCGGGACTGCATCTGGCCCTGTCCCTCCAGTCGTCGGCCATCCCGGTCACTCTCTACGCCGAGCGCACGCCCGACCAGCAGCTCGCGCGCCGGCTCTCCAATAATCGACCCGGGGCGGAAACGTGGTCATCCGAACCGTCCAGGCTGGCGAGATCGAGAACCTGGCCTGGCAACACGACTTGCTCGTGGTGGCGTCGGGACGCGCGACGCTCTCGAACATCTTCCCCCGTGTCGTGGAGCAGTCGCCCTATACCCGGCCGCAGCGCCTCGTGGTGGCCGGGCTGTTCCGCGGCATCGGCTATACGGAGCCGCCGTCCCTCGAGCTGACCGTCGTCCCGGGAAGCGGCGAAATCCTGGTCGTCCCGATGCAGTCCTTCGAGCCTGGTCTGACCGGCATCGGCATTTTCATCACGGCTGATGGAGCGTTCGAGCCTCTCCGGCGCCTGCACTACGACGACGATCCACCCGCGTTCGCGACAACGGTCCTCGACCTGCTGCGCGTGCACGCAGCCGCCATCTACGAGCGCGTGGAACCGGGTGCGTTCGGTGTCTCGAGGCCGATCGACCTCTGCCACGCAGCGATCACGCCTACGGTGCGCCGAGGCTTTGTGACGCTCGCGAACGGCCGCAATGCGATCGCCCTTGGCGACGCGCACGTCGTCATTGACCCGATCACCGGCCAGGGCGCCAACAACGCGTCCCACGCTGCTGGCGTACTGTGCGACGCGGTCCGCGACGCGACCGTCTTCGACTGTGCGTTCTGTGAGCGCGTCGAGCGAGCGATCTGCGCGTATGTCGTTCCGGTCAGCGACGCGTCGAACGCACGGCTGCGGTCACCGGCCCCACACTTTCGCGAGCTGATATCGGCCGCCGCCCGCGATCAGGCCGTCGCGGACCTGTACGCCGATGGATACAACCACCCCGACCGCTTCTGGGCGATGGCGGGCGATGCGGGTCGAACCGCGGCGTTCCTGCGAGCTCGCCAGTCGCCAGACCGGCCCGTTGCCGCCGAACTATAGCTGACGATTCAGCGCGTCTCGGCAGGCGGCGTCAGATCTCGAGCAGGTCCCTCCCGAGAATCACCGGACCTCGGAAGTGACGGCGCGCGGCGTCGATCCACATGCGGTCCGTCACCTCGGGGTCGTCGGGCGGAACAAGGTGTGAAAGGACGAGCGTCTTGACGCCGGCCGCCTGAGCCAATTTCCCGGCGTCTTCCGCCGAGGTCTGATGCGCAAGGATGCTGGCCTTGAGCGCCGCGGCGGCGCGGCTGGCTCGCGTCGATCCGCAACGCTGAGGAGCCAGCGGCCGCGAGCGCTCCCGCGAGAAAGGCGCGACGGGAGAAGAGGCTGTCAGCGCTCGCCGGGTTCATGCCCACTGGCTTCAGTCGATTCCGGCCGTGGCTGACGGCAGCGACGGAGCCGTCGATTCGGCTCGTCGAGGGATCACTCGGTGCGTAGCGCGATGACCGGGTCGATCCTCG
>DATLLC010000393.1:0-7821 GCA_035538015.1 Vicinamibacterales bacterium
CCTGGTGAGTCGCATGGGCGGCCTGGATGGTCGTGCCCTGCTGGCGGGGGACGTGCTGCCGGTTGCTGCCGGTGCGCGTACTCGGCGGAGGGTCCAACGTGCTGGTCCCTGATGAGGGCGTGCGCGGTTTGGTGCTGCGTCCGAAGGGCGGCGAAGTGAGCCTGGTGGGCACGAACCTCGTGAAGGCCGATGCCGCCGTCACGATCAATGGTCTGGTGCGTTGGACCATCAACCGTGGATTGGCCGGGTTGGAGTCGTGGGCCGGCACGCCTGGCACGGTCGGTGGCGCTGTCTATGGGAACGCCCACTGGAAGCAGGTGAATATCGGAGACCTGGTGGAAAGTGTCCGGCTGGTACGGACCGACGGCACGCTGCTGCAGGCGCCGGCCGACCGGATGGAGTTCGGCTATGACGACAGCCGCCTGAAACGGACGGGCGAGATGGTGCTGTGGGCGGCGTTTCGCGTCACGGCGGGAGCGGAGCCCGAGCGACTGCGCGCCACGGCCCGCGAATCGCTGGCGTTCAGGAAGCGGACGCAGCCGCTGGAGTCGCCAAGCGCGGGTTGCATCTTCATGAATCCCGATCCCGCACGCGATCGGGTCCCCGCGGACATCCCGCCCTCGGCGGGGGCGCTGGTCGATCGCTCCGGACTGAAGGGCGCGACGGTCGGCGGCGCCCAGGTGTCCACGTCGCACGCCAACTTCATCATCAATACCGGGAACGCGACCGCTGGCGACATTGCGACGCTCATCGAGCGCTGCAAGACGGCCGTGAAGGATCGCTTCGGAGTAACGCTGCGCGAGGAAATTGTCCGCCTGTCGTGAGCGGCTTTCGTCGATAATCTCTTCGACTGCCGACTGCCGACTGCCGACTGCCGACTGCCGATCATCTCCTCCATCTGCTATGTCCACGCTCGTCATTCACGGTGGGCGGCGTCTCCAGGGCCGCGTCGACGTCGAAGGCAACAAGAACGCGGCCCTGCCGCTGATGGCCGCGTGCCTGCTCACCGATCAACCGTGCACGCTCACCAACGTACCGCGCATCGCCGACGTGGAAGTCATGGCGAGGCTGCTGCTCGATCTGGGCGCCGAAGTCGAGGGGATCGGCAGCACGACACTGCGCATTCAGTGCCGGGATGTCGTGAAGCACGAGCCGGACAGTGCATTGGTGGGGCGGTTGCGGGGATCGGTGCTGCTGCTCGGTCCCCTGCTCGCTCGCAAAGGGCGTGCGCACGTCGCGCCGCCGGGCGGTGACTTCCCCGCGCGGCGCAGCATTCGAACGCACATCGAGGCGTTGACCGCGATGGGCGCCCGGGTCGTGGAGGGCAGTGGCCACCGTCTCGAGGCGGTGGACGGGCTCAAGCCCGCCTCCATCTACCTCGACGAGGCGTCGGTCACGGGCACGGAGACGGCGCTGCTCGCCGCCGCGGCCGCTCCTGGCGTCTCGGAGATTCGTCACGCCGCCTGCGAACCGCATGTGGTCGAGCTCTGCGAGTTCCTTCGTCGGATGGGTGTCGGCATCGAGGGCGATGGCTCGCATACCCTGCGCGTCGAAGGCGGGATGCGGCTCGGTGCCGCCGCGAAGGAATTGGACGGCGACTACATCGAGGCGGGCAGCTGGGCCGTGGTGGCCGCCATCACCGGCGGGGAGATTGACGTGGCCGGCGCGCGGCCCATCGACATGGAGGTCGCCTCGAGCGTGCTCCGCAAGATGCAGGTGGAGTGCACCCAGGACGGCGATGTCTTTCGCGTGCGCCCCAGTGCGCTGGTCGGAGCGGGACGAATCACGACCGGACTGTGGCCCGGGTTTCCGAGCGACCTCGTGAGCCTGGTCACGGTGCTGGCGACGCAGGCCGATGGCGCGACACTCGTGCACGATTGGCTCTACGAACTGCGGCTGTTCGCCCTCGAGCAAATGAGCGGCATGGGCGCCGATCTGTTTCTCTGCGACCCCCATCGCATCATCGTCACCGGCCCGTGCCGCCTCCGGGGGAAGCCCCTCGACAGCCGCGACATCAGGTCGGGCATGGCGTTGATTGCCGCGGCGCTCGCCGCGGATGGACAGAGCAGGGTCGAGCCGCTCGAAACCGTCGAGCGCGGGTACAGCCAGCTGGTCGAACGGCTGCAGATGCTGGGCGCGGACGTCAGTAAGATCTGACGAAGGCTTTTCTAGTTTCCGCCGGGCCTCGGCGGAGGCTTGATGGGTGTCGCCGTCCCCGGCGTTGGCACCGTCGGCGCGAGCACGGGCGCGCCAGGAGCGGCGTCACCCGGTGGTGGGGGTTGGACGGTGCCACCGGGTGGCCTGGGAGGGGTGGCCGGCTGGGGCACGGGGACTGGCAGCGGCGGCAGGTCGACCCCGCCCGCGCCGCCGTCGCGTCCGACGCGGAACGCGGCGAGATCGGTCGGCGTGAGGTCGAGCACCCGCACGATCCGCGGGGTCAACGTCAAGATGATGTCGGTTTCCTTGGTTTCCTTCTGGTTGTGGGCGAACAGCCGGCCGACCAGTGGCAAGTCGCTGAGGCCGGCCACGCCGGCGAGGGACCGTCGTTCCTCGTCCCGGATGAGGCCTGCCAGCAGGTTCGTTTCTCCATCCTTCAGGCGGATGACCGTGCTGATTGAGCGGTTGCCGAACGTGGGGAGCCCGCCATAGCCGGTCCCCGAGATGCTGCTCAGTTCCACCTTCACGGCGAGCGACACCGCATCGTCGTGATGCGTGCGGGGCGTGATGTCGATGTTGACGCCGATGTTCTCGTAGTTGAACGACGTGATCGGCTGCGTTTGCACGCCACCCTGCGCGATGGGCGCAAACGTGGTCACCGGCACCGGGACGCGCTCGCCGAAGCGTGCCTGCGCGGGCATGCCTTCCGACGTGCGCAGCTGGGGGTTGGCCAGGATGCGCGTCGCGCTGTCGGTCTTCAACAGGCGGTAATACAGAGCCGGCAGGTTGGTGAGATAGACGCCCGATTGTGTGAGGGTCGTCAGATCGCGGAGTGTGAAGCCCTCTTGATTGACGTCCACCTGACCGTTGATCCCCGTTGGTGACGACGTGGGGGAAGCGAGCTGCAGGCCGAACTCGTTGAGATGCGTGCGGTCCACCTCCAGGAGCTCGACGTCGATGACCACCTCGGGACGGGCCTTGTCGATGGCCGTGATGATGCGGCCCGCGGCCGTCACGCGTTCCGGCGTGTCCTTGATCGTGATCGCGTTGGTGGCGGTCATCGCAGCAATCCGGCGAGCGTCCACGACGATCCGCAGGATGTCGATGGTTTCCTTCAGGTCCGCGTTACTGAGATAGAAGGTGCGGACTACTTCCTCCTCGTATTCGCGGCGCTTGGCCTGGGTGTCGGGCACCACGGCGATCGTACGCGGAGCCGTCACCCGCCAGAACGTCCGCGTGGCCGTGGCCAGGGACGTAAGCGCCTCGCCCAGCGTCGCATGGCGCAGGTCGATGGAGACCGTCTGATCGCGATAGGTCGGGTCGAAGGCCACGCTGACATTGGCGAACTTGCCGATCGCCGAGAAGACGTCCCGCGCGCTGGCCTCGCGGAAGACGAGCGAGTCGGGAAGGGTGACGTCCTCGGGTAGATCGGTTCCGGGCAGCGGCGCCGTGCGGCTCTGGTCGACCAGTGCCTCGAGCCGCGTCTTGCCGTCCTCGCGAACCGCGATCTGGTTGCGCACCTGGGTGCGAAGGGTCCGCAGCTCGGTCTGGACGTCGCCATTGGCAGGCGTCAACTCGGCCGCGATCTGGTACTCGATCAGTGCCTCTTCGAGCTTGCCGGTCGCCGAGAGGCGGCGACCGCGGGCGAAATGGTCCTGCGCGGCGCGCAGCTTCGCGCGTTCCAGTCCCAGCCGGGCGTCCTTGCTGTCGGGATCCTTGCGGAGGGCAGCCGTATAGGCGGCGACGGCGGAATCGTAGTCCTGGCGCGTTTCCGCGTCTCTCGCCGTCGACATCGCGCCCGACGTCGCGCAGGCCTGCAACAGCAGCAGCATCGCGGCGAGCACCGTCAGCGAAAGCGTGGAGGGTCGGCTACGGGCGTCGGCCGGCATGGTTGACGACATCCACTCCGCGAGGGATACGAAACCGGAATGTATTATCGGTCAACCCGCGGTTTTCCTTTAGATTGCTGAATGTGAAAGTTGAACGGCCGCCCTGGCGGTCCATTGCCACCAGTTGATGGATCTGGAAGCTCGTCGGATCGACGCCCAGTGCGAACCACTCGTAGTCCGGGTCGGGTTTGCGCGGCTCCAGCTTCAAGGTGGCCAGCCCAGCTGGCGCCGACGCCAGCTGCGTCGCGCTCGCGGTGAAATCCCGTGCAATATCGGCACGCCCGGCCAGGAACAGCGCAGGCGTCGTCGACTCTCCCGGGCCAGGCGCCGGGCTGACGATCACCTGCTTGTCGGCGACCAGGTAGGTATGGATGGTCGTTCCGTCCGACACGAACTCCTTGCGCTCCGGCCTGGTGTAGACGAAGCGGAACTGACCGGGCTGTTTCACGGCCAGGGTACCGCTCTCGGTGGTCTTGGTTCGTAGAACGCCGCCCTCGTAGGTCTGGACGAAATCGCCCTCGAAGTCCTTGATGGTCGCGTACCGTGCCTGGATGCGTGCGGCGAGCGCCGCCGGATCGGGCGTCTGGCTGGCCAACGGGGCTGCCGCGGCCAAAGCGCCAAGCAGGACGAGCGCGAAGTGACGCACGGTCACTCCACCATAGCAGAAGCGCAGGCGGTGCGGATGGGCGCCGGCTCAGCCGAACGGCGCCTAGTTGCACGTGCGTCGGCGTGACGACCGGTGGCGTCGGTAGTGATCGATGCCGACACATCGTACGCAGAACCCCCGGAAACAGGGACCGCCTGCGAGACACCGTATTGTCCCGAGGAGGGCAGGCGAGGAAAACGCCGGCCATCGCCTATCCAAGACACGAACGGCGCTCCAGTGCTGAAGCGCCGTAAGGTATTGATTATGGTTGGCTAAGTGGTGGACGGCAGGAGGCTCGAACTCCCGACCTCCGCGTTGCGAACGCGGCGCTCTCCCAGCTGAGCTAGCCGCCCATGGCCACAACCTCTTCATATTACACCCAATGCGGGTCCAGACCTCCGCGTAGGTGTGCGCTGCGGCGAGTCTCTAGCGGTCTCTGACCGTGGTATTGCAGGACTCGCTGATGAAGTACATAGGGCGCTCCTTGGCCTCGCGCGCGGCCCGGCCCAGGTAGGCGCCGACAATACCCATGTTCACCAGAACGAGGCCCCCGATCCCCATGACGGCGCAGCCGACCAGCGCCACACCGGAGGCCGACCCGCCGAGCATTCCGGTCACGCCGAGCCACAGCGCCCAAACGGCCGCGCTGAGGATCAGCATGCCGCCGAACGCCCCGGATACGAGCAGCGGAATATCGGAGTAGCCGATGATGACCGAGGCCGCCATGCGGGCCGAGCGCGTCAGCGTGTAAGTGCTCCTGCCGTGCCGCCGTGCCCGGTGCGTCACGTCCACGTAGGCGGTCGTCAGGCCCATCAACGCCATGATGGCGTTCACGTTGCGCATCCGCTCGCGGTGCAGCCGGAAATAGTCCACCGCGCGGCGGGTGAGCAGCCGGAAGTTGCCGACGCGATAGTCGTAGTCGACGTGGAAGAGCAGGGAGATCAGCGCGTAGAACGCGCGCGCCAGCTGTCGCTTCAGCCACCCGTCCCGCCGCTTCATTCTGCGGACCAGCACCAAGTCGGCGCCTCGTCGTGCGGCCTCGATCATGGTGCCAATCGCCGCCGGATCGTCCTGAAGATCGCAGGCCATGACGACGACGTAATCGGCGGCCGCCCGGTCGAGGCCCGCGGTAATCGCGACGTGTTCTCCGAAGTTGCGGATGAGCCTCAGGCCGCGGATGCGTGGGTTGGCGGCGGCGAGCCGTTCGATCTCCCGCCAGCTCTGATCCGTGCTCCCATCGTCGATCAGCCACACTTCGTAGTCGTCGATCAGTGCGGTCAACGCTGGCACCAGCTCCGCGGCGAGCTCGGCGAGCGTCTGCTCTGCCTGGTAGACCGGAATGACGACCGCGAGGCGGGCCATCAGGCGCGGCGCCAGAACCGCATTTCGAGGGACACCCGGGTGCAATCCGGCTGCTGGTTGTACGCGCCGCCGTGAATCAGGTATGGCGAGAAGACCAACACCTGGTTGGGACCAGGGTCCGGTCGCTGAAGTGACAGGGGATGGGCGGCGCCCACAACCGACGGCACCGTGAACACAATGCCGTTGACCCGCGCCCCTTCGACGGTTCGCTCGATCTCCGATTCCGACCAGCGATGCGAGCCGCGCACCAGTGGCAAGGACGAACGCGCCGAGCTGCCCGCGAGCGGCACGTAGATGTTGACCGCATGACGCAGGCGGTCGAGCCACACGTCGCGATGCGGCGGGTTGTTGTCGCGGCTGCGGGGCCGGACGACGCGGAAGCAGAAATGCTCGGGAAAGTCGGAGTGCGGAGGCGCAGTGGAGACGTGCACCCCGAGGATTTCGCTGATGCGGGCGCTGATCACCTCAACCGCGACTGGCAAGTCGGCGACGCCGTAGCACCATGGGCCTTGATCCGAGACCGCGCGATGCGCGGCATCGGTCGTCACGACATCGTGATACCGATCCATCGAGAAGCCCGATGGTACCGGCAGCCCCGCGGCCGCGATGCGGCGCTCCAGCAGGACCCGGACGCCTGCGACCAGGCGGTCGTAGTCCGACGGCGCGAGAAACGGCTCGACCGAGAACCCTGCATCGGCCCACGGTCGCCCGGCGATGAGGTTGTCGTCCTGGTCGAGCAGCACGCCGGGAGCGCCCCACGACGTCTCGCCCTCCACGTCGAACGTCACGCGCTCGCCATCGTACTCGAGCACCAGCACCCGTGAAGCCATCGGCGCGTCGATTCTACCAAAGGCGCTATCATGAATCCCGGTGACCGTTCGAGACCTGCGCGATTCCGACGTCCCGCTCCTCGACCATCTGGCCGCCCTCTATCCCTACAAGCCCTATCGGCACTATCGCGTGTGGTCGCGGGCGCAGCAGGATGCGATGATGCGCGCCGAGGTCGACCGCATTCTCGGCGCCTCGGGTCACTTCGCCCTCGTCGCCGGTGAAGCCGATGCCGCGATCGTCGCGCTGGGTCGTCCACTCGAGTGGGACACGCGGTTCTTCGATATCCCGATGGCGCGACTGGATTGGGCTCTGCGCGGTACGGCGTCGCAGGCCGCGTCACTGCCGGCGCTGGTGCAGGCGAGTCTCGAGCGCCTGCGCTCGACAGGTTATCGCCACGTGACGGCGAGGGCCGACGTCGCCGACATGGACTATGTGGCGGCGCTCGAAGCCTGTGGCTTCAGGCTCATGGACGCCCTCGTCACGTACTTCACTCACCCGCACCGCGACGCGCCGACTCCTGTCAGGGAGGTCGGCCAGGTGCGCCCGCTGGAGCCGGGCGACGTCGACGAGCTGCTCGCGATTACCAAGTCCGCGTATGCCGGCTTTCGAGGTCGGTTCCATCTGGATCCGCATCTGCCGCCTGACCGGGCGCGCGAGTTCTACCTGGAATGGGCCCGGCAGTGCTGTGCGGGCCGTATGGCCGATCGAGTGGTAGTGGCCGACAATGGCCACGGCGGCCTTCACGGGTGGGCCAGCACCCGGCGCGTGGAGCCGGCGTCGAGCGTGGGCGGCATCACGCTGTGGGCGGGAAGCCTGGGAGCCTGCCGAGCCGACAAGCCAGGCGCATACGCCGGCCTGATCCGCTCGCTCGCCGCGGCCAATCACGCCGCTGGCGAGGTCACCGAGACGCAGACCCAGAACCACAACGTGGCTACG
>DATLLC010000394.1:0-5740 GCA_035538015.1 Vicinamibacterales bacterium
CGTGTAGGTGACGGTGAAGTCCAGGTTGTTGAGCATCCGCCGTTTCACGCCGGTGATGAGCGCGGTGTACTTGCTTTCGCCGGCGCTGATCGCCGGCCGGGTGCCGATCGCCGCCGGCGAGACGCCGAGGAATGCCAGCCGTCGCGTCCCCGTGGCGCCGCCGCCGACCTCGCCGGTGTTGATGCGCGGCCGGACGTTCAGGTCACGCCCGTCGGCACGCACGAAGTCCACCGTGAGCACTGTGCTCGGCCTGAGCTCGTGCGACCAGCCGAACGACGCCTGCCGCGTGTAAGGCATCTGCAGCCGCGGATCCGTCCATTGGCCGAACAGCGGAATCGCGTTCGGGTTCGACTGGTTCTGACTGGCGAGGTTGGAGAGCGGCTGCCCCACCTGGTAGAACGTCCCGTCGGGATTACGGATGCCTGACTGGTTGTCCACCGACAATACCGCGCCGAATCCCCGCCCCGACGCGTCGCTGGCCGCGAACAGCGCGTTCGAGTTGGTGTAGGCCATGTCCATGTAGATGCCCCACCCGCCGCGAATCACGTCTTTGCCGTCACCGCGCAGGTCGTAAGCGAAACCCACGCGCGGCTGCCAGTTGTTCTTGTCGTTCTGCGGATCCTGGCCGAAGTTCTCGAGCCCACGGATGCCGGCGAGTTGGCCCGCGCGGCCGGCGTTCTGCATGAGCACGAAGTTCGGGTTGAGCGACTGATCGAACTGGTAGCCGTCGATCAGGTCCCAGCGGAGCCCGAGGTTCAGCGTGAGTTTCCGGGTGAGCGCCCAGTCGTCCTGCACGTAGAAGGCGTACTGCTTGAGCGGGATGTTGGCCGAGGCGTCGCCGTCGTTGAGCGTCACCGTTCCGATCGGTCCGTTCGGGTTGTCGGTGAGGTAGACGTTCTGCGGGACACCCTTGCCCGAGTTGAACGTGATGAAGAGCCGCGGCTCGTTGATGAAGTTCAGGCCTGCCTTCATGTCGTGGCCCACGCCGCCCTTGCCGGTGAGGTGCCAGGAGAAGTCGTCGCGGAACTGCCACTTCTTCTGCTCGGTGGTCTGCGGCGTGTTCGGGCTCTGCCCGATCTGCACGCCGTTGGGGTACTGACGGAACGGATCCTGGCTCCGCGCGGTGATGTTGTTCGCGAAGTCGGCGTACTGGAAGATGAACTCGTTCAGCATGCTGCTGCCGATCACCCAGTTCTCGTTGAGGTTGATCGAGTTGAACTCGTTGGTCGAGTCGCCCCAGTTGCTCGGCGCGCGGTTGGCCGCCGCGTTGTACGGCTGGCTGTTCTCGTTCCGCCCGTAGCGGACCGTGAGGTAGTTGCTCTGGCTGAGGTTGGCCGTCACCTTGACGTTGAGCAGCGTCTCCCGGTACGGCGTCTCGTAGATGCCGTCCGTTTCGGGGAACAGGCCCTGCGTGTTCACCACCTGGAAGGTGTCCTGCTGCGTTCGCTCGACCGCGCCGAAGTAGTGCAGCCGGTCCCTGAGGATCGGGCCGCCCAGGCTGCCGCCGAACTGGTTGCGCTTGTACTGCTGCTTCTCGGCGTTGTTCCGCTTCTCGGTGAACGTCTTCGCGTTCATCCAATCGTCCCGGAACAGCTCGAAGAAGCTGCCGCGCAGGCTGTTGGTGCCGCTCTTGGTGATGATGTTCATCACGCCGCCGTTACTGCGGCCGTTCTCGGCCTTGGCGCGCGAGGTGACGAAGTTGAACTCCTGGATGGCCTCGAGCGGGAAGAGCTGCAGCAGGCCGCCGACCGTGTCGTCGTTGTTGTCGCCGCCGTCGATCTGGTAGTTCACGTTGCGCCCGTTGCCGCCGTTGATCTGCGGCGAGTACTGGGTGCTCTTGGTCGGGTCGGAGTGGTTGCCGAGGCCGACGCCCGGGAGCGTGGCGGCCAGGTTGGCGAACTGGCGGCCGTTGAGCGGGATGCTCTCGATACGGCCGATGTCGACGACGCCGCCCACCGACGAGACCGAGGCCTCGATCAGGGGTGAGGCGCCGGTGACCGTGATGGTTTCCGAGACGTTCGCCACCTTCAGCGCGAAGTCGAGGGTGATCGTCTGGCCGACGTTGACGATGACGCCCTTCTGGTCCACGGAGGTGAAGCCGGGCAACTCCACGTTCAGGTCATAGTTCCCGACGGGCAGCGCGCTCAACCGATAGACGCCTTCGGCGTCGCTCACAGCGGTGCGGTTGAAGCCCGTGCTCGGGTTGGTGGCCGAGACCGTGGCGCCCGGGATGGCCGCCGCCTGGTCGTCGAGGATGCGGCCGATGATGATGCCGGTTGTTTGTTGCGCGAGTGCGGGGGCCACGACAGCAAACAGACACAGCGCAAGGGAGGCGGCGAACCGCTTTGTGCGCATACAGAGACTCCTTCTGGACGTTCGTTCAAATAACACAACTCGCCATCTGAGCACTACGCCGCGGAGATGTCAAGTCGACCCACCCCGGTAAGTGACTGAAGCCGAGCCGTTTGCGCGGTTTTGGTGCGGATGGCACCTAGAAAGCTGGGATGAGCTGCCCGCTGGTAGCCGCCACTCATCGCAGCGCTGCGACGAGCCGTTCGACTTCGGGGCGTTGCGGCGCGTCGGCCGGAAGCTCCGCCAGCAGCTCGCGGGCCTCGGCGAGGGCCGCCGAGCGGTCGCCCATTCGAGCCAGTGCCCGCGCGAGGGCAAACCGCGCCGGTAGGAGGCGCGGCTCCCGGGCCAGGGCCTCGCGGAGCAGCGGGATGGCCTCCGCCGGGCGGTCCTGCTCGAGCGCGAGGATGCCAAGATTGGCTGTGGCCACCGGGTTGCCGGGTTCGGCCTGCAGTGCGGCTGCCAGCGCACGGCGGGCGCCCTCGACGTTCCCCGCGCGGCCGAGGCACTCCGCCAGCCCAAGGCCGGCGTCGGCGGACGGCACGCCGGCATCGAGGGCGGCCTGCAGGTGCGGGCCCGCGGCGTCACACCGATCGCGCTCGAGCTCGGCGAATCCCAGGCGAAGGTGGGCCTGCGGATTGCCGGGGTCCGCCTTCAGCACGGCTTGGAGGGCGGCGATCCGCGCCTCGCCCTGCACTTCGCCCGACGTCACGAGCGCGATCCTCGCCGCGATGTCGATCCGATCCTTGGGATCCGGCCGGGCGACCCCCGGAGCGGGGCGCCGCGCGCCGCTGACATAGCCGAGGGCACCGAGCCGCGCCGCCACGTCGGCTGGGGCGGCGGAGACGGCCGCGGGCGGTTCCGCGGCGCTCCAGCGGGACACGATGGCATCCAGCCGTGCCCGGCGGTCGTCATCGGTGCTCGCCAGATTCGTAGCCTCCGCGGGATCGCGACCCGTGTCGTACAACTCCGGTCGCGGCGCCGCGATGTACTTCCAGCCGCCCTCCCGCACGGAGCGCAAGCTCGCCCAGCCGAAATCGAACAGCGGCGCGAACGACTCGGCATAGATCGCGCGTGGCTCGATGGCCCCGCCCGTGAGCGCGGGCACGAGGGATTGTCCCTCGGACGAAAATCCCTGGACGCCCGCCAGCGCGGTCACCGTGGCGGCCACGTCGACGAGCGAAACATCGGCGGCCACGCGGAGTCCGTGCGGGATACCAGGCCCGCGTAGCAGCAGCGGCACCCGCAAGGTCGAGTCGTAGACGAAAAGGCTGTGACCGGTCTCGCCGTGCTCACCGAATGCCTCACCGTGATCGGCGGTGGCGACGATCAGTGTGCTTGACGCGCGGTCGCCAAGGGCGCCGGTCAGCCGGCCCACCTCGCGATCCGCCGTCGCCACTTCGTCGGCGTACCGAGCTTCCACGCTTGCCCCGCTCCCGGGCACGCCGTAGGGGGCGTGCGGTTCGAAGAGGTGCACCCAGAGAAACACACGGGCGTCGCCATGCGCGCTCAGCCAGGCTATGGCGCGGGTCACGGTCTCGGCGCCGGGCCGCTCGTTGAGCGGCCTGCCGTCCTCCGAGCGCGGCAGCTCGTCGTCGTAGACGTCGAAGCCGCGGGCCAGGCCAAACCGGCGATCGAGCGGGAAGGCCGACACGAACGCGCCTGTCGCGAACCCCGCCTCTCTCAGCGTGGTCGCCAGCGTCGGTACGGCCGCCCCGATGGCGATGCCGTTGTGCCGTGCGCCGTGCGAGGGTGGATACTGCCCGCTCAACAGGCTCGCGTGCGACGGCAGCGTGATCGGCGTCGGTGCCCACGCACGTTCGAAGCGGACACCGTCACGAGCCAGGCCATCCAGCACTGGTGTCCGCGCGCCGGGCGCACCGTACGCACCGACGCGATCGGCGCGCAGGGTATCGATGGTGATCAGAAGGACATGGCGCGCCAGTGCCGCTGGAGCCAGGCCACGGCACGAGACGCTAGCCAGCGCGAGGATGAGCAGGAGAAGCCGCACGGCCGAGGCCGGTTTCGATGATACGTCGAAAGCCATTGGTGGTCGGGCTCCGGATCAGACCCATCCGTCGCAGTACAATTCCGGAATGTTCGCCTCTCGGGCTAGCCGCCGCGCATGGCTGTGGCTGGTTGCCACGGCGGCGCTCGTTGGCGCCTGCAGGTGGTCCACGGCACCGCACCACGTCCTGATCGTGACGCTCGACACCCTGCGGGCCGACCGGGTGGGCGCCTACGGCTACACGGGGGCCCGCACCCCAGTGTTCGACGCGTTGGCGTCGCGCGGCGCACGGTTCGCGAATGCCACGACGACGGTACCGCTGACGCTGCCGGCCCACACGTCTCTTTTCAGCGGAGCGTTTCCGGCTGGACACGGCGTGCGAGACAACACGGGCTTTCACGTGGAAGATCGGGTGACCACGCTGGCCGAGGTGTTCAAGGGACGCGGATATCGCACCGGCGGGTTCGTCGGAGCCTTCGTGCTCGACTCGCGCTGGGGCATCTCGCAGGGCTTCGACGAGTATTTCGACGAGTTCGATCTCTCCGAGGACGTCGGTCCCGGGCTGGACGCGATTCAACGTCCCGGCAACGAGGTTGTCGATCGAGCGCTCGCGTGGCTGGGACAGAACGACACGCGCCCCTTTTTCGCGTGGGTGCACCTCTACGACGCCCACTCTCCTTACCGGGCGCCCGAGGAAGTGGCGGCGCAGTTTCCGCAGACGCGAGAGGGCGCGTACGACGCCGAAGTGGCCTTCGTCGATCAGCAGGTGGGCCGCCTGATCGAGGCGCTGCGCGCAGCCGGGACGCTCGACAAGACGTTGGTGGTGGTCCTCGCCGACCACGGCGAACAACTGGGCGAGCACGGCGAGCAGACGCACGGGTTCTTCGTGTACGACGCCTCGGTGCAGATTCCCTTCGTGATGGCCGGACCCGGCATCGAGCCCCGCGTGATCACCGACCAGGTGCGCATCGTGGACGTAATGCCGACCGTGCTCGACCTCACCGGCATCGAGATTCCTGCCGCGGTGCAGGGCACCACGCTGCGTCCCGCGCTCGGTGGCCAGCCGGTCGATCTGCTCGCACTCGCCGAAACCTGGTATCCGAGGTACCACTACGGCTGGAGCGAGCTCACGGCGGTGCGCGACGGTCAGTTCAAGTTCATTCTCGCGCCGCGGCGCGAGTTGTACGACCTGGCAAAGGATCCGCACGAGCAGCACGACATCGCGGCGGCCGACCCCGCTCGCGCCGATGCGTTCGAACGCGGCCTGCGCGCGCTCCTGGCATCGACCACGCTGAGTGATGCCATCAGCAAGCCTCGAGCCGTGACGCCAGACGTGGAGCAACGCCTGCTCGCCCTGGGTTACGTGAGCGGCGTGAGTGCCAA
>DATLLC010000395.1:0-3737 GCA_035538015.1 Vicinamibacterales bacterium
TCAGCAGCGCGTCTACGCGCTGTTCTCTATTTTCACCGGGAAGGGCCACGGGCGCTTCTATCTCAGCCTCATCAATGACTGGGACCGAAGCCTCAACTACATCGCGTGGCGGCCACGAGTCGAAGAGACTGACGCCGACGACGAGCCACGAGATGACGACGAGGAGTCAATCCCGCCGGAGTACGTCGACCTCTCGAAGTGGGCTGACGTCGCCGATGAGGTGTGCAACAACCTCTCGGAAACGACTCTGGCCAGTTTCGTCGGCAGGTTGACCAATAAGTTCGCCCTCCCATCCGAAGCTGGCGCGCGAACAGCCATCCTCCGTCGATTGCTCCGCCTCTTGCGCATTCCACGCATCGTGATCAGTCGGTCCGTGGCATCGTGAACGCCCAGTCCACGCCATCGTGATCAGTCGGACCACGCGGCGTGATCGGAGCGAAGCGACGCTTGGCGTCTGGCAGTGTACGAGTTCTGGTCTCCTGAGACAAACCCGTGTGGTTCTTCGTTCTTTGCCCTTCGTTCTGACACCCTTGAATGATGATGGCGGTGGGCGCCGTGGGACACCGCGTTCTGTGCGGTGTTCCAAAGACCTGTGGAAACCGTTCTGGGGTTTCCATGGGTCTGGCAGCGTCCACGGCCTGGCTTACTCGTCGGCCGCCTTCTTCGCGGTGGGCGGCTCTTTGCGTCGTGAGGGTCCGGTCAGCGCCATCGGATGCGCGCGATGGACGAGACGATCGAGAATCGCGTCGGCGACCGTGGGGTCTCCCAGGTAGTCGTGCCAGCGCTCGCGCGGCAGTTGGCTCGTGATGACCGTCGAGCGGCTGCCGTCTCGATCATCCAGCATCTCGAGCAAGTCATGGCGGTGGACATCTTTGACCGCGGCGAGCCCCCAGTCGTCGAGCACGAGCACATCGACACGGGCGAGTCGGGCCAGCAGCGTGGTGTAGGAGCCGTCGGCGTGCGCCAGCGTGAGTTCCTCAAAGAGCCGCGGCAAGCGTCGGTAGATGGCGCGGTAGCCCTGTCGACAGGCCTGCTGGCCCAGGGCGCAGGCGAGATACGTCTTTCCGACGCCGGTCGCGCCGGTGATCAGCACGTTCTGATGCTCGGCGATCCATCGGCACGTCGCGAGTTGGCGGAGGAGCGCGCGGTCGAGGCCCCGCCGCGGGCTGTGATCGACGTCTTCGAGACAGGCCTGTGGCATGCGCAGCTTCGCCTCCTTCAGGCGACGCGTGAGCGCCCGATTGCCGCGAAAGAGATGCTCGGCATCCACGAGCATGCTGACCCGCTCGTCGAAACTGAGGGTGGACAGGCTGGCGTCTTGGTGCTGGGCGAGATAGGCGTCGGCCATGGCGCCGAGACGCAGTGCCCGCAGCCGGTCGAGTGTGGCCGTGATCATGAGGGCTCTCCTTCGTGGTAGTACGCGGGACCGCGGACGTTGGGATGGACCGGCGCCGGGTGGTGAGTCCCGTCGTCGATCAGGAGTGGCTGGCGATCCAGCCCGTGCTTGAGAATCGCGTCGACGTGGCGGTACGACCGGGCGCCGGCCACGCGCGCGCGGTCGCACGCGGCATTGAGGCGCTCCGGACCGTACTGTTTGGCGAGCCGCAGCAGTCCGAGACAGGAGCGATACCCCTGCTCGGGGTGCGGCCGGCTCTCGAGAATCTGCTGAACCAGCGCTTCGGTCGCGGCGCCGATGGTGGCGCCCCAGCGGAGGAGCCGCGAGGGACTCCACTCCAGGTGGGCACGGTGCGCCTTCGGCATGTGGTCCGGGACCGTCGTGTGACGGCCCGGCACGAAGCTGCGCGCATGCAGCCACACGCGCGTGCCCCGCTGAAAGATCTCGACCGTGGTCGCCGACAGGCGGACGTCGAGCACCGCGTGAATCAGCGCATGCGGGACCGAGTAGTAGTGGCGCTCGACCTCGAGGTGGTAGTCGATGTTGACGCGCGCGCGGAGCCAGTCCGCATGGACAAACCGCTCGGCCGGAAGCGGGTGCAGCGCGGGCCGATCGTAGCGTGCGAAGAGGTCCGCGCGCGAGGCCCCGCCATAGGTCTTCATCGGGCGGGTATTGAGGGCGAGGAGCAGCTCCCGAATGCGCGTATTGAGCGCGTCCAGGCTGAAGAAGGTCTCATGCCGGAGCCGCGCCAGAATCCAGCGCTCGGCGACCTGCACGGCCACTTCGGCCTTCGCTTTGTCCCGGGGTTTCGCGGGACGTGCCGGAATGACGACGGTGTGATAGTGCGCGGCCCACTCGGCGTAGGTGCGCTGCACCCCCGGCTCGTAGCGGCACGGGACCGTGACCCCCGTCCGCAATTGGTCCGGGACCCAGACCGCCGGCACGCCGCCAAAGTACTCGACGGCGTGGACGTGGCTGGTGATCCAGTCCACGCTCTGTTGCGTGCGGGTCGCTTCCGCAAACGTGTAATTCGAGGCGCCCAGCACCGCGACGAAGAGCTCGACGGCCATCACCTCGCCGCTCCGCGCGTCGACGATCGTCGGGCGCATCCCCGCGTAGTCGACGAACGCCTTGTCCCCGGCCGTATGCACCTGCCGCATCGACAGCCGCTGCCGGCCGCGCCAGGCGCGATAGCGCCCGCAGAACGCCGAATAGCGATAGCCGGTCGGATGGGCCGTCAGGTACTCGACGTGCAGCAGCTCCAGCGTGACGCCCGGGCGTCGGAGCTCCTGATGCACCCAGGCCAGGTCTGGCTCGGGACGGCTTCCCTCGACGATCTCCGCCGCCGGCGGCCCAAACAACAGGCGCTCCAAGGCGTCGTCGCTCAGGGCCTCGATCGCCGCCCACGTCAGGGCCCGGGCGCGCGCGCGGCCGACCGCGGCCGCCACGGTGCCGGCACTCACACCCAGGCTGCGGGCCACTTCCCGATGGCTGCGTTGGGCGACCCACTTCAGTCGCAGAATCTCTCGAAGCTTTCGCATGGGCAATCGTTCCGTCGCCATCGCACTCCAGTGCCCCAGCGGGCAAAAGAGCGATGGTAGACCGCGGCCCAGCGTCGCCCACGGTGATCACGACCCGTGGAACGGGTGATCACGATGCGTGGAACAAGTGATCACGATAGCGTGGAATCGGTGATCACGATGCCGTGGAACAGGTGATCACGATGCGGTGGAACGACTGATCACGATGGCGTGGCGCGCGCAGCCTCTGCCAGGCGTGGCAGGAGAAGCGAATCCCGGTGATCACCGCCACCGTTGAGGGCCCCGAGGACATCCTCGAGGTCTTCACCCGCGTCAATCGCGGTGGCGCCCAGGTGAGCGGCAACGACCTGTACTTCGCCGCAGTGAAGACGTTCTGGCACGACACTTCCGTGAGTGAGACCACATCGATTACCGCCAAGGAGGCGCTCGGCAGAGTGGTGACGGCGTCTGGTGAGTTCCTCGACACCTGGGGTGCGCTCAGCCTCGTCTCGCGGCTCGCCTTGGTGGGCTTGGGCGAGGGCGACATGGTGCCGCTCAAGATCGACCGGCTCTCTCGGGCGAACAAGGCCCACATCATCAGAGCCGTGCGGGCCGTCGCGCCCATCGTGGCGAAGCGGATCGAGCTGTTCACTGACGTGCTGCGAAAGAACTCCAAGCTCAAGCAGGGCTTGCGGTTTGTCCACCGACACCTGTGGGAGGACGTGTTCGCGTGGGTGGTCGCCTCCAACCGATCCGACTCGGAGACGTGGTCGGCCGAATGTGTGCCGCCCGTGGAGACCTACCTCCTGGGCGCGTCGCTC
>DATLLC010000396.1:0-3319 GCA_035538015.1 Vicinamibacterales bacterium
CGGCGGCGTGGTCGAGCGCCCTGCGGATCCCGCCAACCTGGACGCACCCGATTCCCAGGCCCGCCGGAGATCCCTCAGCTCCGCGTGGATGTCTTGCGCGCTCTGCGCCCGATCACCTGGCGCCTTCTCCAGGCAGCGTGCGGCCAGACGCCAGACACCTTCGGGCACCTCAGCACGGATCTGGGTGAGAGGGCGCGGGGAATCCCTGAGGATCGACGACATCAACCCGGCCGTCGAGTCCGCCACGAACGGCCTCCTTCCGCTCGCCATCTCGTAGAGCACGATGCCGAGCGAGAAGATGTCGCTTCGGTGATCGACGGTCCGGCCTTCGATCTGCTCGGGCGACATATAGGGCACGGTGCCGACGATGAGGCCGGCCTGCGTGAGACCGAGGGCGGTGGCGTCGTACTCCGAAGGCGCGTGCGCGGAGGTGTCGCGTGCGAGGCCGAAATCGAGGACCTTGACGAGGCTGGCATCGGTGATCATCACGTTGGCCGGCTTCACGTCGCGATGGACGATGCCTTTGCGATGCGCGGCGGAGAGCGCGTCGGCGAGGGCGACGCCGATGTCGAAGAACTGGTCGAGCGGCAGTCCACCGCCGGCCAGCGCGTGCTCGAGCGATCGCCCCTCGACCAGCTCCATGGTCATGAACGGCACGCCGTTCGCCTCTTCGATCGAGAAGATGGTGACGATGTGCGGATGGTTGAGGGCGGCGACGGACCGGGCCTCGCGCCGGAAGCGGGCCAGGCGCTCTGGATTGGTGGCGACGTCGGCGGGCAGAATCTTGAGCGCGACATCGCGGCCGAGCCGGTCATCGTGGGCCCGATACACCTCGCCCATGCCGCCGCTGCCAAGCGCGGCGACGACCCGGTATGCGCCGACCGTCGATCCCGCTTGCATCGCCCCGGATTCTACGACGCCTCGGCGAACCTCACCTCGCGGCCGCAAATCGCGCGCTCTTGTTCGGCAGCCGCGTCGACTCACGAAACGCAGAAGGCGTGCAACCAAAGGCGCGCCGAAACACCGCGGTGAAGTGACTGTGGTTCGAGAACCCGAGCTCGCAGGCCAGCGTCGTCAGATCGGAAGCGCGTGGCAGCTCGACCAGCGCCCGAGCCAGCCGCAGCTGAACGACATACTTGTGGAGCGGGCGCCCCTCCAGGCGGCGGAAGACCGTGGTGAGGTAGGCGGGTGACGTGCCCACGGCTCTGGCGATTTGAGCCAGCCGCATGGGCGTCGACACGTTCGCAGACACATACGCTTTGGCACGCGCCACCAGACGCGCGGTCGATGGGCTCAACTCAGCTGACGCGGACGGTGCCGTCACCGCCGCGCCGAGGAATGCCACCAGCCATTCCTCGCCGGCGAGATCGTCCTGCTGCCTCGAGCCGTGGTGGAGGCACCAGGCGCCCTGCCGCTGAAGTCCCGTCTCCGCCTGCCGGCTCCGCTCGCGGAACAACGTGTGATTGCCGAGCAGTCGTTCGGACACGCCGAGCATCTCGGCCAGCACGTGCCGGTGAACCGTGATGATGAGCTCGGCGTAACCGCCCGGGACCGGCCGGCTGAGACGAAATCCTTCATCTCCCGCGACGAACAGCACCCGGTTCGGATCGGCGAGGACATCGTCCCGGCCCACGTGCCAGACGAAGGCGCCGTGATACGGCAGGCAGACCTGGAAGTCCGGCGAATAGCTCTCGGCACGCGAGCGCGGAGCCGGCGGTCCGGTGACGCTGAGGCTCTCGACCACACCGATCGCGTTGGCCATCAGGCGGCGCCGGGAGGCCGAGACCTCGTCGATTGCGGCGTTGGAGCAGCTCACCTTTCGTATTCTCCTCATATGCGGTCCGCAGCCAGCGACGCGCCTCGGCGTGGCTCCCGGACCAGCCATGATGCCTCTTGCCTCATCCTGACCAGCGTGGAAGGGGGCCCGCTATCACGAAATTTCGCTCAGGAGGATGCTTGAGCTCGAGCCGTGTCGATGCGGTTCCCGCCCAACCCAGGGGGCGACTGATCGATCGTCGTGTCATCCGTGCGCGGGGAACCCCGGCTCCTGGGTCACGCGGCGCGCCTGTTCGAAGTGTCGCCGCTGGTGCGTGACGATCAGCCGGCAGCCATCGATCACACTGTAGGCGATGAACGAGACGAAGGGCGAGATCATGATGGTGCCGGCCATGTCGCGCCTGTCGATCGAAGCGACGCGCACGGCCGCCTCGTGCTGAGACGCGACGAAGCGCTCGATGATCCGCGGGTCAATCGTGCTCCACGCAGGCTCCGCGTTGCGGGGTGCCGTGAATTTCCGCTTCGTCTCAGGCGCCTGCGACTTGATCAACATTGCCCCGAGGACGCGCGGCAGGATGGGAAGCCGCTGCCATACGGTCCGCGGATGCGAGGCGTCCAGGGCGGTATCGATGGCCTGGAACATCTCGCGGTTCGCGGTCAACAGGTGGTCGAAGCACTGCGCGACGCTCCAGCTCGTGGCGGCGGGCCGCCAATTGAGCTGGCGCTCGTCGAGCAGGCCGAAGTCGGAAACGGTGTCCGCCGCCATGGTCGAGAACTCCGCGACCACCTCACTCAGCGGCAACGCCGTGAAGTCCTTGGTCATGCGTTGCCCCTAGATCTTTGCGCGCTCATGAAAACCTGAATCAAACCTCACGTTTGTCACACGGTTCCCGACCCTATACTCCGCCCGCATAGGAGGAGTCATGTCGCGAATCGTGATGCACATCGGTCCTGCCCCCGGACGCCGCTTCACCCCCAGGTGGCGCGCCTGCGTTCTGCTTCTTGCGATCCTCACACAGCCGGCGCTCGTCGCCGCCGATGTCGTCACCGACTGGAATATCGTGGTTGCCGATCTCGTCGGGCCGCGCTTCGGCGGTCCGCAACAGCAAGCGCGTGTGAGAGCGATAGTCCAGATCGCGGTCCACGACGCGCTCAACGCCATCAACCCGCGCTACGAGCGCTACACGTCAATCGGCGCGGCTGCCCCTGATGCATCTCCCGACGCCGCGGTGGCCGCCGCGGCGCGACGGACGCTGCTCGAGCTGCTGGCCCCAATGCCGGACTCGGCGCTGAAGCAGGCCGCGATCCAGACGGTCGAGACCGCCTACACCGCGACGGTCGGCCCGGTTCCATACGATCCGGCCACCCAGGCCGGCATTGACATCGGCGAAGAGGCTGCGGCCGCGATCCTCGCGCTGCGAATGAACGATGGGTCCGACATGCCGCACCGGCCGTACACCCTGCTCCCAGGCCCCGGCGTCTACCAGCCCACGCCGAATCCGGAGTTTCCGCTCGTGGTCACGCCGTCGTTCGCGGGGCTGGC
>DATLLC010000397.1:0-11370 GCA_035538015.1 Vicinamibacterales bacterium
TCCCAGGCCAGGCTCGACAACATTGGCCGGAGCGCTGAAATTGTGAAATCTGCAATTCTGCAAGTTCCCGAAGGCCGAAGGCCGACTGACGAAGGCCGACCGTGAAATACAAGTACACGAAGTTCATCCCGGACGATCTCGAGGGCATCGACCTCGAGCAGTTGCTGTCGAAGCTGTCGGACCTGCTGCTGTCGAGCGGGTTCGAGAACCCGTACGAGCCGGATCCGGATGCGCACGGTCACTCGCGACAGGAGCTGCAGGACGCCATCATCGAGGCGCTCCTGGCCAACGGCCTGCTGACGCCCGAGCAGATGGAGCGGCTGCTCGGCGAGCCGGCCGATGGCGACAGCAAGTCCGGACTCGAGCAACTCCTCGACAAGCTGATCGATCGGATGGGTCAGCAGGGATACCTCACGCCGCAGCCCGAGGACGGCACGCTGAGCGGCGGACAGCAGGGCAAGGATCTGCCGCCGGTCAAGTTCGAGGTCACCGACAAGGGCATCGACTTCCTTGGCTATCGGGCGCTTCGCGATCTGCTCGGATCACTCGGCCGCAGCAGCGCCGGCCGTCACGACACACGCGACATGTCCACGGGTATCGACGCCGGTGGGGCGGTGAAGCCGTACGAGTTCGGCGACACGCTGAATCTCGACCCGGTGGCCACGCTGCTCAGTTCTGTCGGCCGCAACGGACTGCCCGCGCCCGGAGAGGGATTCGAACTCGACTACCCCGATCTGCACGTGACGCAGGGCGAGTATCAGAGTTCGTGCGCGACTGTCGTGATGCTCGACTGCAGCCACAGCATGATCCTCTACGGCGAGGACCGCTTCACTCCCGCCAAGCGGGTGGCGATGGCGCTCGCGCACCTGATCCGCACCCAGTACCCGGGTGACACGCTGCAGGCCGTGCTCTTCCACGACAGCGCGGAGGAGATTCCGATTCGCGAGCTCGGTCGCGTCCGCGTCGGACCGTACTATACGAACACCCGCGAAGGGCTCCGGCTCGCTCGACGTCTGCTGGAGAAGCAGCGCAAGGACATGCGGCAGATCGTCATGATCACCGACGGCAAGCCCTCGGCCCTCACCCAGCCCGACGGCCGCATCTACAAGAACGCGTTTGGCCTGGATCCCTTCGTCATCGCCGAGACGTTCGCCGAGGTGTCGGCGTGCGCGAAGGCCGGCATCATGATCAACACCTTCATGCTGGCCCGCGACTACGATCTGGTCGCCTTCGTCCGGCGCGTCGCCGCGATGTGCCGCGGCAAGGCGTACTTCACGACGCCCTACACGCTCGGCCAATACGTGCTGATGGACTACATGGACAAGAAGACGAGGACGGTCCATTGACGCCGCCCAGCACCATTCCGATCTTCCCGCTGCCGACGGTCGTCCTCTTCCCGAACGTGTTCCTGCCGCTGCACATCTTCGAGCCGCGCTATCGGCAGATGGTGACCGAGGCGCTCGCGGGCGATCGGATCATCGGTATGACGCTGCTGCGGTCCCCGGCCGAGGCCGAGGAAGTCCAGCCGCCGGTCTACACCGTCGGGTGCTCAGGCGTCATCACGCACGTCGAGCGGCTCCCCGACGGTCGATTCAACCTGATCCTGCGCGGCGTGGAGAAGTTCCAGATCCTGGGTGAGGAGGAGCCCGTGCCGGGGCAACTGTACCGGAAGGCGCACGTGGCCGGCGTGGACGACAGCGTCGGCGACCGGGATCGGGAACCGCTGGCCGCCGAGCGGCGCCGGCTCGAGACCCGCCTGGCTCCGCTCTTCGAGCGCGCCCGATCCGAATCGTTCCTGCCGCAGACGATGCCGGACGCGGACCTCGTCAACGCCCTGGCGCAGTACCTGGAGTTCGAGCCAGTCGAGCGCCAGGCGCTGCTCGAACAACCAGGCCCGCTGGCCCGGTGCCGCGCGATGATGGAACTGCTCGACGTGAAGGCGCTCGTCGAGCAGAGCGCCGCGACCGACACCGGCACGATTCACTGAGAAAGCCAGAAGGCTGGAGCGTCCGCGACGCTCGGGCCGCGCGCGCAGTCGGACCGCCACCGAGGGCGGCTCAGTGGCTCATGGCATAGACCACGGCGTTGATGGCGAAGGCGTACCCGCTCGGTGAGAACTGGTAGAAGAACTCGGGGTCCTCGCCCTCTCGCTCCCACGAATCCGAGATGTCGGTGTCGTGGGTGATGAGCACCATGATCCGCCCCTGCCGATCATAAATGGCGTTGAGGTCGGGGACGGCGGTCTCGAGGCCGCGCTCGCTGGTCTCGCCGCCGGATCGGCGCCAGTGGCTGATCGCCGGGATCTGCGGCAGGGCCTTGACCTCGAACACCGTACGCCACAGCGGGTGCGCGGGCGGCACCTCCTGGATCGGGAACTGGTCCGGAGGAAGGATACGGCTCACTTGCTCCACCCAGACCTGCCAGGCGCGTTCACCCCAAAAGTCGTCGACCCACAGGAAGCCGCCCTTGTCGAAGTAGGCCCGCAGGGCGGCGACCTCCTCGGGGTCGAACTGCGCGGTACCGATGTCGGAGGCCAGCAGGAACGGGCACTGAAAGAGGAACGGATCCGTGGCGCGGACGACCAGGTGGTTCGACTCGCCCGTCGGCTGCCGACTGATCTTCGTCTTGGTGAGCTCACCCAGCCGGATTGGAAAGTTGAGGTCGGCGCCGGGGTAGTCGGTGTTCCAGCCCGAGCCGCTCGGCTCGCGCCAGGCGCTGGTGAACATCAGCCGGCAGAAGTTGAAACGACCATCGAAGCTCTCGGCCGAGGGAAAGCGGGGCGGGAAGCGCCGCCCCCACCCACCGCGCCACATGAAAGGCTCCTGCGCGGCAACGGCCGCGGTCACGACCAGGAGCACGAGAGCGACGGCGCGGACCTGCCGGGGCATGTCAGTGGGTCATGGCATAGACGGCGACGTTCATGCCGAGGGCGTAGCCGTTCGGCGAGAACGCGTAGAAGTACTCGGGCTCCTCGCCTTCCCGCTCCCACGAGTCGGCGATGTCGGTGTTGTGCGTCATCAGCACCATCACGCGACCATGCGGGTCACTGATCGCCGCCATGTGGGCGCGAGCCGACAGGGCGCCCATCTCCGAGGTGTCGCCGCCCGACCCGCTCCAGTACTGCCAGGCCGGCACCTGCGGAATCGAGGCCACCTGGAACAAGGCGCGATAGATCGGATGCTCGGGCGTCAAATCCTTGATCGGATACTGCCCTGGCGGCAACACCTTGGCAATCTCCCGTGAGAAGTCCTCCCACGCATACGGCCCCCAGTAGTCGTCGACCCAGAGGAAACCGCCCTTGAGCAGGTAGTCGCGCAATCCGCGGGCATCCTCCGGCGAGAAGCCGGCGCTGGCGGGATCGGACGCCATCACGAATGGACACATCGAGAGCCACTCGTCGGTTGGCCGGACGACGATGTGGTTGGGCTCTCTGCCGTGCTTGGACACGACGGTCTTGGTCATCTCCGAGAGGCGGATGGAGAAGTTGATGTCGGCATACGGGTAGTCGGTGCCCCAGCCCATGCCGCGCTGCTGGGCCCGGACCGCGGTGTACATCAGCCGACAGAAGTGGAACCCGCCGTCCTGCTCGTCGTCGGTCGGGAAGCGGGGCGGCACGCCAGCCTCCCCGCCCCAGCGCCCGTACCCGCGCCCCCAGCCGCCGCGCTGGGCCTCGGCCAGCGAAGTGGCAAGCAGCAGGGCGACGAGCGAGGCGGCGAGCAGGCGCGTCATTTCTGCGGCCGAGCCTTTGACAGCGAGCGGTAGTACTCCTCGACCAGCGCGCGGAACTCGGGCGGCACGTCCTCGGCGCCTGCGACGATCGCGCGATCGGCGTCGGCACCGGCCTGGCGCCGCAGGTTGTACTCGAAGCGCTTGATGCCTTCGGCCACGAAGGTCTGCAAGCGCGCAAGCTCCTCGACGTCCCTGTAGACGCGTTCGGAGTCAAGCTCGCGCATGCGGCGCATGATCTCGTCCAGCTCCTTCGGGTCCACCCCTTGCTCGCGCAGCATGTTCCGGAGGGCCTGCGCCTCGCCCAGCCAGCGTCGCGCTTCACCGCGGAACTGACGGACGTCGTCGGACGTGTAGTAGTCCCCGGGCCGGCGATCACCCCACGGCCCGCCGCCCCACGCTCCACCGCGCGTGTCACCGCCGCCCGCTTGCCCATCGGCTGCACCGTCCTGCTGTCCGCTGCCATCCTGCCCGCCTTGCTGCCCCTGCTGGCCCGCCTGACCCTGCTGACCTTGTTGGCCCGCCTGACCCTGTTGGCCTTGTTGGCCCGCCTGACCTTGTTGGCCCTGTTGGCCCGCCTGACCTTGTTGGCCCTGTTGGCCTTGTTGCCCCCGCTGGCCGGCCTGGCCTTGCTGGCCCTCCTGGTCCTGCTGACCGCGCTGACCCTCCTGACCGGGCTGACCGGCCTCGCCGCGCTGGCCGCGGCCCTGCTGTCCCTGCCGCGCGCGCTCCTCCATGCGGCGGCCGAGCGACTCGGCGTTTCGCGCGAGCTCGCGGGCGCGTTCGACCGCGTCCGGCCCGCGTGCCTGCCCCATGCGCCCCGCGGCCTCCGACGCCTGTGACAGCGTCTGGCGCAACTGATCGACGTTGACGCCAATCTGCGCCTCGAGGTTGCGCGCGAACTCTTCGGGCGCGCCCCCCTGGGCGGCCCGCTTCGAGTAGCGAATCTTCTCCTTCAACTGGTTCTCACGGATGCCGTTGGCCGCTTCAGCGAGCTTCCGCGACACATCCTTGGCGTCCTTGGCGGTCTCGTTGGCCATCCGGTCGAGCTGCTGCTCCAGGCCCGCCACCTTCTGCTCGAGCGCGTCCTTGCGCTGGCCCACCATCTGCGCGCGCCCGATCCGATCGGCACCGGCATTGGGCAGGTCGTTGACATCCTCGGCGATGTCCTTCTGTTCGCGCGCGATCTCCTCCGCCTGGCGGAGCGCATCCTGGACGTCGCGGCCGGCGCGGTCGCCCTGCGAGCGCTGCAGCTGGCGTTGCGCCTCGCGCAGCCGCTCGGCGGCCGCGGCCGCCTGCCCCTGTGCGCTGCCATCACCGTTGCTCGCGGCCCGACGCATCGCATCGGCGGCGTCGCGCAGCTGGCGGGCCGTATTGGCCAGATCCTGTCGGTTCTGATCCCGTGACAGCCGCTCCAGCTGCCGGGCAGCCTCCTCGGCCTGCTCGGCCAGGGCGCGCTGCAGGTCGTTGCCGTTGCCGCGCGGCGCCTGACCGGCGGCCATGCGCCGCTGGCGTTCGAGCTCCTGCTCCTGCCGCCGTGCCAGTTCCTTCAGCTTTTCCGCGAGCTCGTCGATCCGCTGATCCCCGGCTTGCTGGCTGGCGCGCTGGTTGGTCTCGTACTGGTTCGCCATGCGATCGAGTTCCATCTGGAACAGGTCCGCAAGATCCTCGGCAATCGATCCTGCGCCTCCGCCGCCGCCGCCGCCGGCATTGCGCTGTGTCTGCACCTGCAGCTCGAACTCCTCCTCGGCCTGCTGCAGCAGCTGCAGCGCCCGCTGCTCGGGTGGCAACGCACCGTCCGGGCTCTGGCCCTGGAGCTTGCCTTCGGCCGTTTTCATCGACTCGGCGGCCTGCGGCAACAGTTCTGCGATCTTCTGGAAGGCGGGATCGGGCGCGACGAGGCGGCTGCTCATGCGCTCAACCAGCCCTTCGACCTGCTCGCGCAGGCGGCTCTGCGACAGCGTGAGCACGGTCATGCCCTCGCGGAACTTGTCGGCCGCCATCTGCTTGCGGTCGCGCTGCATGTTGAACGTGCCGGCGACGATCTGCCGTTGCTGCTGCGAGAGCGCGCCGACCTGATCCATCCCGCCGCCGCCACCGCCGCCGCCGCCCCCCATCGACATCGCGGGCTTGAAGTCCTTGTTGAACGGACGGACGCGGAGGAAATACATGTCGCTGGTGGCACGCTGCGGGCCCAGCACGGCGTTGTTGTCCGTCGCCCGGGCGTAGTAGGACACGGCATCACCGGCCTGAACGCCCAGCTCCTCGAGATAGAAGGTATGACCGGCCGTCACCTCTTGCAGCGGCTTCCGCCCGTCGAGCAGCTTGATCGTCTTCTCTGGTCCGCCGTTCACGGAGTAGACGAGCTCGAGGTTCCTGACGGCGTAGTCATCGTCCGCCTTCACCTCGACCGCGAACTCCTGAACCGGCGTCGCGTCGCTGTCGCGTCCCGGCTTCGAGACGGCCACTGTCGGCGTCTGGTCTCTGAGAATGTCGATGGTGTACTGCGGCGAGGCGGTCACGCGCTCGCCACTCGGCGCGTCGAGTTCGATGCGGTAGAAGCCATCGGTCTTGGCCGTGAACGAGGCCGTCAGCGTGCCATCCGCGGCCGAGGCCAGGATGACGCTGTCGCTGTCGCCGATCACGACTCGCCCGCCCCTGGTGGCCATCGTGGGCGTGATGGTGAGCGCAACGTCGGTGCCTGCGAGTACCGCGATGTCGCCGCCGTCTTCCACCTTGCGCGGTTCGAGCCCCGTGTAGGACGGGAAGCGATACTCCAGGTCGAGCTTCTTGACGTAGGGCAGCTCGACCACCTTGAGCGTGAACACCGGCGAGCGCACGCCGGCCGCCTCCACGAAGTACTCCAGGTTGTCGCTCAAATCGAAGAGGAGCCCCTCGTACGAGCCGTCTTCGCCCTTCAACATCGCGACGCGCTCGTAGCTGGACTCCGCGCCCTTCTTGTAGACGACGGCGGCATCGGCCGCATCGAAGCCCGAGAGGGTGGCGGCAATCGCCTGGTCGGCGCCTTTGGGGACGGTGGCATCGCCCGGCTTGACCTCGATCCGGTAGGGCGCGGCGGCCTCGACGCTACGCGATAGCACGAACAGCGCGGAGAGGGTCTGGCGCAGGAGTGCCGGACCGAAGGCGAAAAGAGCGAGGGCGACGAGCGAGACCGCGCCGACGGCCATGCTGAACTTGCGCAGCGGCTCGCGCTCGATGCGCGCGCCGTCCTCCACGGCGTGGAGGCGCTCGACCGCCGTCTCGATCATGCGACGCACCAGCGCGGGCGAGGCGGCCCGGTCGCCGGGCTCGGCCATCACGGTGAGAATCGTGTTGTCGAGCGTCGGCTCGTGCTCCTCGAGGTAGAGCGCCACCTGCTCGTCCGACACCTTGCGCAGCATCGGCCGGGCAAAGAACCACCCGGCGGCGGCGAGCAGCAGCGCCCCGGCGACGAAGCGGAACCCGAAGATGGCCGCCGGCGAGAAGCGGAAGTAGTCGAGGGCGGCCGCCAGCGCGAAGATGGCCAGCACACCTGCGACGAGGAAGCCCACGGCGCCGCGGATCGCCAGCTTCGTGCGCCACCGCTTGCGCACTTGCCGAATGACCGCAATCAGTTCGGCGCGCGCGTAGTCGTCCATCACGGAGCCCTCTTTTCTCTTCTCGGCTTTTCTCGTCTACTTTCTACAGCCGGGCAGGCGCGGTCCGGCGCGCCAGCCACGATTCGGCGATCAGGAGCAGGATACCCGCGAACAGCAGGTACCACCAGATGCGTTGTGCCTGCTCCTGGACCTCGTCAGGGACGGCCGCGGCGGGCCCTTCGGGATCGCTGCCTCCGGGCCGGCCGGTGACCGCGACGGTCACCTCCTCCAGGTCCACCCGCGTCAGGTCCGATTCGGTCAGGTCGACGTTGCTCGCAACCACACGCAGCGATTCCCCCTCGCGGGCACCGCGCACGTCGTAGAAGCCAGCCTCCGTCACCTCGAGCGCCGAGCCACCTTCGGGCTGCGAGACGCGTTGCCCTCCGGGCGACAAGACCACGGTGGAGGCCCCCGAGGCGCCCAGTTCGATGGCCTGACCCACGGTCACCCAGCCCGGCTGCTCGCGATAGCCGGCGACCTGCCGCACCAGCTGGTGCACGAACGGCAGGTAGACCGGTTTGAGCGCCAGATCGTTCCAGGCGGGGTCCAGGGTGGTGGCCCACACGAGCACGCGGCCCCGGCCGAGCGTGCCCTCGATCAATGCGGGGGTCCCGCCGTCGAAACGCGCCAGCGTCACGGCGCCGGGCCGCGCGGTGAGCAGGCGGAATCCATACACGCGGGTGGTCGAGAAGTCGCCGCTGCGCGGCGCGCGGAACGGCTCGAAGATGGCATGTCCGTAGTCGAAGCCGCTCAACTTCGCCGCGGCGCCACGGGTCCGGTCCTCGACGGTGCCCACCGTGACCGGGAGCCAGTCGGCGGGCGGGACCTGGGCGCGTGGCCCGAGAGCGAGGATCAGGCCGCCGCCCCCCTCGACGAAGGTCTTGAGACGCGCGAGCAGCGCGTCGCCGACCGGGAGGTCCTGGAGCACGACCGCCCGTGCCCGCGCCAGTGTCTCGGCGGACAACGAGTCGGCCTGAACGACGCTGGCTTCGAACCGGGGGCGGTCGCCGATGGCGAGCGCGCGGGTGAGATAGAGATCGCTGTCACCCCGGTTGCCGCTGCCGACCAGCAGGACCGTCACCGCCGTCGGCGGCGCGAGCACGGCGTGGAAGGCATTGTCTGCGGCGAGCGAGTCGCCCGGCAGTCGCGTCACCACGCGCAGGCCCGCCGGCGGCAGCGTCTGCGCCGCAAAAGTGACCGACGCGGAACTGGCGGCGGCCACCGACACGGGCTGCGACTGCACGACGCGCCCATCGACCTCGAGATCCAGGCGGACGTTGGCAGCTTCCGCGACGCTACGATTCATCACGCCGCCGGTGATGACCACGCGATCCTGTGTGCCTTCGCGCACGCGCTGCACCGAGATGGGCGTGACGGCCAGATTGCTGCCGGAGGGCGGTTCCACCGCCACCGGCGTGAACGCACTGCCGGCTGGCAACCGGAAGGCCTCGTCGGGCTGCCAGCCGACGCGCTGGAAGTCGGACACCAGGACGGCTTCCTTGCGCGGCAGCGAGGACTCGGCGAGGACGCTCGACGCCACCTTCAAGGGTGGGGCATAGCGGGTGGCTCCGGCCGAAGGCTGTGCCCGATCGATCTCGGCCACCACCCGCGAGACGTCGGCGCTCGAGCGCAGCACGAGCTCGGCTGACGAGGAGAACAGGACCAGCGATACGCGATCGAGGCCGGTCAGGCCCTGCACCGCCTGCCGCGCCGCCTGCTGGGCGCGCGCCCACGTGTCCGCGGCTCCCATGCTGTAGGAGCGATCGAGCAGTACCACGACCTCGCGGGCGCCGCCACCCGAGGCCACGAGCTCGGATCCCCGAAGGAACGGGCGCGCGAAAGCCGCGACGATGAGAGCGAGCGCCGCCGCTCGCAGGGCCAGGAGCAGCAGGTCGCGCAGGCGCCGCCGCTTCACCGACTCGTACGGAATCTTCTTCAGGAACATCAACGACGGGAACTCCACCACCGTCGTCCGCTCCCGCTGCGTCAGGTGGATCAGCACCGGGATGGCCAGGGCGGCGAGGCCGAGCAGGAACAGGGGCGTGAGGAACGTCATCGCGTGCGCGTCAGCCGATCGCGGATCGACAAGTACTGGAACAGGGCGTAGTCGAGCGGCATCGAGGTCTGCAGCAGCATGTAGTCCATGCGCTGCGTGGTGGCCCGCGAAGACAGTTCGGCGACGTGCGCCTTGATCAGCGCGCGATATTTGTCGCCGAACGCGTCGGGGACGACCGGCAACTGGTCGCCGCTCTCGATGTCCTCGAAGGCCGAGGGGTCGGTGAACGGGAACTCAACTTCCACCGGATCGAGGACGTGGAAGAGGATGACGTCGTTGCCGCGGAAGCGGATCGGCGTCACCGCCTCGAAGATCGCATCGGGCTCGGCATAGAAGTCCGAGACGACGACCACGATGCCGCGGCGGCCGAAGTGTTCCGCCAGCTTCTTCAGTGGCGGACCGATGTCGCCGGGACGCTCCGCGGCGGCCCGATCCAGCGTGTGCAGCACGACATCCAGGTGTTTGGCGGACGGCGGGACGTGGTCCACGACCGCGTGATCGAAGGTGGCGAGGCCAACCCGGTCGCGCTGCTTGTGGACGAGATACGTCAGGCAGGCCGCCAGCGTCTTGGCGTAATCGAGCTTGCTCAGACGAGTCCCGAACGCCATCGATTTCGAGATGTCGAGTAGCACCGAGAAGTTGGCGTTGGAATCGGCCTCGAACTCCTTCAGGAAGTACTTGTCGGTGCGCGCGAACACCTTCCAGTCCACGCGCCGGATGTCGTCGCCCGGCACATAACCACGGTGCTCGGCGAAGTCGACCGAGGCGCCGAAGAACGGCGAGCGGTGGAGGCCGTTGATCACGCCGTCGACAACGGAGCGCGCGACGAACTCCAGGTTGCCGACGCGCGCCAGCACCGCCGGATCGACGAACCGCGCGCCGGGAGCAGGGCTGCCGGTCATGGCTACATGCCAGACCGCGGCGTCGGCACCGCCTCGATCAGGCGATCCACGAGATCGTCGCTCGTGACCCCCTCGGACTGGGCGTGGAAGTTCGTGAGCACGCGGTGCCGCAGGACCGGGTGCGCCAGCGCGCGGATGTCCTCGAAGCTGACGTGATAGCGCCCACTGGTCAGCGCACGCGCCTTCCCGCCAAGCACCAGATACTGGGCGGCGCGGACGCTGGCGCCAAAGGCGACCCATTTCTTGATGGTCTCCGGGCAGGTCGGCGACTTCGGCCGGCTGGCGCGGACGATGGCGAGAGCGTAGCGCAGCACCGGGTCGGCCACGGGCACACGCCGGACGAGCCGCTGGAACGACACGAGGTCCGCACCGGTGACGGGGCGATCGAACTGCGGCTCCAGGATCGCCGTGGTCGTGCGGATGACCTCCAGTTCCTCGTCCTCGGGCGGGTGCTCGATGACGATGTGGAACATGAAGCGATCCAGCTGCGCTTCGGGCAGCGGATAGGTGCCCTCGAGCTCGATCGGGTTCTGCGTCGCGAAGACGTAGAACGGCTCTTCCAACTTGTAGGTCCGACCCTGAATGGTGACGCGATGCTCCTGCATGGCCTCGAGCAGCGCCGACTGGGTCTTGGGCGGCGTGCGGTTGATCTCGTCGGCCAGCACGATGTTGGCGAAGATCGGCCCGGGCGCGAACACCATCGACCGGCGCCCGGTGGCAGGGTCCTCCTGGATGATGTCGGTGCCCGTGATGTCGGAAGGCATCAGATCGGGCGTGAACTGCACCCGATTGAACTTCAGGTCCAGCACGCGCGCCATCGTGTGGATGAGCAGCGTCTTCGCCAGCCCGGGCACGCCAACGACGAGGCTGTTGCCCCCGACGAAGAGCGTCAGCAAGACCTGGTGCACGACCTCGTCCTGGCCGATGATCAGCTTCTTCAGCTCGGTGATGATCCGGTCGCGCCCGTGCTTCATCCGATCGGCCAGCGCCACGTCATCGGGTGTGTTCAGATCGGTCGTCGTGTCCACGTGTCCCCCATCGCTGGTCC
>DATLLC010000398.1:0-4445 GCA_035538015.1 Vicinamibacterales bacterium
CGTCTGGCCGCCGGTGGCGATGTCGTCCGTCAGCCGCAGACGACCGTCGGCGTACGTGCGGGCGCGCTCGTGTTGATCGTCGTGACGCTCGCCGTATTGGGGACGTTTGCCGCGTTCGCCATGCGCCTGTGGGGCGCGGAGCAGAGCCAGCCATGATCGCGCGCTTGCTGCCCGAGGCGGCGTCGGCGGAGGCGGCGATGCTCGATGCCGTGCTGGTAGACGTTCACTGGCACCTGCTGGTGGTGTTCCTGTTGTGGCTCTGTGTCCTCGTCACCGCGCTCGTCCGGTTCCGCGAAGGGAGGCATCCGGAAGCACGCCAGAGCGGACCATCCCCGTTCTGGCCCGCGCTGGCGATCGGCGCCGTGGTGCTCGGGGACGCGGTGCTACTCGCCGCTCGTGCGTTGCCTGCCTGGGAGGCCCGCATGAGGGAGCCGTCGGCGAGCGGAGACACGCTGCTCGAACTGCGCGTCCAGGCCGAGCAGTTCGCCTGGCACATCCACTACCCGGGCCCCGACCGGCGATTTGGCCGGAGCGACGCAGCGCTGATCAGCGCGGCCAACCCGCTCGGCATCGATCGCTCGTCACCCGATGCAGCGGACGACATTGGCCTGACGAACGTGCTCGTCCTGCCAATCGACCGCGCCGTCGTTGTCCAGCTCACCAGCCGAGACGTGGTGCACAGCTTCACGCTGCCGGAAATGCGCGTGAAGCAGGACGCCACACCGGGCTTCGTGTCGCGCACGTGGTTCACGCCGGTGAAGGAGGGCACGTGGGAGATCGGCTGCTCGCAGCTCTGCGGGCTGGGGCATTACCGCATGCGCGGTGAATATCGCGTCGTCTCGCAGGAGGCGTGGGTACGGTGGATCACGGATGAGGTCGGACGGCTCAGATAACTTCGTCGAGCGGTTGGCTATAATCGCGGCTGCCTTCCCCAGGAGGTCTTCATGGCGAAGCGTTCGCCTGCACGTCGTTCTCGAAGTGCGACCTCTTCATCCGTGGCTCGGCACGGCGTCGCGCCAAGACCTCTCGTCGCTCCACAACAGCCCAAACCGCGTCGACGCGCGCGAAGCGACCGCGTGCGACCGCGAACAGCACAGCGGCTCGTCCTGACCAACACGTTTAGGTTCGGCGGCCTGACCTCTGCATTGGTCCTGCGGGCCTGGGAGCCGTGATGGTCGTCGAAGCGTGGCGCGCGGGACGTGCCGACGGAGAGTCGGAGAAGGCGGCCATGGTGGCGATTGCCGCGGATCTCGGCGCCATCTTCACAACCACCTGTCGGCCCGAGCGTCGGGGGCTCTATGTGGTCTCGTCGAACGCCGGATTCGCCTCGTCGCTCACGTTCTGGGAAGGCGCCGTGCGAGAGGGCGTCGCTTTCGCCGGCCCGGGACTGCTCCCCTGGACGTCGTCGAACGCGCCATGTGGCTGGCTCGCGCGGGAGTTCGAGCTGCGGGGGCCGAACCTCACGCACACCGGGCGGGCCGACGCGCTGGGCGCGTCGCTCCATCAGTGCCGGCAGGACCTCGACGGCCGGCAGGCCGAGGCTGCCTGGATTGTCGCTGTCGACTTCGGGCGGGCGGCGCCCCACCCCACGTCGTACGCGGCAATGCGCATCTCGCTCGCCGCCGATCCGGTTGTGTTGGAACGCAGCCGCGCGACCGTGCCCGCGTCGCGGGCACGGGCATCGATCGCGCTCGCCCGCTGGCTGGCCGGCGCGGTGCGGGACGGCTGCGGCACGTTCTCGGATGGCCGCACGACATGGACCGCGCGGGCCGAGGTCACTTCTCGATCCGTTCGCCTCGTGCCACCCACTCGTTCCAACCGCCCTTCAACGCCTTCGCGCCGGTGATCCCCAGCCCGGCCAGGTCCACCGCGGCGCGGGCCGCGGTCATCTCATTTGCACACGCGCAGTAGGCGACGATGGGCCGCGTCTCGGCCTTGAAGCGAGAGCCCTGCGCGGCGACGAGCGTGTAGTCCAGATTCACCGCGCCGGGGATGTGGCCCTGAACAAACTCGTCCGGCCGCCGAACGTCGAGAACGAGCACACTTCCCTGTTCGACCAATGGCTTCAGCTCGTCAATCGAGATCCGCGCCACGTTGCGCATTGCTTGCGCCGAGAGCCCGGCGGAGGCGCACAGGAGCAGCGTACCCACCATCGCAAGGGAGCGTCGCATGATGTCCTCCTGCCTTCCCACAACACGTGAGCTACTGCGGTCCGAGCCAGGTGTCACGGAAGCGCCTCTGTTCGGCGGTCGGTGTGGCTCCCGTTGACTCCATCGGCACGATCTCGATGCGCGGATCTTCTTCGAGGGTAATCGTGCCGTCAACCCGCTCGCCGCCACGGCGGACCAAGCGCATGGGAATCGCGACTCCGGGCTTGTGGCGCCCAAGGACCTGCTCGATGGTGGTCGCCTGACCGAGCTCGGTGCCATCCAGGGCGACAACCAGGTCGTCCTGCGCCACGCCGGCCTTGTAGAGCGGCGAGCCGAACGGTACCAACGAGGTCACGCGCACGCCGCCTGCTCCGGACTGCAGTTGCGCATCGCCCAGCCACGGCGCGCCCGCCGCGCGTTTCCGCACCACCAGGCCCGCGCGCAGGAACAGCTTCGTATAGTCCACGATCTCTCGCCCCTCGACGAAACGCTCGAAGAACTCCTTGGCAAATGCGGAGTCCCCCGACACTTCACCCAACGTGTTCTCGAGATCGCGAATCGTGTAGGCGGCCGGCGCCATGCCGGGCGTCTGGTTCGACACCCGCCCGAATTTGCGCCAGAGCGCGCGCATGTACGCGTCGATCGTCAGCTTGCCGTCGGTCCGGTCGCGCAGACTCAGGTCCAGCCCCATCGCGATCGCCGAGCCGTAGGTGTAGTACGAGATGAAGAGGTTCGGCCAGGCCGTCCGATCGATGGATGCGGCGGCGTCCACGAAGGGCGCCAGGCGGCTCATCTCCACGGCCGATCGAATCTGTCGGCCCGGGCTGAAAGTGACGGTGTTGATGACGGCGGCGAAGTCGCCGAGCAGGGCCTCCGTCGTCATCAACTGGGCGCGCTCGAGAACGAGGCCGCCGAAGTAGCTGGTGAAGCCCTCGCCGAACCACAGTTCGTCCGAGACGTCGGCCTCCTCGTAGTCGAAGGGCTCGATCCCCTTACCCCGGAGCCGTTCCATGTTCCACGAATGGAAGAACTCGTGCGACACCGTGCCGAGGATGCCCCGGCGCTGCGCCGGGTTGCGGAGGGCGCCGCGCCGGGAGACAACCGTGCTGTTGCGGTGCTCCATGCCGTCACCGTCCACCCAGGGCAGGTACTCGGCCAGGAACGTATAGGTGCCGGCATCGAATTTCGGCAACTCCCCGAAGATCTTCATCGCTTCGCGGACGATCGTCTCGACGTCGCGGCTGTAGGCGTCGGCGTCGCCGTCCGACCCGTCATGGTGCAGGGCCACCCGAATCGTTTGCGGACCGTTTACGCCATCGTCGATGGCCACGCTGCGGAGCGTGAAGTCGCTGAACTCGGCCGGGCTGTCCATCAGGTAGTGGATGTTGGGCGCCGTGAAGACCATCGGGTCGCTGGTCGGGAAGAGCTGTGTGGCGAGGCGCCATTGCCGCCCCGGCGGCTGCACGAACGTCACCCGCGCCGTCCGCGCGAGCTGACCCCGCACGAACATCACCGTGGCCGGCATGTTCATGTGCGCGTGCGCGGCATCGACACTCAAGTAGGTGCCGTCGGTTCGGTCGCCGAACACCTTGTAGGTGACCACCACCGTGCCGTCGTGTCCGGACACGTTCCACTGGTGCAGGCTGGGCCGCTCCGGCTGCAGCTCGCGCCCGGCGGCGTTGGTGATGCGGACCTCGAACACATTCTTGGCGAATTCGTGCAGCGCGTAGCGGCCGGGTGACGTCCGGCTCATGCGAATCTCCGCCGTGCCGGCCGGCAAGCCGCCAAACCGCGCCTCCACCTGCATCCACCGATGCTCGGGGGAGGGGAATGACAGGAGGTACTCGAATGGCACCGGTTGCGCCGATGCGGACGAGCCCGCGAGCACCATCAGCGCCAGCATCGGGCCAAGCGCGATCATGAGGCCGTGGCATTTCGAACGTTCGAGGTACTGAGGTCGCGGCGGCTTGACGGATTCTCGGGTCTGCATCGGCGTTGTCTGCAATTGGTCCTCGTCTCACTCGTGGTCTGCGGCCTACCTGCGATCGTCGGTGGTCTGTCCGCGACCAATCAGCGGGACGTCGTCATCCGCACCCTTCCAGAGCTCCGCCAGCCGCTGGCGTGTGCGCTGGGCGTCCGCGGCGCGTCCGGCGGACTCCTGGCTGTCGGCCAGCGCGTGCAACACGAAGGCGAGTGACGCATCGAACTGGAGGTGCATCGGCGGCCCGGCCAGCCACTGCAAGCCTTGGATGGCGGTCTCGTGCCGACCGAGGCGATAGTTCGCGACCGACCACA
>DATLLC010000399.1:0-12273 GCA_035538015.1 Vicinamibacterales bacterium
GTAGCGCGATGGCCGCCGCGTCGGTCAGGTAATCGAGGCCGGCCTGCCAGGTCAGCTTGCGCACCAGCGCGTTCCGCGCCGGTCGAGGGCTGAAGCGGAGCTGCCCGAAGCTGCGTCGGACGTCCGTACGCCGGACGAAGCCCACTTCCGGCTGGAAGCCGGGACCGATCAGCATGTGCTCGGCGGCGGCGCCGTAGCGGTCGGTGGTGAAGTCGAAGCGGCCACGGTAGCTGGTTCCCGCGACCTCTGCGCCCGTCGCCACCGGCGTCTCGGTGCGCGCGTAGTAGCCCGTCAGGTTGATGCTGGTCAGGAACAGCATGGTCGCGTCGACGCCGGCCGTGTAGCTGGGATCGCCGGTCACCGCGCCGGCGGCGCCCACCGCCGGTCCGCGGCGCGTCGCGAGCACGCCGACATTGCTCCGCCGGAGCAGGTTGCGCTTGAAGCGGAGCGCCGTGAAGTTGGTGGCCAGGGCGGCGGCGTCGGGCTCGCGCTCGGTCTGGATGTTGAGCGCGCCGATGCTGTACGCACCGGCCCGTCCGGTCAATCGTGCGCCGGCGAGCACGGGTACCGCCTGCCCGTTGCTCAAGCCGATTTGCCTTGAGTAGAAGAGCAGCGGCACATCTCCGGGACTGCTGCCCGCCTGCACGCCGCCGAAGTCGAAGATACCCTGGCCCTCGATGAAGAAGTCGCGCTTCTCCGGAAAGAACAGGCTGAACCTGGTCAGGTTGACCTGCTGCAGGTCTTCTTCGACCTGGGCGAAATCGGTCCGGTAGGTGCCGTCGACGATCAGGCTGCGCGTGAGTCCGTATTTGATGTCGAGCCCGGCGTCGGCGTGAAGGCGATTGTCATAGGGCAGGGGCGTGGCACGATTGGTCGTCGCCGATGCCACCGCGTAGGGCTTCAGCTCGATGTTCTTCGATGCCGCGGGCGTCTCGAGGCCGACGAGGGTGGCGGCCGACGCCATCCGGCTCACCCCCCCAGTACCCAGCGCCGCCGGCACGAGCGACAGATAGGAGAACTCGTTCTTCCACTTGACGAGACGCCGCAGGTTGATTCCCCACGTCTGGGGACCGCCGGTGCGATAGCGGAGCGACTTGAAGGGGATCGACACCTCGACCGTCCAGCCGTGCTCGAACCGGGCGGCCTTCACGTACCAGATCCCATTCCACGCCTGGTTCTGCTGATCGTCGGTGATCGTCATGTCGCGCAGGGCGCCGAGCGGATTGGTCTGGAACAGATAGCCGTTCCGCCGATCGTGCAGTGTGTCGATGACGAACGTGACATTCTCGTTGCCGAGGATGTTGCCGTTGTCGCGACGCAGCTCGTTGGCCACCTCGCGATCGGGCTGACTGTCCCAGCACCGGGCCGCCACATACAGATTGGCGTCATCGAACAGGATCCACGCCTCGGTTTTCTCGGTGGCCATCTCCCCCTCGCGCGGTTCCTGCTGAATGAAGTCGGTGAGGGGCGCGATGGCGCCGTAGACGGACTCCTCGAGACGGCCATCGAGGGTCAGGGGCGAGTCGAGGCGGACCGCGCGCACCGTGACCTCGTCGGGCGCCGATCGGCCGACGAGCGCCGAGACGGTTGCCTCGGGAAGCGACTGTGCCGCGGTCGCGCGTGCGGCGGCGACCAGGATGACGAGCATCTGGATCAGTCGTCGGCCGCAGACCGAGGCTACGCGCATGGGTCGGGCGTAACGATACTTGACCATCGCTGGGCCGGGCCAGTCGGGTTCCTGATGGCGGGCCTCGCCACCGCCCTGAGAGGTAGAATCACGATGTCGCGACTGCCACCACCGTCGTCGTGATCATGCACCAGGGACAAGGCACGCACTTCGAGCTCGCGCCTCGCCTTCTGGCTCTCGCGGCACCATAACCGGGCCCTCCTTCCTGAATGCGGGTCGTGAACAGCATGAGCGCCCGAGACCGTGTCTGCGCTACGCTCGGGTGGGCACGCTGGAGGGCATTGTGCCTTCTGCCGTTTGCCGCCGGCCTTTTCACAGCAGGTTGTATGCCGCAGCGTTCGGGGCAGGCCAAACCCGTCGTGCCCTACGGCGCCTGGCCGTCACCCTTGACGGCCGCGCGTGTGACCGCCGGGGCACTCCGCTTCGGCGACCTCGCTCTGGACGGGGACGACGTCTATTGGACCGAGGGCCGGGCCTCCGAGAACGGGCGCAATGTCATCGTGCGCCGCACGAGTGACGGCCGCGCTGTGGACGTGACGCCGGCTGGTTTCAACGTGCGCTCTCGCGTGCATGAGTACGGCGGCGCTGCCATGGCGGTGCACAGGCGCGACGTGTATTTCGCGAACTTCACGGACCAGCGGCTCTACCGGCAACCGGGCGGGGGTGCCCCGGTCGCGCTGACTCCAGCCGGCTATTTCTACGCCGACCTCAGGATGGACCCATCGAGGACGCGCCTCCTCGCGGTCCGGGAAGACCATCGTCAGGGTGACGCGGACCCGCCGGCCGCCATCGTCGCGCTGCCGGGTGCCGGGGCGGGAACGCAGTCGCCCGGCATCGTGCTCGTCTCGGGCGCAGACTTCTACTCGGATCCAATCGTGTCGCCGGACGGCGGCACCATGGCATGGTTGGAGTGGAACCACCCCAACATGCCGTGGGACGGTACCGAGCTGTGGACAGCGCCGTTCAAGCCCGATGGCACTTTGGGCGCGCGAACGCGAATCGCCGGCAGCGCCGACGAATCGGTGTTCCAGCCGGAATGGTCGCCCGATGGTGTCCTCTACTTCGTCTCGGATCGCACCGGATGGTGGAACCTCTATCGGCTGCAGGGCCGGACTGATGCGAGCTCGGCGGCGCCGCCCACGATCGAGCCGCTGCATCCGATGGAGGCGGAGTTCGGCAAGCCGCAGTGGACCTTCTCGATGGTCACCTACGCCTTCGCCGGGGCCCGCCGCATAGCCGCCAGCTACGTGCAGGATGGCCGCTGGAAGCTGGCCTTCATCGAAACCAATCCCGTGCGATGGGAGCCAGTGGCGAGCCCCCTGGACGTGATCGAAGGGCTGAGGGCCGACGAGCGCGCGCTGTATTTCATCGGCGGATCGCCAACCGCGCCGCTCGCCGTGGTCCGGATGACGCTGGCCGCCATGGAGCCCGAGGCGTTCAGGAGGTCGGTCGGCGAGCCGATCGATCCCGCGTGGATTTCCACGCCCGAGCCGGTCACGTTTACGGCGCCGCACAAGGCCACAGGTGACGACACCCCGGGGCGCCCGTCCGCGCCCGACCGCGCCAGCCCCAACCCGGCGACACCCGATCGCCAGGTCCACGGCTTCTACTACGCCCCGCGGAACCCTGACGTGCAGGTCAAGGCAGGTGAGGCTCCGCCGCTGCTTGTGCTCACCCACGGCGGACCCACCGGCGCGACCGAAGCGGTCCTCGACCCCGAGATCCAGTTCTGGACCAGCCGCGGCTTCGCCGTGCTCGACGTGAACTACAGCGGCAGCACAGGACACGGCCGCGCCTACCGCGAGCGGCTCAATGGGCAGTGGGGCATCGTCGACGTCGAGGATGCGGTGGCCGGCGCCGAAGCGATGGTCGAGGCCGGCAAGGCGGATGGCGCCCGGCTCGCCATTCGCGGCGGCAGCGCCGGCGGCTACACGACGCTGGCCGCCCTCACGTTCCACGGCACATTCAAGGCCGGCGCCAGCTATTACGGGATCAGCGACATCGAAGTGCTGGCGCGCGACACCCACAAGTTCGAGTCGCGCTACCTCGACTCGCTGATCGGACCGTACCCGGCGGCGCGGGACCTCTACGTAGCACGCTCGCCGATCCACTTCACCGACCGGCTGTCGAGCGCCCTCATCCTGTTCCAAGGCCTGGACGACAAGGTCGTGCCGCCCAACCAGTCGGAGATGATGGCAGCGGCGGTCGGGAAGAAGGGGCTCCCGGTGGCCTATCTCGCCTTCGAAGGCGAGCAGCACGGCTTTCGCAAGGCCGAGAACATGATCCGCAGTCTCGAGGCCGAGCTGTACTTCTACGGCAAGGTGTTCGGCTTCGAGCCGGCGGACCGAATCGAGCCCGTGGCGATCGAAAATCTCAAATGACGCCCACGACAGTATATGATTGAATAGTCATATAGTCATATAGTCGAGGAGCTGCCATCATGATCGTCTCTCGTCTCTACGAGCCCGCCATCGCCCAGACCAGCTATCTCATCGGCTGTGCCGCGGCCGGCGAGGCCATCGTCATCGATCCGAACCGCGACGTGCAGCGGTATGTCGACGAGGCCGCCCGGGAGGGGCTCCGGATCACGCACGTGACCGAAACGCACATCCACGCGGACTTCCTCTCCGGCGCGCGGGAGCTCGTTGCACGGACCGGCGCGACGCTGCACCTCTCCGACGAAGGGGACCAGGACTGGAAATACGGGTTCGCGTCCGAGGGCCGCCTGCTTCGCGACGGCGATCGAATCGACGTCGGGCGCGTCGCCGTGGACGTGGTGGCCACGCCGGGACACACCCCGGAACACATCACGTTCCTGATCACCGACCGCGCCGCTGCCGACCAGCCGATCGCCGCCGCCACCGGTGACTTCATCTTCGTCGGCGACGTCGGCCGGCCCGACCTGCTCGAGCGCGCCGCCAACATCAAGGGCACGATGGAACAGGGCGCGCGGACGTTGTGGAAGAGCCTCCAGGCCTTCAACCAGCGCCCCGACTGGCTGCAGATCTGGCCCGGGCACGGCGCCGGCTCAGCGTGCGGCAAGGGCATCAGCGCCGTCCCGTACAGCACCCTGGGCTACGAGCGCCGCTTCAACTGGGCGTTCAAGCTGACGAGCGAGGCCGCGTTCGTGGCCAGCGTCCTGGAAGGCCAGCCCGAGCCGCCGAAGTACTTCGCGATGATGAAGCGCCTCAACAAGCTGGGGCCACGCGTGCTGGCCGGGTTCACGTCACCGCGCAAGCTCGAGGACCACAGGTTGTCCGAGTTGCTCGCCGAACAGGCCGTCGTCGTGGACACCCGGCCGGCTGACGAGTACGCCGCGGCGCACCTGCCCGGTACCCTCAACATCCCGCTGGCCCAGTCCTTCGTGACCTGGGCGGGATGGCTCCTGCCCTACGACACCGACCTCTACTTCATCGTCGACGACCAAGCCGAGTCGCACGTTGCGGAGCTCGTCCGGCAACTGGCGCTGATTGGGCTCGATCAGGTCGCGGGTGTGTTTGCACCCGAGGCGGTGCGGCGTGCCGCCTCGATCGGCGCCGCTATCGCCGGCGTGCCGCAGATGAGCGCGTGGGAGCTCGCGAGCCATCGGCAGGCGAACGATGTCGCCGTCCTCGACGTGCGAAGCGCATCGGAGTGGCAGGAGGGCCACATCACCGGCGCGTTGCACATCCCGCTGGGCTATCTCACCGATCGGCTGGATGAGATCCCACGGGATCGCGCGGTGGTGGTGCACTGCCAGGCCGGAACGCGCTCGGCCATTGCCGCCTCCGTTCTCGAGCGGGCGGGGCGCGGCGGCGTCGCGAACCTCGTCGGCGGTTTCGAGGCATGGACCGCGGCCGGGCTGCCGGTCCTCACGCCGGTCGCATCATGAAGGGCCGCCGGCTGACTCCCGCGATGCTGGCCGCAGTGGCCGCGCGTTTCAAGGTGCTGTCGGAGCCGGCCCGCCTGCAGGTGCTCGATGCCCTGCGTGAGGGTCCGCTCCATGTGAGCGCGCTGATGGAGGCGACCGGCCTCAATCAGGCCAACCTGTCCAGGCACCTCGGGGTGCTGCACGCCGAGGGCCTGGTGTCGCGCCGCCGCGAGGGCCTTTTCGTCTTCTACACGATCGGGGACCGATCGGTCTTCGGGCTCTGCGATCTCGTGTGCGGGGCCGTCGAGTCGCGGGCGAGAAGGGCGGCCCTGGCCTTTCGCTGAGGTCGCTGGCTGAAACCGGGGGCCGGATAGAATCGGGCGGATGACCCGACGTTCCCTCCTGGTGCTCCTGGCAACGCTCGTCGCCGCGTGGTCCGCGCCTGCCGCGCTCCGAGCCCAGCCCGATCCGCTCGCCGGTCTCGACGCCGCCCTCGCCAAGGCGGTCCAGGACTGGCGCGTGACCGGGCTGGCCGTCGCCGTCGTCAAGGACGGCGCGGTCGCGTTCAGCAAGGGTTACGGCGTGCGCGAGCTCGGCAAGCCGGGCCTGGTGAACGACCACACCCTGTTTGCGATTGGCTCGACCACCAAAGCAATGACGGCGGCGCTCATCGGCATGCTCGTGGACGAGAAGAAGCTCGCCTGGGACGATCCGGTCACGAAGCACCTGCCGTGGTTCGAGCTGAGCGATCCGTACCTGACGCGCGAGATCACGGTGCGCGATCTGCTCACCCATCGTGCCGGGCTCGGCAACGCCGACTACCTGTGGTACGGCCAGCCCACCGAGCCGCGTGACATCCTGCGCCGGGTGCGGCTGCTGCCGCCGGCCTACTCCCTGCGATCGTCGTTCATCTACCAGAACGTGATGTACGCCGCTGCCGGCGCGGTCGTCGAAGCGGTCGGCGGCCGGCCGTGGGCTGACATGATGCGGACACGCATCTTCGAGCCGCTCGGCATGTCGGACACGATCGCGACCGCCGCGACGCTGTCCGCCAAGCCCAACGTGGCGCTACCGCACTGGGTGATCGACGGCACGGTCACGCGCATCGAGAACGCGAGCGTGGATGGCGTGGCGCCGGCCGGCAGCGTCTGGTCGAGCGTCAGCGACATGGCGAAGTGGAGCGCGATGCTGCTCGCCGGGGGCAAGGCGGGCTCGCTGGTGTTGCTCTCGCCGGCCACGCTCGAGGAGCTGTTCAAACCGCAGACGATGGTGACCGCCGAGGCGTTCTATCCGACCGCGCGGCTCACGAAGCCGAAGTGGACCACCTACGGGCTCGGCTGGTTTCAGCAGGACTACCGCGGGCGCGCCGCGGACTATCACACCGGCAGCATCGACGGCATGGTGGCGATTCATGGGCTGCTCCGGGACCAGGGCGTCGGTGTCATCGTGCTGGCCAATCTCGATCACGCCGAGCTGCGCCACGCCATCATGCTCGACGTGTTCGACCGCTACATCGGCGCCGCCCGCCGCGACTGGAGCACGGACCTGCGCGCGCTGTACAACACGCTTCAGACCGAGTCGGAGGCTGAGCGGCGCAAGGTCGAGGCGTCGCGGGTGGCCGGGACGACGCCATCCCTGCAACTGGCGGGGTACGCGGGCACCTACTCGGATCCCCTATACGGCGACGTCGTCGTCACCCTCGAGGGCAATCGGCTGCTCGCACGCTATGGCAGCGCCTTTGTCGGCGCGCTCGAGCATTGGCACTACGACACGTTCCGCGCCACCTGGGATGCGGCCTGGCGGGGCACCGAGCTGGTGACCTTCGTCCTGGACGCCAAGGGCCAGGCCTCTCGGCTGGAGATGCTGGGCGCACGATTCACCCGCGCACGTTGAGCCTGTGAACGGAACTTTGCACGCTGAAGTCCCGTAGTGTTCCCCATGCGCGAGCTTCGGGTTGCCGTCCGGTCTCTCGTGCGCCAGCCAGGGATGGCGGCGCTTGCCGTGGTCGCGCTGGGCCTCGGCATCGGCCTCACCACCACCATGTTCAGCATCGTCAACGGTGCGGTGCTGCGCGGCCTGCCCTTCCCCGAATCGGACCGCATCCTGCACATGGCGCCGTTCAACATCGCCGAGCAGGACGACCGCGATGCCAACATCCACACCTTCGCGGAGTTCAGGGACCGGCAGCGCTCGTTCGAGCAGCTGGCGGCGTTTCAGTTCCAGTCGACCAACATCGTCGGGCCGACCGGCGTCCCGGCTCGCTACGACGGCGCCAGGATCACCGCCAACACCTTTCGCCTGCTGCGGATCGGTCCCGCGCTCGGCCGGGATCTTCGCGACGACGACAGCGCTCCGGGGGCGGCGCCGGTCGTGATCATCGGCGACAAGGTGTGGCAGGAGCAGTTCGGCGGATCACCAGAGGCCATCGGGCAGGCACTTCGCGTCAACGGGACGACCATGACGGTCGTGGGTGTCATGCCGCCGAAGTTCCGCTTTCCGGGGAGCCACGATATCTGGCCCGCGCTGATCGTGGATCCGGCCGGCACGAAATTCGGCGAGGGGCCAGTCCTCGAGACCATCGGACGGCTGCGCCCGGGCCTCTCGATGGATGAAGCCGGCGCCGAAATGGCGGTCATCTGGCGTCAACTCGAGCAAGCCTATCCGGATCGCTACCCCGGAGGGGACACCGTCGAGGTGAAGACCTATATCGAGGAGTTCATCGGCAGCGAGCCCCTGGCGATGCTGTTGACGATGCTGACGGCGGTGTTCGGGGTGCTGCTGATTGCCTGCGTGAACGTGGCCAACCTGGTGCTCGCGCGCGCCGCCGCCCGCACGCGGGAGGTGGCCGTCCGCACGGCGATTGGCGCCACCCGCTGGCAGGTGGTGCGACAGATGATGCTGGAGGTGCTCGTGCTCGCGGGTGCGGGCGCCGGCGTGGGCCTGGGCCTGGCGCAGCTTGGTATCACACTCTTCAACCGCGGCATCGTGGACACCAATCCGCCGTTCTGGATCGACGTCCGCATCGATGGCACCGTGCTGCTCTTCGTGACGGCTGCGTCCGTGGTCGCGGCGCTGGTCTCGGGCGTCGTCCCGGCGCTGCGGGCCTCGCGGGCGGACCTCGCGGCGGTGATGAACGACGAGGGACGCACGACCGGCCTCCGCATCGGCCGTTTCTCCCGCGTGCTGGTCGTCGCCGAGCTGGCCGTCTCCTTCGGCCTGCTGGTGATGGCCGGACTGGTGGTGCAAAGCCTGTCTAACCTCGCTCGCGCCGATTTCGGCTTCGCGATGGCGGATGTGTTCACCGCCCGTCTGTCGCTCCCCACTCCCGACTATCCAGACGAAGCGCGCCGCCGGCAGTTCCAGGACGCGGTACTGGACCGACTGCGCGAGCTGCCAGGTGTCCACCGCATCGCGTTCGGCAGCGGCGTCCCGCTCGGCGGCACGCACTATGCGATCAAGCTGCCCGACCGGCAGTATGCCAGCGACCACGACTACCACGATGTACACGGCATTGTCGCGTCGCCGGATTACTTCGCGGTGCTCCGCGTGCCCGTGGTCGAGGGCCGCACCTTCGACCAGCGCGATCGCGAGAGCGGCGCGCCGACGGTGATCGTCAACCAGGCCTTCGTGAGGCGCTACTATCCGCAGGGCGGGTTGGGCCACCAGCTCGCACTGGCGACGGGCGCGCATCAGGAATGGCGGGAGATCGTCGGCGTTGTGCCCGATCTCGGCATGGGCGTAACGCCCGGCGACGAGGTGCCGGAGGCGATCTACCTCCCGTTGCCCCAGATGCCTGCGACCTCGTTCAGCATCCTGGCGCAGGCGTCTGGGGCGCCGCTCAACCTGTCGGGCCCTGCCCGCGACGTGATTCGCGACCTCGACGTCAACCTTCCACTGTTCAACCTGAGCACGGTCGAGCGCCAGTTCGAGCAGGGCACGTGGCCGTTCCGCGTGTTCGGCACGCTGTTCATGGCCTTCGGTGTGGCGGCGCTGTTCCTGGCGACAGTCGGCCTCTACGGCGTCATGGCGTTCTCGGTCAGTCGGCGGACGCAGGAGATCGGTGTGCGCATGGCGATGGGCGCGGGCACCCGCGACGTTCTGGTCATGGTGATGCGGCAGGGGCTGTGGCAGGTCGTGACCGGTATCGTGCTGGGCGCGGGGCTGGGGGTGGCGCTCGGCTCGGCCGCGACCCTCATGCTCTACCGCGTGTCGCCGTACGACCCGATCATCCTGGCGGCCATTGCCGGGGTCCTGGCGATCACCGCTCTCCTCGCGTGTCTGATTCCGGCCCGCCGCGCCGCCGCGGTGGATCCGATGGCGGCGCTACGTTACCAATAAACGGATAAAGTTCCTCCCGTGAAGAAGCTGGCGGCCGGGTGCCTCGTCGTCGTCGTCATCTGTGTGGTGGCGCTTGGCATCGCTCTCTACTTCGGGTATCGGGCGATGAGTCCGATGATCGACAACGCCGCCGCCGTGCTCGAGCAGGCCAGGGACGCCGCGGAACAGTCGGACCGCATCGAGAACAAGGCGCGCTACGCGCCGCCAGCGGACGGCGAGCTCACCGAGCCGCAGATGCGGCGATTCCTGGCCGTCCATGAGCGGACGCGAAACAGCCTCGGGCCACGGTGGACGGAGCTTCGAGGGCAGGCCGAGCGGATCGAGCAGCAGGCGAAACAAGATGCGCGCGAGCTGTCGTTCACCGAGGTGGCGGCCATGGTCCGATCGCTCGGCTCGATCATGGTCGAGGCGCGCCGCGCCCACGTCGACGCGCTCAACGCGGAGCAGTTCTCGACCAGCGAGTACACCTGGGTGAAGCTGCGCGCCTACGAAGCTGCCGGTCTGACGATGATGGAGGGCATCGACTGGAGCGCGGTCCAGGATGCGGTGAAGGACGGCGCCGGCACAATCGGCGTGCCCGAGCCGAGAGTCCCGCGGCCCGACATTCCGGATCGGAACCGCGAGCTGGTGAAGCCGCACATGGCAGAACTGCAGGCGTGGCTTCCGCTGACCGTGCTCGGGTTCTGAAAGTCCGAGTCCGCAGGGCTCACTCGTCGAGCGTCACCGCATCGCCCACCGCAATCTCGCCATCGTCGAGCACCTCGCCAAAGACGCCGCCGCCCCACGGCTCGGACAGCCCGGCCTGCAGGCCTGCCGCGGCCGCCTCCATCTGCTCGCATGGACGGGTCTCGCCGAAAATGCGGATGCGGTGCCCGCCTACGCGGAGCACGCGACCGCGTGCGTGGGCGAGGTCGACGCCGCTCACCAGCAGGTTGGCGCGCCTGGCAGCCGCGTCGGGGGCGTCTGACAGCCCTGATGTGATGCGGTCCCATGTCTCCTTGGCGAGAATCGTGACCTGCCGCTTGCCGCCCTGATTGGCGTTGCCGAGGAGCCCCCGTCCCGCGACCAGCGTCGCGCGTTCTTGCGGGTCCATCGGCCCGCCCTTCATCCGCTTCAACCAGATCCGTTCGACCCGTCCCGCTCGTTGAATGGTCATCCTTGCCTCTGAACTCCAAACCTGTTTCGCGGTTTGTTCGCGCGCCCGATTACAATCGCGGACATCTGGCGGCGACTCGGCCGTGTTCCAATATATGGCCGTGTTTTTGTCGAGCTTGGCCGTACGATCGTCAGTGGCCGTGTTGTGTATTGTCGCCCTCCTGGCCCCGTTCACGGCATCGGCCCAGCAAGCGAGTCCAGCCAATGCGGCGGCCCCGCTCCAGGGCAGCGACGCAGTGGTGATCGACGGACCACCGGCGCCCGAGCCGCCCGCGGTCATCAATCGCGACGAGCGGGGGAATGCCACCGTGCGCGCGATGCGCCTGCCATCTCCGCTCGTCATCGACGGCGCCCTGGACGAAGCGCCCTATCGGGATGTGCCGGGGATGTCCGACTTCATCCAGCAGGAACCAGCCGAGGGCCGGCCCGCCTCCGACAAGACCGAGATCTGGCTCTTCTACGACGACAAGAACCTGTATGTCGGGGCGAGGATGCACGAAGAGGATCCCGCGCGCAGGGTCACCAGCGATCTACGGCGCGACAGCAATAATCTGTACAACAACGATCACATCGCGATCGTGTTCGACACGTTCTACGACCACCGTAACGGCTTCGGCGTGTCTTCGAACTCCGAGGGCGGCATGTTCGACTGGGTCGTCACCAACGAGCAGCCGAACAACAATTGGAACCCGGTGTGGATCATCCGCACCAGTAACTTCGACGGCGGCTGGTCCGCGGAGATGGTCGTCCCGTTCCGGTCGCTTCGCTTCCAAGCAAACTCGACGATGTGGGGCGTCAACGTGCGGCGCATGGTGCGGTGGCGCAACGAGCTGTCGTTCCTGAATCCCGTGCCGCGCTCCTGGGGCCGCCGTGGGCTGTCCAAGATCTCGTCCACCGCCACCATGGTGGGCCTGCAGACCCCGAGCAACGGGCTGAACCTGGACATCAAGCCGTACGGCCTCGGTTCCTCGAGCACGAACCTGGGCGCGACGCCGCCGTACGAGAACGACGGCAACGCCGAATGGGGCGTCGATGCGAAATGGGGCATTACGCAGACGCTCATCGCGGACCTCACCTACAACACCGACTTCGCGCAGGTGGAAGACGACGAGGCGCAGGTGAACCTGACGCGTTTCAGCCTGTTCTTCCCGGAGCGCCGTGACTTCTTCCTCGAGGGACAGGACATCTTCGCGTTCGGCGGCGTGGGCGGCGGTGGCGGCGGTGGCGGTGCTGGTGGCGGCGG
>DATLLC010000400.1:0-15508 GCA_035538015.1 Vicinamibacterales bacterium
CGGCCGCGCGCGCATCCCTGGTGGCGTTGCCCGAGAGCTCGCGGACCAGCGTGCCCTGTGAGTCGCGGACCCGCACCGCCACATTGTCGGCCGCGCTCGCGAGGTGGTAGCTGATCGGCGCGCCGTAGGTGGGGTTCTTCCCATAGAAGCCCTTGTCGGCCAGGAAACCGCGATCGTTGGCCGGGTTGAACTGCATCGCCGGCCGCAGGTCGAACAGGTGCGTCGCGGACTTCTGTGCCTCGGCCAGCTGCTGCACCGGCGTCGCATCGTCCAGGATCCAGATGCTGCGCCCGTGCGTGGCCACGATCATGTCGTTGTCGCGCGGGTGGAAGACGATCTCGTGGATGGGCACGGTCGGCAGGCCGCTCTTCATCCGGTCCCACCGGCCGCCGCGGTCCTTGCTCACGAACAAGCCGAACTCGGTGCCCGTGTAGAGCAGGTTCGGGTTCCTGGGATCCTCGGTGAGTGCCGTGACGGTGTGGCCCTTTGGAATGCCCTCGCCGATCGAGCGGAACGTGTTGCCCCCATCGACGCTGGCGTAGACGAACGTGCCGTAATCGTCGTTCCGGTGGTTGTCGAAGGTGGCATAGACCGTGATGGCATCGTGCGCGGAGGCCGCCAGCCGTGACACGTACGCATCCTTGGGCAGGCCCGGGAACTTGTTCGTGATGTTCGTCCAGGTCTTGCCATCGTCCTTGGTCATGTAGACCGTCCCGTCATCCGATCCGGCGTAGAGCACCCCGGCCTGTTTCGGCGACTCGACGAGCTGCACGAGGTTGCCGTACGACTGGACGCCGTCGTGCTTGGCGAGCGTGAACTCCTTGGCGGTCACGCCCATCATGCCGAGCGTCTCCCGATCCGTGTTCTGCGTCAGGTCCGGGCTGATTGCCGTCCAGTTCTGGCCGCGGTCCGTGGACTTGAACACCTTGTTGGCGCCGACGTAGATGGAGTCGGGGTTGTGTGTCGAGAGCACGATCGGCGTGTTCCAATTCCAGCGCAGAGGCGGCTCGCCCCGTGCCGCCACCGGCCGAATCGACTTGCGCTCGCCCGTCAGCCGATCGACGCGGACGATGTTGCCGTCCTGGGACTCGGCGTAGACGGTACGGCCGTCGCGCGGGTCCATCTGCGCCTCGAAGCCGTCGCCGCCCTGAATCTGCCGCCAGTCGTCGTTGCCGATGCCGGACCGACTCCGCACCGCGCTCGGCCCGCACCAGGTGTAGTTGTCCTGCAGGCCACCGCAGACGTGATACGGCGTCTGCATGTCGTAGGTCACGTGGTAGAACTGGCCAAGGTCCATGTTGGTGATGGCCTCCCACGTTGCGCCCCTGTCGTAGCTGAGGCCGATGCCGCCATCGTTGCCGTCGATGATGTGGTTCGGGTTGGCCGGGTTGATCCACATCGCGTGATGGTCCGAGTGCATCGCGCCGTTGGCGATGAACGTCTTGCCGCCGTCGTCGGAGATGTGGAGCTCGACGCCCAGGACGTAGATGCGCAGGTCGTTGGTCGGATCGATGCGGATCTGGCTGAAGTACATCGGGCGTGGGTTGACGTCCGACATCTTCTTCCACGACAGCCCGGCGTTGTCGGAGCGGTAGACGCCGCTCTCCTTCTCGTGCTCGATGCGTGCGTAGACGATATTGGGGTTGGCGCGATAGAGGTCCAGGCCGATACGACCGAGCGGCCCTGAGGGGATGCCCTCGGTGAGCTTCGTCCACGTGCGACCGGCATCCGACGACTTGTGGATGGCGCTGCCCGGCCCGCCGCCGTTGAAGCCCCACGTGGCGCGCCGCCGCTGGTAGGTGGCGGCGTAGAGCACTTTGTTGTTGGTGGGGTCCATTACCAGCTCGGTCGCGCCGGCGTCCTCGCTCACGAACAACACGTTGCTCCAGGTGAGACCGCCGTCGGTGGTCTTGAACACGCCGCGCTCCCGGCTTGCGCCCCACAGGCTGCCGAGCGCCGCCACGTAGACGACGTCGTGGTCGACTGGATCCACGATGACGCGCGCGATGTGCTTGCTGCCGCCAAGCCCCATCAGCTTCCAGGTGCGCCCGGCGTCGGTGGACTTGTAGATGCCGTTGCCCCACGAGCCGCTCTGGCGGTTGTTGTTCTCGCCGGATCCCACCCAGATGGTATTGGCGTCGTTGGGCGGAATGGCGATGTCGCCGATCGAGACGACATCGTCCAGATCGTCGAAGAGCACTTCCCAGGTGGTGCCGTTGTTCGTGGTCCGCCACAGTCCGCCCGTGGCCGACCCCACGTAGAAGACCGCCGGGTTGGACTCCAGCACCGCCACATCGTCGATGCGCCCGCCCATCACAGCTGGGCCGATGTTCCTGAAGGTCAGGCCGGCCATGGGGTCGGGCGCCACCGCGGTAGCGCCGGTGGCGCCGGTGGCCGGCCGGGCTGGCGGAGACTGCCCGTCGGCAGTCGTTCCACTGGCCATGATGGCGGCAAGCAGGGCGGGCAGCAGTCCCGCGCGAACCTGTCGTGAGCGCATCGAGTACTCCTCCTGAATCGCCTGAGGCGATCGCGGAGGGAATGTACTACGGACAGGTGCCGGCGGGTGCGGACAGGTGCCGGCGGGTGCGGACCGGTGCCCGCACCTGCCGGCACCTACTAAAAGCCGTACCTCATGTTCAATTGGAACGTCCGCGTGACGCCGTTGACCAGGTTCGTGAGCTTCAGGAACGTGGCCGTCAGGCGCTGATCGCTGGCGTTGGCCATGTTGGTGTTGAAGTTGATCGGATTGGCGAAGTTCGGCTCGTTCGTGGTGTTGAAGACATCCACGAACGCGTTGAGCGTGCGTCCTCCGGCGAAGCGGAACTGGTAGCCCATCCGGAGATCGAGCGAGGCGTAGCTGGGACCGCGCGCGCCGTTGCGTCCACCTTCGTAGTCGACCGTGATGGCGTCCTGACCGATCCCGCTGTAAGTGCCGGCGGGCAGGTATTCATTGGTGGTGAGCCCGTTGCGGTCGAGATCGTAGGTCGTGTCCACGAGTGAGAAGGGCGTGCCGGACCGCACGTGGTACACGCCGCTCACCTTCAGCCCCTTCGTCCTTGGCACCTCGTAGGAGGCCGCCGCCGTGAAGACGTGCGGCCGGTCCACGCTGGTCGGCCCATGTTCCTGATCCATGTTGAGCTCGTCCAGGAACTGGTAATTGGCCAGGTCGGCCTGTCCCGTGGAGATGTTGCCACGCCCACGGGAGTAGGCGTACGAGAGCCGCCCGTTGAAGCCGGCGGACAGCCGTTTGGTGACCGCGACCTGCACCGAGTTGTAGTCGATCTCGCCGACGTTCACCGGCGTATCGACGCGGGCGGCGAATTCACCGACCTCGCCGACAATCGGGTAGGCCCTCCGCAGCGTGCTGGTGGCGAGCGTGGTATCGCGAATCCCGGGATTGAGGTCCATCAACACGTACTGGTCGCGCTGCTCGGAGCGGATGAAGTCCACCGATACGCCCAGCGTGGCCCCGAGCTGCTGCTCGTAGCCGATGCTGTACTGCCGCGACCAGGCGTTCTGGCGATCCGGGTGATCGAAGCGGACCGTGCCAACGTTCCGGTTCAGCGTCCCTGGTGGAAACTGCGCGTCGATGGCGGCATGATCCACGACCGGGCCGTTGACGAGCGCCGGGTTCGTGGGCAAGTTGCCGGCTCGGGGCCCGGGGTCTGGCTGGTTGACCGGAAACATCACCGTGAAGGAATCCGAGTACCGGCCTGACGAGAACATCGGCGTCAGGAACGTGTAGGCCGTGCGCTGATAGAAGACTCCGAAGCCGCCGCGGAGCGCCGATTTGCCCTCATCGTCCATCGCGTAGGTGAACCCGGCGCGGGGAGCGAGGTTGTTGGCGTCGACCGGATAGCTCGAGGTGTCGGTGAACTGCGGGTTGAGCTCGTTCGGCGTCCGGAGCAACTCCAGGTCGTAGCGCAGCCCTACGCTCACCGTCAGGCGGTCCACGGGCCGCCATTTGTCCTGCGCGAACATCCCGATGAAGTGGCCCTTCATGTAGAAGTCGAGCGGATTACCGACGCGGATGGCCAGACGCTCGGGATAGGTGCGCGCGTTGGCGGCGTTGAACGTCAGGTCGCTCGGGATGGTGAAGGTCCCGTTGAGATTGCCGTCGTCCTGCGTGCGCAGCGACGAGTAGAGGTAGCTGACACCAAACTTCATGTCGTGATCCCCGCCCCATTTGTTCGGCACGAACCACGCGAAGATGTTGTCGGCCCCGTAGGCCGTGTCCAGCCGACGGTTGGCGCGCGGGCTCTGCTGGTCGCTGAAGCTCAACTGGTCGAGCGTCGACGGCAGCAGTCTCTGGTCCTCTCCCGCGTTGAAGCGCGGATTGCCGAAGAAGACGTCTTCCTTCGTCGCCGACACGCGGAACGTGTTGACGCGGCTCGACCCCAGGACGGAGCTCAGGTTCGCGACCACCGTCCAGTCCACGTCGGTTTCCGCCTCGAAGCGCGAAGGCGTGTGGTTTTCGGCGTTGATCTGAATCGGCTGCGGCGAGGTTTCGCGCAGCCAACGCACGCCCCACGTGTTGTTCGACGACAGCTGGTGATCGAGCCGCGCAAAGGTATTCCACACGCGCGTCTCCTCGAAGTTGGTTCCCTCGAGATCCGGCCGGCTCGGAATCTGCGTCGTCACGCCCCCGTCGAGCACGATGCGCTCGAGGCTGCCGAAGAAGTGCATCTTGTTCTGGATGATCGGACCGCCGATGGTCCCGCCCCATTGCTGCTGCTGGGTCGCCGGCTTGTCGAACCCTCCCTGCTCGGCGAAGTAGTCCTTGCTCGTGAGCGACTCGTCCTGCCAGAAGAAGAACGCGCTGCCATGGAACTGGTTGGTGCCCTGTTTGGACACTGAATTGACTACGCCTCCTGACGCCTGGCCGAACTCGGCATCGAACTGGCTGGTCAGCAGCTGGAATTCCTGCACGGCCTCGACCGGCACGCGCGCCTGGGCCCCGCCATTGCCGCCGTTGAACGTGTCGTTGTTATTGGATCCGTCCATCGTGTAGTTCACGTTGCGGACGTTCTGGCCGGCCACGCTGATCGAGTCAGCGCCGAAGGTGGTGGCCGACACGGTGGCCACCACGCCAGGAACGAGCGCCAGGTAGCCGGCGAAATTCCGGTTGAACGACGGCAGGTCCACGAACTCCTTGGCGCTGACGTTCCCCCCGATGGCCTTCGAGCTGGTGTCGACGAGCGGGGACTCACCAGTGACCGTGACCGTTTCGGTGACGGTCCCGATCTCGAGCTTGATTTCGAGCTGCGTGGATCGGCCGACGGCGAGCTCGATGCCACGTGTCTGGTATTTTCGGAAGCCGGCGAGCTCGGCGGTGACTTCGTAGACGCCGGGGTTCATCCCGCTCAGCAAAAAGGAGCCGTCGGCTCCGCTCACGGTCTCGCGGAACAGCCCGCTGGCCTGATTCCGCACGACGATGGGTACGGCCGGCAGGGCCGCCCCCTGTTGATCGCTAACCCGTCCCCGCAGATCCGCCGTGCCCTGCTGGGCCCACACGGCAGAGAACCAGGACAGGACGAAGAGAAGAGCCACCGCGCTCCTTCGAGCCATGCCACACCTCCACAAGGGACCACGCGCCCAACGAACCACACACGGCTGTCAGCAGAGTGATCGCCGTGTGATGCAACGCCGAGAGATGCGAGATGAGATCGGCCGGCGACCAGAGGGAGGTGGCGCCACTTTCGTCGGGATGCCCGCCGCTGTCAAGCAGAGCCGCACACCTCCGCGGCGACCGCATCCCGGCCCACCGCCTCAGCCGGGTACAATGAGGCTCTCGTGCCTTCCTCAGTGCCGCGACTGGCACCTCGTGTCGCTCTCGCCACGGTCCTCCTCGGACTCGCGGCGTGTCAGGGCACTCCGCAACCGGCGGCGATCGACGTGCTCACCCCCTGCCAGGGCGCTGACGCGCCGACCGACGCGCTCTGCGGGCGGCTCGACGTGTTCGAGAATCGCGCCGCACGCGCGGGACGCCGCATCTCGCTGAAGATTGTGGTGTTGCCAGCGCTCAGCCCCGATCCCGCGCCGGATCCTCTGGTGTTTCTCGCCGGCGGCCCCGGCCAGGGGGCCGCGAAGCTCGCTCGCGAGCTCCGTGAGCTGTTCGGGCGGATCCAGGCGGATCGCGACATCGTGCTGGTGGACCAGCGGGGCACCGGCGAGTCGAACCCACTCGACTGCCGAAGCGACGAGGACTCGCTCGCCGCGCTGTCCGAACCCGACGACGTCGGCCTGCAACGGTTGAAGCAGTGCCTCGCGGGCTACGATGCCGATCCGCGCTATTACACGACAACGATCGCCATGGACGACCTCGATGAGGTCCGGGCCCATCTCGGCTACGCGCGCATCAACATCTACGGGGGGTCCTACGGCACGCGGGCCGGACTGGTCTACCTGCGGCAGCACGGCGAGCGCGTACGCACCCTCGTGCTCGATGGCGTCGCGCCCCCTGACATGCGCCTCCCGCTCAATTTCCCGCGGGACGCTCAGCGGGCCTTCGACCACCTGCTCGCCGATTGCGCGGCCGATCCGGCCTGCGCCGCGAAGTTTCCGCATCTCGACGATCGCGTGCGGACGCTGTTCGACCGCCTCGAGCGAGATCCACCTGCCGTCCGTCTCGTGCATCCGCGAACCGGAATGGCCGAAACGGTCCGCGTCGACGCGACCCTCGTCGCCAACCTCGTGTTCGGCGCGCTGTACTCGCCACTGATGTCGTCGATGGTGCCCGAATTGCTCGTCCGGGCGGAGCAGGGTGACTTCCAGGGGATGCTGGCCCTGGCCATGGCCAACGACGGCACGTCCTCCAATATGAGCCTCGGCATGCAGTTGTCAGTCATCTGCGCCGAAGATGCGCCGAGGATTGGGCCAGGAGACGTGGAACGCGCCGGGTTTGGGACGGTGTTCGCGCGACGGCTCCTCACCGCCCAGCTCAAAGCCTGCGACTTCTGGCCTCGCGGCGAGGTGCCCGCCGACTACTACGCCCCGGTTGTCTCAGCCGTTCCGGCATTGCTGCTGTCGGGAGACGTGGACCCGGTCACGCCGCCATCCTGGGGTGAGATGGTCTCGGCCCACCTCACCAACGCCACCCACCTCACCGCGCCGTTCACCGGGCACGGCGTCATGACGACGGGCTGCGGCGAGCGCATCGTCCGCCAGTTCATCACCGCCGGGTCCGCTGCGGGGCTCGACACCGGATGCCTGGCGGCGCTGAGACGGCCGCCGTTCTTCCTGTCGCCCGCGGGCGCCGAGCCGACCCGGGGCGCCGACGCCTCGCGCCCATGATTCGGGTCGAGCAGCTGCGCAAGCAGTTCGGCAGTGTCACCGCCGTGGACGACGTCAGCTTCGTCGCGGGCGATGGCGCCGTGACCGGCCTTCTCGGGCCGAACGGCGCCGGCAAAACGACCACGTTGCGGATGCTCTACACGCTGATGCAGCCCGACGCCGGCCGCATCATGATCGACGACGTGGATGCCGTCGCGGACCCGCTGGCCGCGCAGGCACGCCTGGGCGTCCTGCCCGACGTCTCGGGCCTCTATCCCCGGCTGACGGCCCGCGAGAACGTCCTCTATTTCGGCGAGCTGCAGGGCCTGACGGGCACCGCGCTGGCCGCCCGTACCGATGCGCTGCTGGATCGACTCGACATGCGGGCCATCGCGGACCGGCGGACGGCCGGTTTCTCGCACGGCGAGCGGACCAAGGTTGCCCTCGCACGCGCGCTGGTCCACGATCCGCGCAACGTGCTGCTCGACGAGCCCACGAACGGGCTGGACGTGATGAGCACGCGCGCCGTGCGCGAGATCATCCGCCGGCTTCGCGCGGAAGGGCGCACGGTCTTGTTCTCGAGCCACGTCATGCAGGAAGTGTCGGCGCTCTGCGACACCATCGTCGTGATGGCTCACGGCCGCATCGTCGCCTCAGGCACGCCCGAGGCGCTTCGGGCCGAGACCGGTCAGCAGACGCTCGAGGACGCCTTCGTGGCCCTCACCGGGCTGGAGCGGGAGACCGCCGAATGAGCCGCTGGCTGCAGATGCTCGTGGTGACGCGCAAGGAGCTGCGCGACGCTTTTCGCGATCGCCGGGCCATCTACTCCGTCCTCTTCGGGTCGCTCGTCGGCCCAGTGCTCGTCGGCGTGATGTTCAACGCGATTGCGGATCGGCAGCGTGAGATCGAGGACGTCACCGTGCCGGTCGTTGGCATGGCACACGCACCGTCCCTGGTGGAGTGGTTGCGGCAGCAGTCCGGCGTCACAGTGGTGGCCGGGCCGGCTGACGCCGAAGTGGCGGTCCGGGAGCGCCGCGAAGACGTGGTGGTCGTGATCCCCGAGGACTATGCCAAGAAGTTCCGCGCCTCGCAGCCGGTCGAGCTGCAGGTGGTCTCCGACGGCTCGCGGACGGCTTCGCGGCCCAAGGTGCAGCGCGTGCGCGCGCTCTTGCAGCGCTACAACGGCGAGGTGGCGGCCCTGCGGCTGATCGGCCGGGGCGTCAGCCCCGCCGTGGTCACGCCGATCCGGATTCAGGATCGGGAAGTCTCGAGCGCCCAGCAGCGTGCGGCGGTCATCCTCAACTTCGTCCCGCTCTTCATCGTCCTGGCCTCGTTCACGGGCGGCATGCAGATCGCCACGGACTCGACGGCGGGCGAGCGCGAGCGCGGCTCGCTCGAGCCCCTCCTCGTGAATCCGGCCCCACGCATGGCCATCGCCGGCGGCAAGTGGCTGGCCTCGGCACTCTCTGCGGCGCTCAGCGTGGGTATCACCACGACTCTTTGCTTGCTGCTGCTCCGTGCCATCCCTCTACAGGATCTAGGTATCCGCTTCCGTCTGGGCCCCGGTCAGATATGGTGGCTGCTCGTGGCCGTGCTGCCACTATGCCTGCTCTCCACGGCCATCCAGACGTACCTCTCCACGTTCGCCCGCTCGTTCAAGGAAGCGCAGACCTACATGGGGTATCTGATCATGGTCCCCACGCTGCCCGGTCTGCTCAGCTCGGTGTATCCGATTACCAGCCAGCCGTGGATGTATCCGGTGCCCATCCTCGGCCAGCACCTGCTTGCGGGCGACGTGCTCGGAGGGAAGGCGCCCTCGCCCCTGATGTTCGCGCTGGCCGCGCTCAGCGCCACTGCCACCGCAGCCATCCTCGTCCACCTCACCACGCGGATGCTGACCAAGGAGAAGATCGTATTCGGCAGATAAGAAGGGTCGATCCTGACTTCGGACCCCTCATCCCTGACCCCTGATCCCTATTTGCCGTCATGAAAGATGATGCCGAGCGTATGGCGCCGACCGCGGCGAATTTCGCTGACCCCGTGCCGGAGGGTGACCCTGTAGGCGCCGCGGGTGCCCTGCACCGGACGCTGGTGGACGGCGAAGGCCACGGCGTCTCCCTGCGCGAGCGGGACTACGTGCGCGCGCGACTGCATTCGCGGACGCTGCTCGGTGAGCACAAACTCGCCGCCATCGAAGTCCGCGCCGGGCTGGGACAGCAGGGTCGCAACCTGCACGGGAAACACGTGGGCGCCGTACAAGTCCTGGTGCAGGCAGTTGTAGTCGCCGGCGTCGTACTGGAGCAGCAGCGGGGTCGGTCTGGTCTGGCCGGCCCGATGGCAGCGATCCCGAAACTCGGCGTGGGTCTCGGGGAACCGGCCGTCGTGTCCGAGCGACTCCTGCCATCGATTCGCCGTCCCGACGAGCCCGGCGTAGAGCTGCTCGCGCATCTCCGTCACGAGCGCGGGCAACGGGTCGGCGAAGTATTGATACTCTCCGCGTCCGAAGCCGTGCTGGCTCATGACGACGCGGCTCCGAAATCGCTCTGGTTCCTGATACCAGGCGGCGACGGCCCGGCACGAACGCGGGGGAAGCAGGCCGGGCAAGAGCGCCCAGCCCCTGGCGTCCAGCTCGAGCTCGACACGGGACCACTCGACCGCGGGGAGGGCATGCTCCATGCCCCGAATCGTAATCTTCGGTGCCGAAGGCCGGCACTCCGGATCATGTGATGGTTGTGACCGATGTCTCCGGAATAGACCGGCGAAATGTGGTCGGGGCGACTGGATTCGAACCAGCGACATCCCGCTCCCAAAGCGGGCGCTCTACCAGGCTGAGCCACGCCCCGTCCCGTTTATTCTAATCCGAGCATGGGTCGATATTTCGTCACCGGCGCCACCGGCTTCCTGGGCGGCGAATTGACCAAGCAGCTGATAAGCCGCGGCCACAAGGTGGCGGCCCTCGTGCGCGACCCCGCGCGGGCGGCGGTCTTGCGCACGCTCGGCGTGGAGCTGCACCAGGGCGACATCACCGACCGCGAAAGCCTGCGGGCGCCGATGGCCGGCGCAGACGGCTTGTACCATTGCGCCGCCTGGTACAAGGTCGGGGTCCCGGGCGACGAGGCCGAACGCATCAACGTCGATGGCACCCGTCACGTGCTCGAGATGATGTGCGAGCTGGGCATTCCGAAGGGGGTGTACACCAGCAGCGTGGCCGTCTTCTCGGATACCCGGGGCGCCATGCCCGACGAGCGATACCGCTACGACGGCCCCCACTTGAGCGAGTACGACCGCACGAAATGGCTGGCGCACTACGAGGTGGCGCTGCCGATGATGGCGCGGGGGCTGCCGCTCGTGATCGTCCAGCCCGGCGTGATCTACGGCCCCGGCGACACCGGCGGCCTCCACACCGCGCTCGTGGACCTGTTGCGCAAGCGCCTGCCGGTCACGCCGCGGCGTACCGCCTTTTGCTGGGCGCATGTCGAGGACACCGCGCGGGGGCACATCCTCGGGATGGAGCGCGGCCAACCCGGCGAGACCTATATCATCACCGGACCGCGGCATACCTTCGAGGAGGCCTTCGACCTGGTTGCGACTCTGGCCAAGGTGCCGAGACCGCTGTTGCACCCCGGCCCCCGGATCATGAGAGCGACCGCCGCGGTGATGAGCCTGATCCAGAAGGCGGCTGCCCTGCCACCGGCGCTCACTCCTGAAGCATTGCGGGTGATCGCGGGCACAACCTACCTGGGGTCGAACGAAAAGGCCGTGCGCGCGCTCGGGTTCTCGGCCCGCTCGCTCCGGGAAGGCATGGACCAGACCCTCGAGCACGAGCTGCGGGCCCTGGCTCGCCTCAAGCCGCCACGCTAACCCGGCTTCACCATGCCCTTCGTCAGGATGTCGGCAATCATCCGCGTCGCATCGTCGCTGTTGAGGCCGTAGTGGTTCGGCACTCCAAACAGCGTCTCGACGATGAAGTAGTACATGTAGATGCGCGTGGTGAGCATCATCGCGACCGACGGAGGAATCCCGTCGCGGATGCGATCGCCAATGTGCAGCTCGGGACGGCGGCTGAGAAAGTCATCGTAGCGCGCCGCCAGGTCTTCGTAGAAACGGTGGATGTGCCGGCCCTCGAACTCCACCACATCGACGTAGATGAGGGCGATGTAGGGACGCCAGGTGCTCACCGTGTCCTGAGCCGCACGGCCGATGGCCGGCAAATCGCCCGGAAACGCGCCATCCTCGAAGATCCGCATCACCGGGAAGTCCGGGCTCGACGAGGCCAGCCAGAAGTGATCGAGCAGGGTCTGAAAGATGGCTTCCTTGTCGCGGAAGTGGTGGTAGACGCTCCCGGTGGAGGTGCCCGCGCGGTCGGCGATATCGCGGACGCTCGTTGCGCGATATCCCTGGCTCGAGAACAGGGCGAGCGCGGCATCCAGCAGCGCCGACCGGCTCCTTTCGGAGCGCTCCTCCTGCTGCATCAACTTCGCAGTATAGCAACCCGGTTGGCGAACAGCGCGCGCCGGAGGTCCCGGAATGCCCGCGCGCGGTGCGAGACGGCGGTCTTCTCGTCCAGCGTCATTTCTCCGGTCGTCTTCCCGAACGGCGGGTAGAGGAAGATCGGGTCGTAGCCGAAGCCGAGCGTCCCGGACGGAGACGGTGCCACGACACCCTCGATCCGTGTCTCGGTCTCGAACACAACGGTGTCGTCGTCGGCGACGGCCAGCGCGGTCACGAACCGCGCGGAGTGCGCCGCGCGGGGCGCCTCCGAAAGGAGCGCATAGATCGCCTCGAACCGCGCCGCGTAGCTGACGTCCTTTCCGAGAAACCGTGCCGACCGGACCCCCGGCTCGCCTTGCAGCGAATCGATGACCAGCCCCGAGTCCTCGGCGACGGCGACGAGCCCGGTCGCCCGCGCGTACGCCAGCGCCTTCTGTCGCGCGGTTTCCCAGAAGCTCGAGGCGGTCTCGCCGGGCTCGGGCACCGGCGCCAATTCCGCCAGGGTCATCAACTCCACGTCCGCGCCCGCAAACAGCGGCCGAATCTCGCGCACCTTGTTCGGGTTCGTCGTCGCCAGGAGCAGCCTCATCGCCCGAGGAGCGATCCGACGATGGCGCGCTGCTTCTCGATGAGCTCGCCGATTCCGGCGTCCGCCAGCTCCAGCAGCCCGTCCATTGCCGTGCGATCGAAGGGCGCCGACTCCGCGGTCCCCTGCACCTCGATGTAGCGTCCGTCCCCGGTCTTGACGATGTTCATGTCTACGTCCGCCTGGGAGTCTTCTTCGTAGGCGAGGTCCAGGAGCGGCATACCGCCGACGATACCCACACTGGTCGCGGCAACGTAGTCGCCAACCGGCATCGTCTTGAGGACCTCCGTCTGCTTCAGCCGATCCAGCGCCAGAACCAGTGCCACGAACGCGCCCGTGATGGAGGCGGTCCGGGTCCCGCCGTCGGCCTGGATGACGTCGCAGTCGAGCCAGATGGTGCGCTCCCCGAGATCGTTCAGCCGCACGACCGAGCGCATCGACCGTCCGATGAGCCGCTGAATCTCCATGGTCCGGCCGCCGACCTTGCCGCTGGAGGCCTCCCGCGTGGACCGGGTGGTGGTCGCCCGCGGCAGCATCCCGTACTCGGCGGTCACCCATCCCTTGCCGGTGCCGCGCAGGAATGGGGGCACGCGCTCTTCGACGCTGGCCGCGCAGATCACGCGGGTCAGGCCGACCTCGATGAGCACCGAGCCTTCGGCATGGAGCAGGTAGTGGGGCGTGATCTCGGTCGGGCGCAACTCGCCGGGCGCGCGGTCGTACTGTCGGGTCATGAAGGGCTCTGCGAGGAGACGGGGGTCAGGATCAGCGTTTCATTCTTTCGCAACGGTCGTCGCAAGTCCACGTGTCCGGCCAGCGTGTCGGCCTCGCGGCCTTCGATCAAGATCTGCACCGCCGAGGCGGTGGGCAGGTTCACCAGGAGCGTGTTGACCAGGCTATAGACCGTGAGCAGCTCCTGCATGGAGCCCCCCGCGTGCTTGATGCGGACCGTCGCATCGAGGTCCACGAACACTTCCTGCTGGTCCGACACGTAGACGCCGCGTAGCGCCGTGCCTTCCGGAATGGTGCGGACGAGAGGGGGAACCGGAGGGGTGGTGAGGAGCGCCGTGACGAGGGCCCGCGCCTGAGCGACGGTGCCCTCCGCGAGCGGGACGTCCTGTTGCACGCCGATCAGCCGATGACCGTCCTCGGCGCCGAAGAAGAGCGTGGCCTTGATCCGCGGGCCCGCCGCCGGCTCGCTCGCGGCGGGCGGGGCCACGGCCGGCGCTTCCACCGCCACATCCGCCGACGCGGCCGCGGGCGTACGGAGGATCCGGCCGAGCGCCGACATCACCAGCCAGCCGAAGACGCCGGCGGCCGCCACGAGGGCGACACCGACCAGGACGCGCCGCAGCATCACGGAGCCGTGCGTTCCAACTGCGCGCGGAACTTGACGATGGCGTCGAGGAGCGCCTCGGCCACCTTGGTCTGGTAATCGGCCGACGTGAGCTGCTGCTCCTGATCGGGATTGGAGACATAGCCGATTTCCACCAGGGCGGCCGGCATGTTGGCGCCCACGAGGACGCGGAACGGCGCCTGCTGCACCGCCCTCGGGCTCATCTCCACGCGAGCCCGCAGGCCTTCCTCGACTGCCGCCGCGAGGACAGCGGACTGCTCGAGATACCGTGACTGGGCGGTTTCCCAGAGGATCAGGTCGATGGCGCGAGTGCCTCCGCCCAGCGCGGGGAGCACGACGCCCGCGTCCTCGGCGCGCTTGCGGGCTTCGGCGTCGGCCCGCTCGACGCTCAGGTAGTACACCTCGGCGCCCTTGATGTTCGGCCGGACGGCGGCGTTGGCGTGAATGCTGAGGAAGAGGTCGGCCTGGTGGTTGTTGGCGAACGCCGATCGATCGTCGTGTGAGATGGTGCGATCGTCCTCGCGGGTGAGGAAGACGCGCATGCCCAGCCGGCTCTCGATCAGCGTCCGCAGCCGGCGCGATACCGCCAGCGCAATTTCCTTCTCGAGGGCGCCGCGCGGGCCCTGAGCGCCCAATTCCTCGCCGCCATGGCCCGGATCGATGACGATGGTCCGCACGCCAGTGGTCGGTGTCGGCGGGATGGTGGCTCGCAGGTCGACCGGCGGCGGCGTCACCGCTGGCGGCGCGGTCGCGGCCGCGGCGCCCGCGAGGTCGGTCGTGCTCGGCATCAGGTCGATGGTCAGGCGCGACGAGCTGGCGTCTGGCTGCGACGACGACGATCGGTAGGATCCGTACCGCGGGCCGGTGGTCATGGCGACGGCGGTACCCGTCTCGGTCACGGCCACACCCGCGAGGAAGGGTTGCGGCGGCAGCGGCGGCACGAGCAGGTCCAGCGCGTCGGCGTCGAACTGCACGACCAGCCGGCCGGTCTCCGATGAAACCCGTGTCGGCGTGACCGGAGAGATCTCGAGCGTGATCGACGCGCTCGTGCTCCCGCTTTCCAGGCGGGCCACCACGCGCGGGACCCGCAGGTCGCCGACGATGAGGAGGCGGGTGGGACGCCGCCAGTCGAGGCGCGTATCGATCACGAGCGACAAGACGCGCGGCAGGAACTCCACGGGCACCAGCCAGCGATTGTCGCGTCTGAGCGCCGGGGCGGGGAGCGAGACGAGGCGTCCGGCTGCCGACACCACCGTCTGATCCGCCGTGACGACAATGGTCCGGCCGCGGGCGGCAATGGTGAGGCCGCCCGCCGCTTCGCGTGCCGCGGTGCCGAACGGCGCCGCCAGGTCGTCCACCGCCACGTACTCCTGGTTGTTGATGAGCGTCATCGGCAGGGGGCGCCGACCGTCGCGAGAGAGCACGGTGAGCGCCGTCCCGGCCGTCTGGGCCCACGAGACGGCCGCTGAGCCGAGCGCCAGGATCAGGCACGCCAGAGTGGTGGCCAAACGCTGCATGAGAGTTCGTTCAATTGTACGTGATCGAGTGCAGGGTGCAGAGTGCCGGGTGCCGGGTGCCGGGTGCCGGGTGCCGGGTGCCGGGTGCCGGATCCCGGATGGCGGGTGCCGGATCCCGGCTGCCGAATCCGGATGCAGGATGCGGGGGACACAGATCAGCAGATGGATCTCCAGATAGATCAGCAGGTAGATCGCCAAACAGATCGCCTGATCGCCCGATCAGCAGATCGCCAGATCGATCGCGAGCTCTCCACATCAGGAAATCACGAGATTCCCATATCTTCCCGC
>DATLLC010000401.1:0-5856 GCA_035538015.1 Vicinamibacterales bacterium
CAGCAGAGCGGCAGGCTGCCGGTCCGCGCGACCCGCCCGAAGGTGGGCCTGAGGCCGGTGACGCCGCACCGCATGCTCGGCGCCATCAGCGGCGCCGATCCCGGCGATCCCTCCAGCGTGGATCGGACGATCGACTACGACGCGGCGGAATCGGTCGCCGGCCTGCGGGTCGGGTTCGTCGAATCGTGGATGGACTCGGCCCCCGCGACGGAGGTCGATCGGGCGGCGTTGAAGATGGTCAGCGACGCGGGGATGAGGCCTGTCGCGGTCGGCTGGCCCGACCTGCCGCACGCCTCGCTGACGCCGATCCTCTTCTGCGAGTCGGCGGCCTCGTTCGAGGAGCTGGACCTCTCCGGAAAGTCTCGGCAACTGAAAGCGCAGGTTCCCGACGCCTGGCCGAACTTCCTCCGCATGTCGCGCTTCGTGTCGGCCGTGGACTACGTCCAGGCGGATCGCCTGCGGCGCCGCTTCGCGCAGGAACTGGCCACGATATTCGAGCAGGTGGATCTCCTGCTCGTGCCCTCGCTCCGGGACGAGTCGCTGGTCGTCTCCAACTACACGGGCCACCCGTCGTTGACGCTGCGAACCGGCTTCGTCGAAGTGCGGGAGGCGCGATCCGACTGGGCCCCGGATCCCGCCAATCCGCTGCCCACCTTCAATCCGCCCCGTCGGGTGCCGCACGGCGTCACGCTCATCGGCCGGCTGTTCGACGAAGGCACCATCATCCGCGCCGGGCTGGCCCTCGAGCGCGCCGCAGGCGTCGCGGCCGCCCGGCCGACGGGGTTCTAGGGGGCACGGGGGGCCTGAGGTCCTGAGGTCTTGAGGTCCTGAGGTCTTGAGGTCCTGGGGTCTTGAGGTCTTGAGGTCCTGAGGTCCTGAGGTCCTGGGGTCCTGAGGGCCAGATAGTTCTCGAGATCAGATCACCAGGTCACAAGATCTGAAGATCGATCGACAGATCACGAGCTCAAGAGATCAACCGATTCGCCTGGCGCATTAACTGCGCTAGAACACCTTCCTACCTTCCAGGTTCGCTTCGATCGTCTTGCGATCCCGCCAGATCGGCCGCATCTCCTTGCGCGACAGCAGCGGCAGCTGATCCTCGACGTGCTTCGAGCCAGCCTTCGACCAGTTCCCGTAACCCAGCAGCGCCTCCCCGCGCTGCGGCGTCGAGAACTCGATGACCGCGTAGAAGGTATCGCCCGAGACGGCCTCCGTCTTGCCATTGACGAACGGGCCGACGTTGATGGTGCGAATCGCGCCCAGTGATGACGGCGCGCCGTTGCCCGGCACGTCGGCCTTCCCGCGCCGGAAACGCATCACGTCGCCCCACTTGACCGCGAGGGTGCCGTACTCCTTCTCCACCTCGCCGGCGACCTTGTCGAGCAGCGCCATGGCCTTCGCCGGATCCTTGAACCCTCTCGGTGTCTCCAGCGGCCGGCGATCGTCGGTTGGCACCTTGAAGCCACTGATCGCGTCGAAGGCCTGACCGGCTGCGGTGATGAACTTGTAGAAGAGCAGCGTGCCTTCGCTGCCGGTCTCGGCCTGACGATCCCACGAGGCAAAGACGTCGGCCGCCTTCTTCGCCCGCTCGCTTCCCATCGATCGAGCCGTCGTCACGATCTCGTCCACGAACTGATCGGCGGTCTCCACGTGCGTGTCGAGCTTGCCCTTCTTGATGTCCTCGAACGTCATCTTCTCGGGTGCGGTGCTCAGGATCCGGATCCCGCGCTGGGCCCGCTGGGTGATGCCCTGGGGCGCCGCGAAGCCGGCCGCGAACTTCGTCGAATCGAGCACCCTCGGGTAGACCGAGGTCCACGGCATGTCGTTCGAGTTCTGCACCCATCCGGTCGGCGGGTCCAGGACCTTGGGGACGGCCTCCCACGGGTGGATCGCCGTGGCGATGAGATCCGAGCGGTCGCCGGGTACCACTCCCTGCCAGAAGCGGTAGTCGCCGGTCGGGTGCACGGGCAGCGTGGCGTTGTAGACGTACATGATGTGCCCGTCGCGGTCGGCGTAGGCCGTGTTGAAGAGCGGGAGCTGCTGCATCTTCATCGCGGTTTCCCACTCGGCCAGGTTCTTCGCAAGACCCATGCGCCAGAACTGCTCGAAGAGCCGCGGCCGATCGAGGGCGGCCACGCGCATGGCTATCGGCGCCCCACGGCTCTCGGCGACGACTGGCCCATGTACGCTGCGGCGGATCGTGATCGGCACCTCACGGAGCTGTCCGTTCCCTTCGCGGACCTTGATCGACTCGGTGCGTGCCTCGAACGGCTTGACCTGGCCATCGAGGACGTAGCCGCCGTCCTTGAGCACGAGGCGGTAGAGGTCCGACTCGGACGGGTTGTTCGTCGTCTGCGTCCAGCCGACGTACTCCGTGAAGCACTGGCGCAGGACCGGGAACCCGACCCACACGGCGCCGTACGAGGTGACGCCGGGCGCGCTCAGCTGCACCTCGAAATAGGTGTGGATATCGCCCCACTGAAGGTGCGAGTTGCTCAACAGCAGCGCCTTTCCCGACGCGGAGCGCGACGGCGCGATGGCCCATTCGTTGGACCCGTGCACGTCGTTGTCGTAGCGAGCGAGTCGCTGCTCCAGCCTGCGGGGACTGACGATCCAATCGAAGTGGATGGTGCGCAGACCGTGGGCGTAGACGTCCTCCACCGTGAGCGGAAGCACCGCCTGCGCCGCGGCGCTCAGGTCGCTCTTGTGCTCGGCCGCCCAGGCATTGAGGCCGGCGGCGAAAGCCCGGATGAGGGGCGCGAACTCCGCGCTCTGTCCGGCCGCCCATTGCTTGGCGAGGGCCGGAAGACCGTTTGTCCGCACCCACCGGTCGTCGGCCAGATACTGCTCGCCGTAGAACTCCGCGCCCCGCCCCCGCGCCTGTGCATAGAGGCGCACCAGCAGCTCGGCGTGGGCCTCCATCTGGGCGTAGCCGTAGGCATAGAAGAGGCTCGGATGGTCGGGTGCGAAGATGTGAGGGATGCCGTAGCGGTCCCAGAGGATCTCCGTGCCCTTGGCCGGCACGTCCGCTGCCCGCGCCGGTACGGCAAGGCCGCCGAGCACGAGGGCCAGGATGAACGCGAGCGCGGACGGCCAACGGCGAAACAGGCGCGGCAGACGGGTCATACGGTCCCTCCGTGACGCGGAGTCTACCTGCGTTCGTCGCGGCAGGCTACTAGCGGCGCCGGATTGACCTCGTCAGTAATCCGGGAACATACACGGCGGCTTTCATACGCAACGAGGCCACCTGCGATCGGCGTTAGCTGCCGGACGCGGCAGAGGCGGGGCCCGGAAAGCGGGCCCGCGCCGCCGAAGTGTGCGCCGCGGGCACCCTGTCAGCCGTCAGTCCAGCGAGGCCGGCCGGTTAATCGCAGCTCCGGCGTTTAGACGCGCTTGGGGAACTCGCCTGCCTTCGTGCGCTCAAACATCCCGAGTGGCGCCCTGCGCAGCGATTGTCGGTGCTCGAATCGGCCGTCCTCGACGGCCTGACGCCTGACGGGGTGCCCGCGCCACGCACTGAAGCGTCAGAGCCCGCCGCTCCTCGACCTGAGCGGCCTCGAGGTCGGCCGTCGCTTGCACTTGCCGACAAATGACCCGCCGGTCACGAAGGCGCGGCCCTTTTGCGCCCTCGGTTCTGAAGGTCACGGCGGGGCATTTGACCGGCTGACCTCGCGAACGCCGGGGCGAGGTGCGGCGGGCCCTGACGCCCGTGGCCGCTGCCGATGGGGCCATGCCCCGCGGCTACGAGCCGATCTCCAGCAAGGCCCGTTCTAGCAGGTCCGAGACGCCGAGCGCAGGAGCCTGCGCGCGCAGGTATCCGCGGTCCAGCCGGTCGCCCTGAACCCGCACGATGCCGAGCACGTCGCGCCACTGGCGCTCGGAGACGTCGCCTCCGACGCGGAACCAGCGAAGCTTCTGGAGCAGGATGTCCTCGGGTGGGTGAACGAACAGCCGTCGCCCGTCGAGATCCACCTCGAGCCGTCGCGCTATCTGTGCGGCATCGAGCGGTGTGCCGCCGGCGACGAACAGGTCGACCTTCACCTGCGTCGCCTGATGGATCAGGTTGGTGCTGCGTCGTTCACGCACCGCTCGAGCCAGCGACTGCTGGTCCACGTAGAACTCCATGGTTAGCGCGGTGACGAGCGGGCCGACGTGGCGCTCTTCGATCGCGGCAACGATGTCGATGTCAACGGTCGAACGGGGCTCACCGGCCAGCGAGCTTGCGATCGAGCCGCCGATCGTGTGAGGCACTCCTAGACGGTCCAGGACGCCGGTCACCCGGAGCGCCACGTCTATCGGATCCGGTAACTCGCTCACTGGCGGTCGAGGGCGTCGAGCTCCGGGTAGGCACGGCGGGCGAGCTCGTCACCGAACAGGACCTTCGCGAGTCTGAGCTCCTGCTCGCGCGGCCCGGCGTCAGGGTAGCGCCGCCGAACGCCAGCCAGCGCCAGCCGCCGCACGCTGGCGCTCATACCCAGGACCAGCCTGAGCTTCGCCGCGGGCGTCATGCGCCGCCAGCCCTCGATCTGACGCCGCTCGATCTCGAAAGGCGTGTCGCGACTGAGCGGCTGGAGTCCCACGACGCGATTATAAGGTCGGAGCCGAGCCGGATCGTGCACCGCGGGCCCCCGTCAGCCATCAGTCCGGCGAGGCCGGCCGGTCAATCGCAGCTCCGGCGTTTACACGCGCTTGGGGAACTCGTCTGCCTTCTTGCGCCCTCGGTTCTGAAGGTCACGGCGGGGCATTGACCGGCTGACCTCGCGGACGCCAGGGCGAGGTGCGGCGGGCCTTGACCGGCTCAGTTCGCGGCTGCCCTCCAGAACTCCACCGTGGTTACTGCCCGTTCCGCTTGAGTGCCCGCCCCGCGCGGGCGCCGGTCATCTTCCCATCGGCCAGCGCCAGCTGCCCGTTGACGACGACGGCCGAGATCCCTTCCGCATATTGGTGCGGTTTCTCGAAGGTCGCCAGGTCCTTGACGGTCGCCGGATTGAAGATCACCACGTCGGCCTTCATGCCAGGCCGGATGAGGCCACGGCTCGCGAGCCCCAGACGTTGCGCCGGGAACGCCGACATCTTGCGGACGGCCTCTTCGAGCGTCAGCACCTTCTTCTCCCGCACGTATACGCCGAGCACGCGCGCGAACGTCCCGTAGGCTCGCGGATGGGGGACGTCCTTGCCGAAGGTTGGAATGCCAGGCGCCGCATCCGAGGCAATCATCGTCGCGGGATGCCGCATGATCCGCACGAGGTCGTCTTCGTTGATCGCATGGTAGACGGCGCGGCAGTTGCCCTTCTCGACAATCTCCACCACCAGTTCGGCGGCGCGCGGGATGGTCACCGGCCGGCCGCGATCGCGCAGCACCTGTGCCAGGCTCTTGCCGGCGAGACTCGGATCCCACGCGCAGGCCGCCAGCACCACGTTGGCCGGATCGCCGCCGCCCCGGTCCGTCTCGATGTTCGTGACGATGGCCGCGAGCACCTTGCCGCGCGTGTTCTCGTCGCGCAGGCCCTCCAGCATCGTCTCCCGGCCGCCAGCCTGGGCCCACTGGGGTACCAGGCCCCCCGTGATCGACGTGCTCGATGCCGTGTACGGATACTGGTCGATCGTGGCGTCCACGCCGCGAGCGCGCGCCTCGTCGATGAGCCGCAGGGTGTCGATGCTCTTGCCCCAGTTCACCTTGCCGATGATCTTGTGGTGCGTCACCTGCGTCGGCAGCCCGCCGCGCTCGCCGATCGCGATGGTGTCGCGGACGCTGTCGAGGACGCGTGCGGCCTCGTCGCGCATGTGCGACTGGTGGATGCCGCCGGCCGCCCCGGCCACGCGCGCCAGCTCCACCACCTCGTCGAGCGGCGCGTA
>DATLLC010000402.1:0-34796 GCA_035538015.1 Vicinamibacterales bacterium
CCCGGCGAGAAGACGATCGAGCACCCTGGCGGGATGTGCGGCGCTTCGGGCTGCTGCGGAGGCTGTCCACCCTGCTGCAGCGCGACGACGTCGCCGGCCTGAGCCGCCGGAGACACGCCCCCTGTGACTTGCTCGACGCGCGCAGCCTTGCGGTTAATTGGGTTGAGGTGCTTCATCGTCTGCTCCATCGAACTGTCGCAGGAACCCGGGGTTCTTCACGGCCAGCTCGCCGTAGATCTCCAGGCACGTGTGCGTCCAGCCGCGAATCCACTCACAGTAGTGCAGGTTGGGCCCGGTCGTCGACCCGTAGCGGGTGTGGGCCTCGTGATAGCAGCCGCCGGCGCAGATGGGCCGCGCCCAGCAGGACTGGCAGTCGGTCTTGTGGTTGATGTGGTGTGCGTCGAGGAACGCCGCCTGCTTCGCGCGGTCCACACCGTCGGTGATCGACCCGAAGCTGTGGGCCTCGGAACCGGCAAAGCGATGGCAGAGCGACACGTTGCCGTCGGTCGCTACGCCGAGCAGCCCGATGCCGGCGCCGCAAGGGTAGGCCTTGGCGTGGCCCTGGTGGATCTCCTGAAGCGTCTCGCGCACGTTCGAAAACCCGTGGTGGCGATTCTCGAGGGAGGCGCCCAGGAAGTCCTTCGCGAGTGTCCGGAACTGGCCGAGCAGGTGATCGAAGCCGGCATCACTGATCGCATGATCGCGCTGCGGCGCGGTGGTGACCGGTGCGAAGCCGACTTCCCAGAAGCCCATCTCGTCGTGGAGATGCCGGTAGATCTTCATCACGTCGAGCGTCTGGCGCGTCAAAGTAACGCGTGCGCCGATCGGGCGTGACCGGTGACGGGCGATCAGCGCCTTGATCTTCGGCGCCACCAGGTCGTAGCTGCCCTTGCCGTTGTGGAAGACGCGGAACTTGTCCTGGATCTCCTGCGGTCCGTCGATCGAGATCGTGACGCCAATGCGCTCGTCGGCGAGGAAATCGATGACGTCCGGCTTGAGCAGCGTGGCGTTGGTCGTGAGGCTGAAGTCGATCTCCTTGCCGACTTCGTTCGCACGCTGCCGCGCGTAGGCGACAGTCTTCTTCAGGACCGGGAAGTTCATCAGCGTTTCGCCGCCAAAGAAGGTGACCATTGCGGTCTGCCCGCTCTCGCGGAGGGCGAAGTCGATGGCCTGCCGGGCCGTCTCCTCGCTCATGAACTTCGGCTGCTGCCCGTTCTCGGTGTCGACGATCTTGTCTTCTCCGTACTCGTAGCAGTACTCGCAGCTGAGATTGCACTGATTGGTGACGTTGACCACCAGCGTCTGCAGCGGGATGACCGTCAGGGGCAGGATCTTCGGCGGCGGGGCGCTGGCTTTCGCTTCGGCGATGGCGCGGGCCCGGTACAGCTCCCCGAGCGTGTCCCAGATTTCGTCGGCGCGGAAACGCGACTCCAGTGCGATCGTGAGGTCACCAATCGTGCGGGGCCCGCCCTCGAGCGTTTCGACAATAGCCGCCGCGCAGGCGTCAAAGGCAAACACCGCGGCGCTCGGCACCATGTAGCCGAAGCGCTCGCCGGCGGCGTCGAACGTGTGGAACTCGCCGAGCCGCACCAGGGTCTCGCTGCCGGGCACGAACCCGCGGCTTTCGATCCCGGCGCCTCGCGGCTCCAGGTCTGATCCGCCAGTCGGCGGGGTGAGATCGACGGTTTCGCGCGACGTGTTCATCTCGAGATGACCGAGGGGTCGAACCGCATGTACACCGGCGGCGCCACCAGCAGGTGAGCCCGGCCGCGGATCGGGGCGCCGTCGCCGTTGTAGGTTGCGACGACCCACACGTCGCCGATGTTGTTGCGCTCACCGCTCCGCTGTTCGTTCGGCCCTTCGTTGTTGGGCGTGAACAGCCCCGTCTTGGCGTCGATCGCCCCCACGAACTGGATGTCGTCGTCCGCGAGCGTGGCGGTGTACTCCTCCATGCTCCAGGTCGCATCCACGACATCGATCCGGATATCGTCGGGAGTCCCCTGACGTTTGTCGGGTCCGTTCATGTAGCCCCATGCGTCGAAGTGGGCGAAGCCCTTCGGAAAGTTCACGCCGCCGGTGCGAGCCATGTTCCACTCCGGCAGAACGCGAACGTGATCGATCTTGTCGTAGACGACCACGGCGCCGGGCTTAACCGCGCCGGCGATCACGATGTCGCGCGGACCGACGGCGGCCCCGTCGGCGACAGCGACCGTCGCGGTGATCACGTTGTTGGCGACGCTCGCGCCGCTGACGGTGAGGCCGGGACCGAAATCCAGGTCGCCGGCCTGCACGCTGGCGGGCGCGTTCAACGTGTAGATCTTCACCGTCTGGCCCGACCCGCCCTTCTTCAGTCCGGCCCGATCCGCACCAAGCAACGTCAGCTCGTTCCCGACCCGCCGGAGCTGCACGTCCATGCCGATCTCGTCATAGCCACCAGTGAACCAGCGTCCCTCGATGCCCCGCCAGTCACGGTCTACCAACATCACTTCCCTGTAGACCGGTGCGTTCGGCGCGCCCGCCGTGGAGCGTCCCCGCCACTGGAAGCCGGTGTAGATCATGGTCCGGCCGGTTCGCTTCACCTGCTCGCCGGTCCGCGCGTAGGTGAACGTCGTCTCGGTGCTGAACTCGTCAGGCGCGTTCGGCACGCCCACGATCGCGACGCGCCCGTACACCGCGCCCTTGCCGGCCTCGAAGCCGGTGAGTGCCCAGGTCCCCTCGATGCGAGGTGAACGCTTCGTGGCGGCCCAGGACGCCCACTCTGGCGTCTCGAAGGGGTACTTCTGCGACAGGTAGTCGATCGCCTTCTCCGATGGGTGCCTCGTGTCGGGCGGACGGCCGTCCGGCCCCCGGTCCCGTGGCACGGGTCCGAGGCGGCGATATACCTGACGATCCACCAGCGGGTACCATCCACGGTGCATTGCAATCAGCAGTTCCCACTCGCTGCGCGTCCGTCGCTGCGAGATGATGCGCCCGACCGAGTGGCAGGCATTGCACACGCCCTTGATGTCCTCGGCGACAAATGCGTCCTGGTCGTACACGATGCGCTTTTCCACTTCGAACGCGGCCGGCTTGGCCTCCTCCGGTGCGAGCCCGAGGTTGTCGGAGAGGTACTTCACGACCTCACGGCCAACGGCGGGGTCGAGCTTCAGGCCGTTCAACGAGACCATGCGCTTGATGGTGTCCTGCCAGCCTTCGGGGGTATTGCGCTGGAACGAGATCCGGCTCATCTGCCCCTTGTCGTCGGGACGATGGCAGGAGCCGCAAGCGCCGAGAACGGCCTTGTTCGTGACCGGAATCCCGATTTCGGGCTTCGCCGGGGCAGCCGGGGCCGAAGCGGAGGGTGGCTGTTGCGCCCGCGCCGTCAGCCCGGCGGAGAACACGCAAACAGCAGCCGCGAGCGCAGCTGGTCCGATGACTTGAATTCGCATGAAGTGGCTCACTTTTATCACAGTTCCCGATTGACGGTACCGTTCGCGGGCGCTAAGTTCAGGCAGCCACCAGCCACCGGCGGGCCACCGCCGTGGCGAGCGCCGTCAGAAACGCTGGGAGCGGCATTGGTCCCACCCGCTTGACGCATTCCTCAAACAGATCCGGCACGTCGCGGTAGTGTGGGGCCAGCTCGACCATGGTGACCACGTCCACGTCGTGGAGGAATCGTGCGCCCACCGGGTCGGCGGGAGTCACCAGACGTGGCTCCATGACGATCTCGCTGCCGGCGATTGCCGGCCGGGACTCGACACGGACCTCCGGCCCGACAACCACCTGAAGGCAATCGGCCGCCCGCAGCTGGTCGTAGGCCGCCTGAATGGCCGCTCGCTCCCCGGCCTCGGTGGCCTGCCGCTCATCCCAGTCCTGCATCTCGGCGCGTTCGGCCCAGAAGGGTTGTGCCTGGCCAACCGCCGCATCGTGCAGATAGCGCCTCGTCAGGGCCAGGAAGTTCGCGTACATCTCGGCTTCGCGGTCGTGGAAGAACTGGCGCGCCGCCGCTGCCATCGCGGGCCTCACGAGCGAGGTGTGGGCCACGATCGCCGCCAGCCATCCGGAGGCGAGCGCCTTCTTGACACCGGCCGACGACAGCGGGTCCACAAAGGTTGCGGCATCGCCGGCGAGGAGCCAGTCGTCGCCGGTGTAGCGCGTTGCCCGGTACATCGAGGCGTCCCAACCCGCGGGCCCGGACTCCCTTTCCGCCTTCGTGAGTAGCGCCCGAATCCTGTGGGTTTTGTCCAGCTCACCGAGATACGTGGCCAGTGCCCCCTCGCCGCGCCCCAGGGACGAGGTCTGCGGATCAACCATCACTGCGACGGTCCGGCGGGTGGCGTCGACAGGCACCGACCACACCCATCCATCGGCGTACGACTCGATCACCGTATGAGACGGCTCGGGCAGCGCCCAGTCACCCGCCGTCCGCCAAATCGCGGAGAGCGCGACGGTTCGGTGGCCGGGCTCGGCGACGCGACCGCCAAGAGGGCGCGCCAGCAGCCCCGCCCGTCCGCTGCAGTCGATGCGAAATCCAGCCGGGAGGGTCGCCGCCTCACTTGGTGTGAGCAAACGCTCTTCGATGCTTGCGCCAGCCTCGATGGCCGCCCCGCGCATCACTACTTCGAGCCGAGGGGCCGTCACCTGCCAGCCCCACGCGGCGTTGGCGAAGTGTTCGACGCGCGGCGTCTCGCTGCCCCACCAGACGGTATTCCCCGTCGTCTGCACGAAGCCGGCGGCATCGATGGCTGCCTGAATGCCAAGCAGGTCGAAGAACTTGCCGCAACTCGGTGTCAATGACTCCGCCAGGCCGGTTGCATCGTCGATCGCGGGCCTGGTCACGAGACGGACGGCGTGGCCCCACCGCGCCAGCAGCCGGGCAGCCGTGCAGCCGGCCGGACCGCCGCCAAGCACGAGAATCTCGGGTGGATCGTGGGACACGCGGTTCGATTATCCATTGCCGGCGTGGCATCATGTGTGCGCCCGTGCGGATTCCTGTTGTTGTTTCCCGCGTCATGCCGGTTGCGCACAGCACGCGGGTGACGCTCGACGAGATCGCCCGCGGAGTTGTACCCCGTGCCGGCAATTGAGGAGCGCCATCACCCCCTCACGCGAAGCGGCATCCGTTCTCATCGTCACCGGCGCGAGCCGGGGCATCGGCGCCGCGACGGCCCGACTCGCCGCGGCCCGAGGATATGCCGTCGGCGTGAACTTTCGACGCGACGAGACCGCCGCCCGGCGCGTCGTCAATGACATCTCAGCAAGTGGCGGGCGCGCGGTCGCGATCCAGGCCGACGTCGGCAACGAAGGCGACGTGGTGCGGCTCTTCGACGAGGCCACAGCCGCCCTGGGACCGCTGTCGGCGCTCGTGAACAACGCTGGTATTCTCGAGACTCAGATGCGGGTGGCCGATGTCGACGCGGCGCGACTGGAGCGCATCTTCCGCGTGAACGTGACCGGCGCGTTCCTGTGCGCGCGGGAAGCCGTGCGCCGGCTCTCCACCGCACGCGGCGGCCTCGGCGGCGCCATTGTCAACGTCTCATCCGCCGCGTCCCGCATCGGCTCGCCCGGCGAGTACGTCGACTATGCCGCCTCGAAGGGTGCCATCGACACCTTCACCATCGGGCTGGCGCAGGAGGTCGCGGCCGAGGGCATCCGGGTGAACGCGGTCAGGCCGGGCTTCATCTACACGGACATCCATGCCAGCGGCGGCGAACCTGGACGCGTCGACCGCGTCAAAGCGTCCGTCCCCCAGCAACGCGGCGGCGCGCCGGAGGAGGTGGCGCGCGCCATCGTGTGGCTCCTGTCAGATGAGGCCTCGTTCACGACTGGCGCCATCCTCGACGTCGCGGGCGGCCGCTAGGCGCCGCTCCCGCACCGGACCGCGCTGGTCCGCACCCGCGCGCACAACATTCCTGCGCTAACATCTCTCCCGCGGGTCGGCGGACTGGCAGGCCGGCCGAGGAGATCCCACCATGCGTGTGCCCGTATCCATCGGTCTCGGCGCGATGCTCGTCGCCGGCTCCACCGGTTTGACCCTGACCCTTGGCGCGCAGGCGCCGCGGCAGGTTGACGATGCGACGTTGTTGAAGCCGCCCGATGGCGAGTGGATCAGTTATGGCCGCGACTACGCCGAGACGCACCACAGTCCACTGAAGCAAATCGACCAGAGCAACGTCAGCCGCCTGTCGCTCGCGTGGTCCACCGAGGTCGGATCACAGGGCAAGATCGAGACGACGCCCATCGTCTGGGACGGCATGCTGTTCGGGACGTCCACATGGAGCGTGGTCTATGCCGTGGACATCCGGACCGGCGTACTCAAGTGGAAGTGGGACCCGGGGTTGGTCAAGGGCGGCTTCGCCGAGAGCGGCCCGCGCTACTGCTGCGGCCCGGTCAACCGCGGAGTGGCCATCTACAAGGGCCGCGTCTACGTCGGCCTGCTCGACGGACGCCTCGTTGCGCTCAACGCGCAGACCGGAGACATCGCGTGGAGCGTCCAGACGACGCCGCCGGGCAGCGACTACTCCATTACCGGAGCGCCGCGCATCGTCAAGGGCCGAGTCCTGATCGGGAATGGCGGCGGTGAGTACGGCGTCCGCGGCTACCTGACCGCCTACGAAGCCGAGACCGGCAAGCAGGCGTGGCGGTGGTACGTCGTGCCCGGCGACCCGTCGCTCGGCCTCGAGGACGGCTCGATGGAGCGCGCCGTCAAGACGTGGCGGGGAGAGTGGTGGAAGGCCGGGGGCGGCGGCACGCCGTGGGATGGCATCGCCTACGACCCCGACGCCAATCTCGTCTACGTCGGCACGGGCAACGGTTCGCCGTGGAGCCGCGACCATCGCAGTCAGGGGTCCGGCGACAACCTCTATCTCTCCTGCATCGTTGCGTTGCGCGCCGACACCGGCCAATACGTGTGGCACTACCAGACGACGCCCGGCGACGACTGGGACTACAACGCGGCGCAGCCGATGATCCTGGCGGACCTCACCATCGATGGCAAGCCGCGCAAGGTACTGATGCAGGCACCGAAGAACGGGTTCTTCTACGTGCTGGATCGACTGACGGGCGAGTTCCTGTCGGCCGCGCCCTTCACGAACGTGAACTGGGCTACGCACATCGACCCGAAGACCGGCCGCCCGGTCGAGACGCCCGAAGCGCGCTACGGCAAGAAGGGCGCGCGGCTGTCGCCATCGCCGGTGGGCGCGCATCACTGGCCGCCGATGGCGTTCAACCCGACGACCGGGCTGGTCTACTTCCCCGGCCAGGACACGGCGTCGAACTTCCAGTCCACCGACGCGTTCGAGTTCAAGGTGGGCCAGTGGAACACTGGCACCAGGATCGGCCAGGCCGCCGGGGCCGCGGCCACCGCCAACGCCCCGGGCTCGGCGGCCGCGCCCGCCCCTGCGCCGCTGCCGGGCCGGCGCGGCTGGCTGGTCGCGTGGGATCCGATCGCACAGAAGGAACGCTGGCGGAACGACTTCAATCCGGCGGGCGGCGTGCTCTCCACGGACGGCAACCTGATCTTCGTAGGCGATGGCGCCGGCAAGTTCCAGGCGCTCGATCCGGCAACGGGCAAGGTGCTGTGGGAACAGCAGACCATGCCTGGCGTCGCCACGCCGGTGACCTACGAGCTCGACGGAAAGCAGCACGTCGCGGTGATGGCCGGAACGGCGAACGGGAAGATGTTCAGCTTTGCGCTGGAGCCGGCGGCACAGGGGAAGAACTGAGGTGCTGAGTTTCGGGGGTTCTGGGGTTCTGGGGTTCCGCTGTTCTGGAGTCTGGGCACCTTAAGGGCGCTGCAGAGCCGGGTGTGGCTCCGCAGCGCGCCCGCCTCACCGTTTCGTGGCTTCGTAGATGGACGCGGCGCCACCGCCGATGGCGGCCCCGATGAGCGCGCCCTTCTTGCCACCGACGATGGCGCCCACACCGGCTCCGGTGCCCGCGCTACCGCCGATGATCATCGCGGTCTTTGCCACAGAGCGTCGCTCCTGTCGCACGTCCGGCTCGTAGCGCACCACGTCGTCGTCCGCAGTACCGTAAGCCACCTGCCGCGCGGAACGGGCACGAGCCGCGGGCACGGTCCGCACCGGAATCGGCTGTACGGCTACCGGGACCGTGCTGACGAACGGCGCCTGAGGCGCCAGACCGGCCTGCGGATAAACCACGTACCCCGGAGGCACGCGATCCATGCAGGTCAGCGTGGCGGCTTCGGTTCCGTTCACGATGACGCGTGTCACGGCCGCCTCCTGGTGCGGAGCGCACGCGAGCGCCGGCGTCACCGGCTGCGTGATAGCCGGCATTGCGGTTCCGTACGGCACGGCGACCGTCGGCGCTGGGTTCTCGCGCGCCTGGCCCGCCGCGACCACTGCAATCCCACCGGCCACGAGCCCGCCGATGGCCGAGCCCACGATCACCTTCAACATGGTCACACCCCCCTTGCCGGCACGGCTCCAAGGAACGTGCCAGAAAGGGGGGGTCGAAACTGAGATCGAAAGGCTGCAGTCGAAGGCCGGAAGCGGACGCTTCGCCGACCGGATGTCACATTCGTAGGTCAGCTCGGCAGGAGCCGCTGAGAGGCCCCAGCTGAGGCCGATTCGCAGATAGCCGGGCTACCCGGCTACGGTCTCCCGTTTGGCGTTTGCCGGTTGCCTGTTTGCCGGTTGCCGGTTCTCGGTTCCCGGTTGCAGGTTACCGGTTGCAGGTCTGCGGGTTTCCGGTTGCCGTCTGCCGGTTCCCGGCTATCGCGTGCCGGCCGCCGCCAGCCCGGCGCCAGCGACTTCGCCGCCAGCTCGGAACCACTCGACGGTGCGTCTCAAGCCCTCCTCGAAGGGCACCCTCGGCTCGTAGCCGAGGATGCGACGGGCTTTGGCGATCGACGCCTGTGAATCCCGAACGTCTCCGACGCGAGGCTCGCCGTAGATGGGTTCCAGATTCGTGCCGACGATCTTCTGCAGCGAACGAAGGAGCTCGTTGAGGGATACACGCCCCTCGGTGGCCACGTTGATGGCCTCGCCAGAGGCTCCGGCGGCCTCGCACGCCCGCAAGACGCCGTCAACGACGTTGGCGACGTAAGTGAAGTCGCGGGTCTGCTCGCCATCGCCGTGAATGGTCGGGCGCTCACCCGCGATGAGCCACTTGATGAAGAGGGAGATCACGCCTGAGTACGGGGAACCCGGATCCTGGCGCGGCCCGAACACGTTGAAGTAGCGGATGCTGACGGTCTCCAGGCCGTACAGGCCCGTGAACATCCGCAGGTACTCCTCGCCCACTACCTTCTGGAGCGCGTAGGGCGAGAGTGGGTTGGTGGGCATGCCCTCGTGCTTGGGTAGCGTGGGCGTGTCGCCGTACTCCGACGACGAGCCGGCGAACACCAGGCGCTTGACGCCGGCGTCGCGGGCGGCCACGAGCATGTTGAGGGTGCCGTCGATGTTGGCGCGGTTCGACGCGATCGGATCCTTCACCGAGCGAGGCACCGACGGGATGGCAGCCTGATGCAGCACGAAGTCGGCGCCGGCGGCCGCGCGCTGGGCGGCGTCCAGATTCGCCAGGTCGCCTTCGATCACCTCGATGTCGGGCGCGGCGTGCCCGGCCGAGCGCGCGGCGGCCTCGACGTTCTCGCGCTTGCCCGTGCTGAAGTTGTCCACCACGCGGACAGTGTGACCCCGGCGAAGCAATTCTTCCGCGAGATGAGACCCGATGAATCCTGCCCCGCCCGTCACCGTATACCGCGCCATGCGCTCCCTCGACCTCGCTCAGCCAGCGCCGGTGTGACCTGCGCCGATCTGTGGCCTCATTCCGGCCAGCCGTCCTTCGGCAAGCCCGTCACCAGCGCCAGCGCGTTCTTGTAATACAACTTCTTCAGGACCGCGTCGGGTAACGCCATCCCGTAGAGCTTCCAGAACGCGTGGTAGTCCCGATAGTAGTCGAAGTATTCGTCGGCGGTTTCGAACGTGCGCCAGTAGTACGGAAACTCGTCGGGCTGGAAGCTGTCCTTGCCAAACAACACGCGCTCCTGGTTCCTCACGAAGAAATCGTGTGCCGCACGCGGCTGACGACCGAGCTCGGCGAGGATGGCCGCCACTTCGAGCCGGACGTTGGGCATCGTGTCCAGCATTTCCTGCGCCTTCGACAAGTCGTTGGCGCGATAGCCGAAATGCGCCGCGACGAACGTCGTCTTCGGGTGTCTGCGGAACATGCGATCGCGCTCGGCGAGCAGTTCCTCGAAGCGCGGGAATTCACCTTCTGGATAACGGCGGTCGCGGTAGAGCGCGAGCTCGAGCCACCGTTCGTTCCGGGCGTCGATCGGCTCGAAGAACTCCTGAGGCTCGGCGGTGTGGATCAGCACCGGTACACCCAGCCTGCCGCAGACCGCCCAGATTGAATCCAGCTCGGGGTCATCGACGTGCAGCCTCGACCCGTCGGCCTTCCGCAGCCGGAGGCCCAGGTCCTTGAAGAACTTCAGCCCGCGGGCTCCGGCCTTGATATCGGCCTCGAGCTGCCCGGCTGCGCGTGCAGCCCACCCCGGCGTGCCGGCACCCGCGAAGTCTACGTTGGCGAACAGCACCATCCGCGCGCGGTGCGGGCTGGCGGCAATCGCGTCGAGTCCGCGCCGCAATTGATCGCCGGAGCCGCCGCTCAGATTGACGAGCAGGCGGATGTTGTTCGCGTCCATCCCGGCCGCCACGCGGTTGAACTGCTCCGGCGAGATCGGCGTCGGCTGGTGACTGTGGATGTCGATGACCGGAAACTTCGCGCGCGCCACCCGGTGTTCCGCCGCCCTCAACGTCGACCGCGGCTTGTAGTCGACGATGGTCGGGGGCGGGAACTCCGGCGTCCGCCCATCCCCGGGCCGGCCGCGCTGCACTCCAGCGCCCTGCTGCGCCACCAACGTTGCCCCCGCCACCACCGCGGCCAAGACCGCTCCCGCTGTCCCTGGTCGTCGCATCGTAGGTAGGACCCTCGCGCTTCGAAACCTCTGGGGCTCGTACCCCCAATGATTCGAACCCCCATGATTCGAACCTCCGTGCTTCGAACCCCCGTGCTTCGACCCCCGTGCCAAAGTGCCGCAGTGGACCGGTAAGCCGAATCCTGTCCGCCTTCGCCGGGACCTCACGGCCCAAGCTACCGCGTGACGACCATTCCTCTAGTCCCGGCATCACTGCCGGGATCCAGCGACCGACCCGGAAGCTCGGATGGACCACCCGTGCGGCCGAGGCCGCGCGCTTCCCTATTTGGTCTTGCTCCGTGCGGGGTTTTGCCTGCCACTTCTGTTACCAGAAGCGCGGTGCGCTCTTACCGCACCTTTTCACCCTTACCCGCCTTCGCCCTCGGCCCCCTCGGGTCTCGGGCTACGGCGCGCCAGGCTTAGTGGGCCTCACACTCGAGACTCCCTCGAGAGCCTGCCGCGCCGAAGCTCAAGGCGCCGAAGGCGCCGAGAGCGAAGGCGGGCGGTATCTTTTCTGTGCCACTGGTCCGTCGGGTTGCCCCGCCCGGGTGTTACCCGGCGCACTGTCCTGGTGGAGTTCGGACTTTCCTCTCCCGGCACCGGTCCCCCGCGCCCAAGGCTCGTTGCCGAACCCCGCGCGCAAGGCCTGACGCCGGCAGCGGTCGTCTGGTCCGCTGCGGCACTCTCAGTGTAACAGGTCGGGAGTCGGGAGTCGGGAGTCGGAGAAGAGCGAGTCACGCCCTTCCTATCTGTCAAGAGAATCGTAAAGTCGATTCAGCATCGCGCCCACGCGGTCGTTGATGTCAACTGTCGGTTGGCAATTTCGTCGATCCAGGACGCCTATACGAAATGCAATTTCGAACTGCGTGTCCAACTCGCCCTGTGATCCCATTGCGATAGACACATGGTTCTGGTACGCGGCCCGTCCCTCCTTGCGACGGTAACCTTCGGCAACGTTCGACGGAATTGAGAAGGCGGCGCCCTGCAACTGCTGCTTCAACAGGAAGCATTGACCCGGCATCGTGAGTGTGTGTTTCCAGACGAGTTCCACGAGGTCCATCGATAGCTGCCACACCTCGAGGTCGCGGAAGGATCCAAGGGGCATGCTGCTCAGGCTGCAGCGATCGTGTCAGGATCGGCTCAACCATTCTTGCCGGCTCCCGGCTCCCGGCTCCCGGCTCCCGACACAAGTCGCTAGCGCCCGTCCGTCTCCTCGCTGATCGAATATTGCTCCAGCTTCTTGTACAGGTTGCTGCGCGGCGTGTCGATGACCTCGGCGGTCTTCGAGATGTTCCAGCCGTTCTCGCGGAGCTTCGCAACCAGATAGGCCCGCTCGGAGACGCTCTTGAACTCCTGCAGCGTCGGCACGTGCACCCAGGCTAACTCGGGGGGCGGGGCGGCAACGGCGGCTGGCACGGCAGCGGCCGTGGCCGCGGCTTCGATTCTGGCCGCTCCCTCTTCCGGCACGTCTCGCGCATCGATGCTGTCGCCGGAGGTCATGATCAGCAACCGCTCGACCGCGTTCCGCAGCTCGCGGATGTTGCCGCGCCAGTGACGCTGCTTCAGTTTCTCCATCGCGAGGACGGAAAAGGTCTTCCGGCGGAAGTTGTTCTCGCGTGCCAGCAGGTCGGCGAAGTGTCGAACCAGGGACGGGATATCGTCGCGGCGCTCACGCAGTGCCGGCACGTGAATCGGGACCACGTTGAGGCGATAGAACAGATCTTCGCGAAAAGTACCCTTGTCGATCTCCTCTTCGAGCCGCTTGTTGGTGGCCGCAATCACCCGGACGTCCACCTTGATCACCCGGTTGCTGCCCAGCCGCTCGAGCTCCTGTTCCTGGAGGACGCGCAGCACCTTGGCCTGTGTCTTCAGGCTCATGTCGCCGACCTCGTCCAGGAAGATCGTGCCCTTGTCGGCCTGCTCGAATTTGCCGATCTGGCGATCCGTCGCGCCGGTGAACGAGCCCTTCTCGTGGCCGAAGAGCTCCGACTCGATCAGCTCGTCGGGAATAGCGGCGCAATTGACCTGCACGAACGGGCCGTCGCGGCGCAGACTCTCGCGATGGATCGCGCGAGCGACGAGCTCCTTCCCCACCCCGCTCTCGCCCGAGATCAGCACGGTGGCGTTGGTGGGCGACGCCTTGTGAACCGCCTCGCGGACCGACTGGAGCGGCAGCGCGTCTCCGACAATCTGATAGCGCTTCTCGATGTCGCGCTTGAAGGACCGGTTCTCGCTGCGCAGCCGGGACGTGTCGAGTGCGTTCCTGACCGTCACCAGGATGCGGTCCTGCGTCGGCGGCTTCTCGATGAAGTCACGCGCGCCCAGCTTGATCGCCTCGGCGGCCTCGCTCGAGCTGGCGCCGCCCTGCTCCACGTGCCCGGAGATGACGACGATCGGCGTGCTGTCGGTGAGGTGACGGACCTTCTGCAGGACGTCGAGGCCGTCCATGCCGGGCATCTTGATGTCGAGGAAGACCAGATCGGGCGCCTCCCGCTCGATCATCCGGACGCCCTCGTCGCCGGTCGCCGCCTGAAGGACTTCGTACCCTTCGTACTCCAGAATCATCCGCAGGGTGTCGCGAATGCTGGCTTCGTCATCCACCACCAGAATTCTGGGCTTCAACGGGTCTCCGTCCGGACGGTATGAATGGCGCGCTGGTCGAGATCGGGATCGTAGAGGAACACGGCGAGGATGCCGCCTGGCTGGGCCTGCACCAGTCGGCGATAGGCGGCGACGGAGCTGACGGGCCGGCGATTGATCTCCAGCAGAATCTGCCCGCGCGCGATACCGGCGTCGTAGGCCGCGCTGAACGGTTCGACCCGCTGGACGAGCAGGCCCGTCATACCCGACGGCACGTCGAACCGATGGGCGTTGGATTCGTCGATTTCGATTAGCGTCAGCCCGAGCTCCACCGTGTCGTCCCGATCCAGACCCCGTCCCGCTGGAACCGTGGGGGCGGTCGCGGCGTTCACGCGGCCCGGCCGCTCGGCCAGCTTCAGCGACACTTCCATCGCGCGGCCGTCGCGAACGAGTTCGATGCGCGCCACCGACCCCGGCGTGCGATGCGCGATCTCGCGGATCAACGCGTCGTTGGTTGGCATCGTCTGGCGGTCAACGGCAACGATCAGATCGTAGGGCTTGATGCCGGCACGGGCGCCGGGCGATCCCGTGGTGACGTCCTGCACCAGCGCCCCTTCCGATCGGGTCAGGCCGAGCGAGATCTGCAGGTCCGGATCGACGTCGCGGAGCGCCACACCGATATAGCCGCGCGAAACGCGGCCCTGCGCCTTCAGCTGCGGCAGGATGGCGCGTGCCTGGTTGATGGGAATGGCGAAGCCGATGTTATTCGCCTGGCGGCTGACGGCGGCGTTGATGCCGATGATCTCCCCGCGCGCGTTGATTAGCGGCCCGCCGCTGTTCCCGAAGCTGATGGCGGCGTCGGTCTGGATGTAATTGTCGAGGCTGGAGTCGAAGAGCTTCCGGCCGATGAAGCTGACCACCCCGACCGTCACGGTGTGCTCGTACGCCAGCGGGTTGCCAATCGCCACCACCCATTCGCCGACCCGCAAACGATCCGAATCCCCGAGCGCGGCCGAGGGCAAGGTGGCCGGGGCATCGACACGGATCAGTGCAATATCCGTATCCGGGTCCGAGCCCACGACGCTGGCCCGGAGACTCCGGCCATCCGCCAGCTTGACGGTGATCCGCTCCGCACCGTCGATGACGTGGTGGTTGGTGAGAATGTGGCCCTGCGGATCGACGATGAAGCCAGTGCCGGTGCCACGCCGCGGCGCTTCGCCGTTGCGGCGGCGCTCCCCGGTCGGATCGTCGAAGATCTCGGGCCGCCGCGGTACCTCACCTGGCGGCCGTGTCCGGCGTCCCCGCGCCGAAGCATCGATGTTGACAACGACGGGATTGAGGCGTTCGGCGATGTCGGCGAAGTTGACCGAGCCGGGAATCGGCAGCGGCGCCATCGTTGCCGAGCCTGTGGACACCTGCGACGGCGCCACTACCACTTGCGGCGTCGCGCCAGGCGCGGCGGGTGAGATCCCGCCGTTCAGGACCATGCCAACCAGGAGGCCCACGCTCGCCGTGAGTGCCGCCGTGAGCCACGCCAGGCTGCGCGTCATGACTCGCTCATTATAAGCCCGAGCAATGCGGCCTCATCGAGCTCGGGCACGCCAAGCGCACGAGCTTTGTCCAGCTTGCTGCCCGGGTCTGCGCCGACGATCAGGTAGCTGGTCTTCTTGCTCACCGATCCCGTCACCTTGCCGCCGAGCGCTGCGATGCGCGCCTCCGCATCCTCGCGCGACAGTGCCTCCAGCGTCCCGGTGATGACGAACGTCTTGCCGGTCAGCGGCTGTGGGCCGGCCGGCGCCACCTTCCGTTGGCCGGTCGTCTTCAGGCCGGCCTCGCGAAGGCGGGCCACGAGCTCCCGGTTCCTCGGCTCATCGAACCAGGTCCGCACCGCCTCGGCGAGCACGGGCCCGATTTCGTGGACGCGCTCCAGCTCGTCGCGGGGCGCCGACTCGATCGCCTCGATCGAACCGAAGTGATCGGCCAGCACCTGGGCGCCACGCTCGCCGACGTGGCGGATGCCGAGGCCATAGAGCAGGCGCCACACCTCGTTGCTCTTCGACTTCTCGATCGCGGTCAACAGCTTGGCGGCGGACTTCTTGCCCATGCGCTCGAGGCCTTCGAGAGCCGAGGCCGTCAGGTGATACACGTCGGCGTAGCTGCCGACCAGGCCACTGGCAATCAGCTGGCCGACCAGCGACTCGCCCATCCCCTCGATGTCCATCGCGCCCCGGGAGGCGAAATGCTCGAGGCCGCGGCGCAGCTTCGACGGACACGAGCTGTTCTCGCACCGCCACACCGCCTCGCTCTCCTCCTTGCGCAGCGGGCTGCCGCAGACCGGACAGGTCGTTGGCATCACCCACCGCTCGGGGCGATCCGTCGCGTCGGGATGGGCCGGACCGACCACGCGCGGGATCACGTCGCCGGCCTTCTCGATGATCACCGGCTCGCCTGGCCGGATGTCCTTGCGGACGATGTCGTCCGGGTTGTGCAGCGTCGCCATCGAAATCGTGGAGCCGGCGACGACGGTCGGCTCCAGGATCGCGAACGGAGTGGCCGCGCCGGTCCGGCCGATGTTGACCTCGATTCGGTGGAGCATCGCGATCTTGCGCTCGGCCGGGAACTTGAACGCCGTCGCCCAGCGTGGGAACTTCGAGGTGAAGCCGAGGCGCGCGCGAAGGGCGAGGTCGTCGAGCTTCACCACCACGCCGTCGGTCTCGAACGGCAGCTGATGGCGTTTCTCGCGCCACTCCTCGCAGAATGCCACGACCGCGTCGATGCCGTCGGCCTCGCGCCAATGCGATTCGACCGGGCACCCCCAGTGGCGGAGTTGACGCAGCATCGTCCCGTGCGTGGCAAAATCTGCCGCGTTTTCCGATGTCTCCGTGCCTGTCCCCGTGACAACTTGATACGTCCAGGCGGCAAGGCGCCGACGCGCCACGAGCGCGGGATCGAGATTCCGCATCGTGCCGGCCGCGGTGTTCCGGGCGTTGGCATAGAGGGGCTCGCCGGCGCGCGCCTGTTCCTCGTTGAGCCGATCGAACGCGTCCTTCGGCAGAAACACCTCGCCGCGCACCTCGATCGCACCGCGCGGAGCCGACGCGAGCGTCAGCGGGATGGCACGAATCGTTCGCACATTGGCCGTGACATCCTCGCCGCGCTCGCCGTCACCGCGCGTGGCCCCGCGCACGAGGCGCCCGTCCTCGTAGGTCAGCGCGATGCTGAGCCCGTCGATCTTCAGCTCGCAGACGTAACGAGGAGAGCCGGCGTTGCCGAGCCCCTTGCGCACGCGGTCGTCGAACGCTCGCAGCTCGGCCTCGTCGTACGCGTTGTCGAGGCTGAGCATCGGCACCGCATGCCGGACGACCGCGAATCCTTCCGCCGGGCGGCCGCCCACGCGCTGCGTCGGCGAATCGGGCGTCACGAGATCCGGATGCTCGGCCTCGAGTGCCTGCAGCTGCAGCATCAGCGCGTCGAACTCGGCATCCGAGATCTCCGGCTGAGCGTGGACGTAGTAGAGCTCCTCGTGCCGCCGGATCTCACGCCGCAGCGCTTCGATGCGATCCGCAGCCGTCACGTCGTCCCCGTGCGAAAAGACACTTCGTGTCTTCCTTCGTGACCTTCGTGCCCTCGTCGTTCCGTGTCTGGAGCTTACCGGTCGCGTGACAGCACGTAGTCCGCCAAGGCCATCAAGGCCTCGCGTTCCTGCGTCGGCGGGAAGAGTTTGAGCTTCCGCTTGGCCGCTTCGCCGAACTCCACCGCGCGGCTGTAGGCGTACTCGATCGAGCGGTGTTCGGCCAACAACGCCTTGAGGCGGGTCCACTGGTCGGGTGTGACGTCGCGCGAGCGCACGGTGCCCCGCACCAACGCATCCGCCTCCGGCCCCCCGTGCTGCAGCAGGTGGATGATCGGCAGCGTGATCTTGCCCTCGCGGAGATCTCCGCCGATCGGCTTGCCGAGCGCCTCGGCCTCGCCCGTGAAATCCAGCAAATCGTCCACGAGCTGGAACATCACGCCGAGGTTGAAGCCATACTCGCGGAGCGCTGTCAGCTCGTCGTCGCCGACCGCGCCGAGCATGCCGCCGATCTCGGCACACCCGCCGAAGAGGTACGCGGTCTTCCGGTGGATGATCTCGAAGTGCTCGGCCTCGGCGAGATCGACCACGCCATTCTTCGTCAGCTGGTAGATCTCGCCCTCGATCATGCGCAGCGTGACGTCGCACAACATACGGACGATGTCGAGGGTGTCCTGCGTGAGGGCCATGGCCATCGACTTGATGTAGAGGAAGTCGCCGGCGAGCACCGTGACGTCGTTCCCCCACTGCGAGTGCACCGCCTTGCGGCCGCGGCGCACATCCGCATCGTCGATGATGTCGTCGTGAACGAGCGTGGCCGTGTGGATGAACTCCACGACCGCGGCATTCAGTACGGCACGGGAGCCGGTGTAGCCGCACAAGCGCGCGGCCATCAGCAGCACCGCCGGCCGCACCCGCTTGCCGCCGCTCTTCTGGATGTACGCGCCGATCTCGGGGATGACGTGGACCTGCGACTGGACCTGTCGCTCGTACTCGCGCTCGACCGCCTCGAGATCGGCCCGCACGGGCTCGAACAGCTGGATCAGGTCCGCCTGGGTCTTCGGGAGCGCGTTGGACAAGCTCGTCAATCTCACCATAGGCGCGCGCCGGTGTCAACGCGTGCAGCGACCGTTAATCCCTTGCAGGGCTGAGCTTTGCGGTCATCACAGCCGAAACAGACGGCGTGCGTTCGCGGACACGAGCGCATCCAGCTCCGCACTTGAGATGCCCAGGCTCTCCGCAATCACGTTCCCCACGCGAACGACGTGTGCCGGCTCGTTCCGCTTGCCGCGCAACGGAGTCGGCGCGAGGTAGGGGCTGTCGGTTTCGACCAGCAGGCGATCGCGGGGGACCGTTCGGACCGCTTCGCGCAGCTCCGACGCGCGTGGAAACGACACGATTCCGGGTATCGAGAGGTAATACCCGGTGGCTAGCGCCCGCGCCGCGGCGGCCGCATCGCCGGAAAAGCAGTGGAACACTCCTGTCGTTTCGACGCGGCCACCCTCGCCAAGGATTCCAAGCGTGTCGGCTTCGGCCTCGCGGGTGTGGATCACGACCGGCAACCGCCGATCGCGTGCCACCTGAAGCTGCGCGCGGAACACGGCCTGCTGGACCTCACGCGGGGAGAAGTCGTAGTGATAGTCGAGCCCGATTTCGCCGACGGCACGCACGTCCGGCACACTGTCGAGCCGCTCGCCGAGCAACCGAGCCGCGGCTTCGGGGTCTGTGGCAAACGCTCCGGCCTGATGAGGATGGACGCCGACCGCGGCACGCGCCTCCGGCCAGAGCTGCCGGACCCGCTGCCATCGTGTCAATTCCACATCATCTTGTGCGGCCAGGATGACGACCGCCGCGTCAACGCCGGCCTGCTTCGCACGGGCGATCACCTCGGGTAGATCGGCCTCGAACTCTTCGCCGGCGAGGTGGCAGTGGGTGTCGATCACGACGAGAGGGTGGCTGCGCGCTCGATCCCGAGCGCGATTTCGCTGCCGGCACAGTCTCCCGTTAGGGTACCACCGTCACCACCACTTCGTTCGACGCGTCCCCCGGACCGGCGCTACTCAGCGCAACGACGCGGACGTAGTAGGTGCCGGCCGGAATTCCGACGGCCCCGTAGCTGAGCGCGGAGGCCGGCAAGTCGAACACGGTGGCGTTGCTCTGCCCCGGTTGATAGCCAGCGCGGATCTGATAGCCGGTGACGGCCGCACCAGGCGCGGCGGCCGCCGTCCACTGCAGCAAAACGGTCCCCGGCCCGGTGGGGCCACCGCTCAGCACCGGCGCTCTCGGCGGAGGTGGACCGATGGTGACGCGGACCTCGGGAGAGACGGGACTCAATCCCCCCGCGCTCTCCGCCCGCACCCTGACCCAGTAGCTGCCGTCGGGCAGCGACGGCGTGCTGAAGCTGGTCTGCGCGCTGCCGGTCGGGAAGAACGCCAGGTTGTTCGAGCCTGCCATGTTGCCGGCTTCAATGTAGTAGGTCAGCACCGTCACCGGCGGCACGTTGGCCGGGGGAGACCAGGTCATCGTGAAGGTGCTGCCGTTCACGACGGCGGCGAGGTTCTGGGGCGCCGTCGGCGCGGCCCCCGCGCCGACGATGACCTCGACTTCATTCGAGGACACCTGCTGGCCCGAAATCGAGGCCAGGACGCGGACGTAGTACGCGCCGTCCTGCGCGGACACGACCACGGAGGTCTTTGTACCGACCGGAATCAACGTCATTGGCGCTCCACCCGGAGTCGACGTGGCGACCACCGTATAGCCATCCGGCGCTGGGCCGGCGCCCTGTGCCCACGCCACGCTCACGGTATTGCGGTTGACGCTCGGCTGCTGCAGGACCGGCGAGGATTCCAGGACGTAGCGGCTGGACTGGATGTAGAAGAAGTCGCTCTCGGACTGCCACACAATCACCGCGGCGCCATCGCTATGCAGGCGCACGCGTGGCGCGGCGGCGTCACCCTCGCCGGTAGACACGTCGGCCGCCGGCGTCCAGGTGCCGGTCGCCATCGCGAAGGAGGCCGACTGGACGCGTTTGGTCGAGCCGACCAGCGCGGTCCAGGCCGCGACAGCATTGCCGGCCGGATCCGTGTCGATACGTGCTTCATGGGTGTCGACGCCGGAGCTACGATCGCTGGGCGTGCTCCAGCCGCCGCTGTACCTCGCGGTCTGGACCGTCCGAAAGCTGCCGTCGAAGCGGCTCCAGACGGCGACAGCCCGACCCTGTTCGTCCACGGCGATGTCCATGTCGAAGACGTCCCGGCCCGGCAGCGACACATCGATCGGCGAGCTCCAGACCCCGCTCGCCGGATCGAGCCGCGCCACGCGCGCGATGTCGTTGGCGCCGTTATAGCCGCGGAAGGCGACGAACGCCGCCGTCCCAGCCTGGTTGACGGCGAGGTGCACTGCGTACGGCGAACGTCCCGCGGGCCCGATGCTGGTCGCCGCGCTCCAAGTGGCGGTGAGCTCGGTGAACCGGGCCGCGCGAATTGTCCCCACGCCACCGGGCAGGGCCGTCCACGCAGCGACCGCATCACCGGTGTCATCTACCGCGAGTACCACGCCTTCGGCCACGTTCTCGGTGGCCGGAGAAACCGTGACCGGAGCACTCCAGGTCGCGCCGCTGGTGTAGCGCGAGGCCCGCACCACGCTGAAGCCGAGCAGCTCCTGCACCCACACGGCCACGGCGTTGCCATCGCTGTCCACGCCGACGCGAGCGCTGGCCACGCCCGCCGCGCTCGCCGGCATCACGTTCATGGCCATGCCCCAGCCCGTGCCGGTGAAGATGGCCGCCTGCACGATCTGATCGGCGGGCGCGCTACCCGTCGCGCGTACCCAGACTGCCGCCCCGCGCCCGGCGGCGTTGAGCGCAACATCCGTGGCTTCCTCCGGCACGGCCGAGAGTGCCGGCGGCGAATACAGGTCCTGCGCGCGAGTCCAGAATCCGGTCGCCGCCATCCGGGCGCCTTGCGTCACGCGGGAGGTCGGGCCCGACCCCTGTTCGCGGATCCACGTGGCTACGGCGTTTCCGCTGCCATCCATGGCCAGCTGCGGCTGCTTCGACTGCTGCTGGGCGGGCGTCAGGCTCACGGGGGGCGCCCACGCCCGTTGCGCGTCGGCCGCGGCGGCCGTCATCAGGCTCGCCGACAGGATGATGGCGCCTACCGACGCGCGCCGAACCACGGGTGGTGCAACCATGAACAAGGACCTCGGGGAGGACAGCATAGCGGAAAGACAGCGACGCGGACCGGGAGACGTGCTGCAGCAAGCTGGGAGAGTGAAGAACCGCGTAGAGAGGGGAAGGGCAGGGCCTGCGTGGTCGGGAGAGTCACGGCGGGAGGAACGGTCGCAACTCGCCTTCCTCCCGCCCGAGTATCAGCGCACTCGTGTTCCTGCTGTCGCCGGTTCCGCGTTGAGCAGCATGGCGCCTCCGGCTTCGGGGCTCGCCGCCAGCACCATCCCGTTCGACTCGATCCCCATCAGCTTCGCCGGCTTCAGGTTGGCCACGACCACGACGGTGCGGCCGACGAGTTGTTCGGGCTGGTAGCTCTCCGCGATGCCCGCCAGGATCGTACGGGGCTCGGGCTCGCCGACGTCGACCTTGAGCTGCACCAGTTTCTTCGATTTCGGCACGTTGGCCGCTTCGAGAATCTTCGCCACCTTCAGCTGGACTTTCATGAAGTCTTCGATCGAGATCTGATCTCCAGGTGCGGCAGGTGCGACAGGTGCGACAACTGCAGTAGGTGCAGCAGGTGCGATAGCTTCGCCGGCCGCGCCAGGTGCAGGTGCCACGGGTGACGCAGGTACGGCGGGTGCGGGTGAACTCGGATCGCTCACGGTGATGGCTCCCTTTTCTTCCAGCCGAGGCCACAGGGCGCCGGCGTTGAGGATGTTTCTCTCTCCAGATGCCCGCCAGGCGGTGGCGGTGTCGTAGCGCAACTCCGCCGGTTTCGCGGTCTCGCCCATCCGGCGGAGGATCTCCGCCGCCGACGCCGGCATCACCGGCAGCAGCAGGACGGCGCCAATCCGCACCGCCTCGGCGGCGTCGTACAGCACCTGGGACAACTGGTCGGCCTTCGCCGGGTCCTTGGCCAGGCTCCACGGCTGCCGCTCGGCGATGAACTCGTTGGCCGCGCTGATGAGCCGATACGCGGCTGCCACGCCCTCGTGCAGGGCCAGGCGATCCATCGCGCCCGCGTACGCGCGTGCCGCGTCCTGCGCGACGGCCGCCAGCGGCCCGCCCCCCCAGGCCGCGACTCGGCCCTGGGAGAAGCGCTCCGACATCGCCGCCACCCGGTTCACCAGGTTGCCGAGGTTGTTGGCCAGGTCCGCGTTGTACTTCTCCTCGAAGCGCTCCCACGTGAAGTCGCCATCGCCTCCGTATGGCACTTCTTTGGTCAGGTACAGGCGCAGCGGATCTGGGCCGAAGCGCCTGGACGCGTCGAGCGGATCGACGATGTTGCCCATCGTCTTGCTCATCCGCTCGCCTTTGAAGAACACCCAGCCGTGGCCGAACACCTGTCTGGGCAGCGCCACGCCGGCGCTCATCAGCATCGCGGGCCAGATGACGCAGTGAAACCTCGTGATGTCCTTCCCCACGATGTGGAGATCTGCCGGCCAACGTCTCGCGAACAGGGCATCGTCCCAGCCGTAGCCGACCGCGGCCGCGTAGTTGGTGAGCGCGTCGAACCAGACGTAAACGACGCTTTTCGGATCGTTGGGCAGCGGGATGCCCCAGGACTGCCCGGCGCGGCTGATGGACAAATCGACGAGCCCGTCTTCGACGAGGCGGAGCACCTCGTTCCGCCGTACCTCCGGCTCGATGAACGACGGGTGCTCGGCATAGAGCTTCAACAGCGGTTGCTGGTACTTCGAGAGGCGGAAGAACCAGTTCTTCTCGCGGATCCACTCAGGCCTGGTCTTGTGGATCGGACACAATCCATCGATCAGGTCCTTCTCGGGCTTGAACTCCTCGCAGCTGACGCAGTACGGCCCTTCATAAGTGCCTTCGTACACGTCGCCGTTGTCCAGGCACGCCTGTACCAGCCGCTGGACGGCGGGAAAATGGCGCTTCTGATCGGTCGTCCGGATGAAGTCGTCGAACGAGATGTCGAGCCCGCGCCAGACCTCGCGGAACACCTGCTCCATCTCATCGCAGTACGCCAACGGATCCTTGCCCTGCTCCTGGGCACGCCGAAAGACGTTCTGCGAGTGTTCGTCGTTCCCCATCAGGAACCATGTATCATCGCCCTTCAGCCGGTGATAGCGCGCGATGACGTCGGCGGTGATCTTTTCGTACGCCGTACCCAAATGGGGCCGGCTGTTCACGAAGTCGATGGCGGTGGTCAGGAAGAAGGACGGCATCAGGGGTAGGGAGGGTCAAAGAATCGTCAGGAGTCGGAAAAAGCACTCTTCGGGATCGAAACGCGCGAGGGACCAGTCCCTCTCCGGACCGACGGCCCGAGTCTCGCCTCGAGCCTAAAGCCCAGAGCCTAAAGCCTAGAGCAGATCGAGCCACGCCTTCTGCGCCGCCGCCTGCACCATCTTAATCGGGACGCCGTGTTCGGCCGCGGCGCGGGCCAGGTCCTCGAACTCGGGCTGGGCGTTCAGCACCGTTCCGTCCTTGCGCGCGACCTTGAATCGTACCACGCCGTAGGGCGTGTCCACCGGCCGCAGTTCCCGGTCCAGGCAGAGCCGCGACACCTCTTGATAGCGAATGCCGATGGTCGTGGTCTCGAGGAACACGAGATCGGCAAGGGCCTCGCGCCTGTCCGGCGGGCACACGACGGTCATCAGCGTGCCCGGGCGGTTCTTCTTCATCTGGACCGGCTGGTAGAACACGTCGAGCGCCCCGGCAGCGTAGAGCCGATCCATCACGGCACCGAAGATCTGCGGGTTCATGTCGTCGATCTCGCACGCCAGCACGACCACGCGCATGGCGGGCGCCGACGCGTTCGCCTCGCCCACGAACACGCGCACGACATTGGGCGTGTCCGGCAGTTCGCGGTCACCGGCCCCGTAGCCCACGTGGGTCACGCGCATCGCGGGCATCGGGCCAAAGTCGGTCGCGTACTCCGACAGGATCAGCGCACCGGTGGGTGTCAACATCTCGAGCGACACGCCGCTCGAATAGGTGGGCATCGTGCCGAGGAGCCGGACCGTGGCGGGCGCGGGCACCGGGAACAGGCCGTGCGCGGTCTGCACCATGCCACCGCCGACGTTCACCGGCGAGACGACGACGTGCTCGGCCGCGAGGTAGTCCATTGCAAAGGCGGTACCGACGATGTCGATGATGGAGTCGATCGCCCCGACTTCGTGCAGGTGCACTTTGTCCATGGTTGAGTGGTGCACGGCGGCCTCGGCTTCGGCAAGCCGCTGGAACATCTTCGTGGCCCTCGCCCGTGCGGGACCTGGCAGAGCCGCCTTCTCGATCGCCGCGCAAATGTGCTTCAGGTGGTAGTGACGGTGCCGGTTGCCGACTGCCGGTTCCCGGGTGCCGTCCGTTCCTTCGTGCACGCGAAATTTGAGCGCCGACACTCCGGTCTTCAGGACCCGGTCGGCCGAGACCGACACCCCGTCCACGGCCAGGCTGCCGAGGGCACGCTGGATGTTCTCGAACGGGACGCCTGCGTCGATGAGCGCGCCCAGGATCATGTCGCCGGCCGCGCCGGCGAAGCAGTCGAAATACAGCGTCTTCACGTCAGTCCGTTCTCCGCCTTGAAGCTGTAGTAGTGGCCCGCGCCGAGGATGATGTGATCCACCAGCGTGATGCCCAGCACGTGACCGGCCTGCATCAGGCGCACGGTCACGAGTCGATCGGCGCTGCTCGGCGTCGGATCGCCGGACGGGTGGTTGTGAAATGCCACGACTCCCGTCGCCGAGGCCAGCAGCGCTTCGCGATAGACGTCGCGCGGCTCGACCACCACGCCGTCGGCCGATCCGCTGGCCAGAATCGACGTCCGAATCAGCCGCAGCCGGGTGTCGAGCAGCAGTACGCCGAACCGCTCGACGCGGTGACCGCCGTACAACGGCATCAGGTAGTGACCCAGATCCGCCGACGATCGGAACTGCGGGCGCGCGCCCGCTTCCCCGGCCAGGGCCCGCCGTCCCAGCTCCATCGCCGCCAGCACCCGGGCGGCCCGCGCATGCCCCACCCCGCTGATCCCCCGCAGCTCGTCGAGCCCCAGTCGCAGCAATCCGTCCGCGCCTCCCGCCATCCGCAAGACGTCGTGCGCGACGTCGAGTGCACCCCGCACCTTCGTGCCACTGCCGATCACCAGCGCCACCAGCTCGCCGTCGCCGAGCGCCGACACTCCCGCGCGGGTCAACTTCTCGCGCGGACGATCCACGATCGGGAGATCCTTCACAATCTACCTCAGTTGCCTGCCGTATACTCAGAGCGCATGTTGCGTGCGGTCGCGCTCGTCATCTCGTTGTTGCTCGTTGGCGGCTGCGCCGAACCGCCCAGCAAGGAGATGCACCAGGCGCAAGGCGCCATCGACGCCGCCAAGGCCGCCGGCGCGGGCGAGTACGCCGCCGACGAGTTGAAGAGCGCCGTCGACGCGCTGGCGCAGGCCGACGTCGCGGTTGCCGCGCGAGACTACCGCCTGGCCCTGTCGCAGGCCTTCGATAGCCGAGAGCGCGCCCAGAACGCGGCGAAGGCGGCGGTTGACGCGCGTGCCAAGGCACGCGGCAACGCCGAACGCGCGCTCGCCGAAGCGACCGCGCTCGTCGATCGTACCGAGGCCCGGCTGAAGCAGCCCGACGTCGCCAAGCTGCCGCGCCGGTCGATCGCTCCAGCGGAGAATGCCGTGACCACCGCACGGCCCATCCTGCAAGAAGCGCGCACAGCGCTCGAACGAGAGGAGTACGCCCGCGTTCGCGAGATGACCACAGCCCTCTCGACCGAAATGAAGGCCGCACTCACCGGGTTGGACACGGCGGCGCCTCCTGCCGCGCGCGGCCGCAAGCGCTGAGCGCCTGGCAGAAGATGACATCCGGCTGGCCGTGCCGGAGTGACGTTCCTGCGACACTACCGGGACTGCCCAGTCAGGGGTTGACGTTCACCTGACCCCTCAGCTCACTCGAGTGGTCGCTCGAACTGGTGTCTGATCGGATGGAAACCGGCGCATACGGCCGGGAGTCTGGGCTGATGGCATCGTCAACGCAAGTGGATTGTGGGGTTAGACGTCCGTCGTTGGGGCGCTGAGGGCGCGCGGACGATAGCAGAAGGCTGAGGACTCCCTCAGCCAGTCACCCACTGCCCTTCGAAGAGCACTTCGGCCCAGCCCGTGAGATATACCCCCTCGTCACGCCACTCCACACGTTGTGAGCCGCCTGGGGAGTGGACGTCGACGTCGCGAGCGGCCCCGCCCGCGGTCGCGGCGGCCACTGCCGACGCGCAGGCGCCGGTGCCGGACGCATGTGTCGGACCGACTCCGCGCTCCCAGATCAGGATGCGCACCCGACTGGGCGCCTCCACCACGGCGAACTCGACGTTGGTGCCGGCCACGAAGCGCGCGTGCGTGGCCAACGCCGGCCCGAGCCGCTCGAACCGCGCACGGTCCGGCAGTTCCTTGACGATCGCCACGCACTGCGGGTTGGCCATCCGCATGATGACGACGGGGATGCGCTCGCCAGCGACGTCGAGCGTCTCCCGCGTGATGGCCTCGGGTGCGCCCATCGCCGCGCGAAACGTGTACTTTGCGCCGGCGCGGCTGGCCAGCGTCAGCGTCTTCCACCCGGCATCGGTGTCGACGTGCAACGTGGTGATCGGCTGAGCGTCGGCGCCTCGCTGATGCAGGACGAGGGCGGCCAGGCAGCGGAGGCCGTTGCCCGACAGCTCGGACGGGCTTCCGTCGGCGTTGACCAGCCGCATTCGGGCCGTGCCGTCGGGCAGCGTCGCGTAGTAGATCACACCGTCGCCGCCCACGCCGGTGTAGCGCTCGCACAACCGCCGCGAGAGCTGATCGAGCGCCAGGCCCTCCACCTCGTCGGCCGGAACGAAGAGAAAGTCGTTACCGTAGGCGTGGGCTTTGGCAATGTTCATGCTCGCTCTACCTCGATGCCCAAGGGTTCACGGAACCCTGAACGCGTCGACCACCCACGTGAGGCCCCCGGTGATCCCCCAGTCTGGATCGCGCGGGCTCAGACCGAGGAGGAACGCACCGTCAACGCGAACCGATCCGCGCGTATAACGCGCGCCAAAGCGACCAAAACCCCTGGTCTCGGCACCGAGCGGGTCGACATCGCCGAAGTTGATACGGCCGTTCACCTCCCCTACCAGTTCGAAGCCTTCCGCCACGGCGCGGGCGAACGACACGGCGTAGGTCATCAGCGTGTCCTGCTGCGAGGGCGCGATGGGGTCTTCGAGCATCAGGAAACCAACGTTGCCCACGACGCGGACCGATTGGACGGTCTTGCCGATGAGGAACGCGGCAGTAAAGTCCGTCGTCTCGCGGCCAAGACCCGACTCGAGACTCGCCATCGGCAAACGAGTCGCGAAACGGGCACCGAGCGCTGGGCGCCCGGGCCGTTCACCGAGCAGTTGCACCTTGGTGCCGACCAGGAGGTCGCGGATCGATGAGGTCTTCGTGCCGCCGATATCGAGTAGCGGTGTGAGCGGCGCCCGTACCTGTTCGGTGATGCTCAGCTGCTGGTAAACGCCACCATCGATCTGCAATTCGGCGATCGAGCTGATCCCGATGCTGATGCCCAGGTTCGGCACGCTGAACAGGTCGCCGCTGAGGCCGGAGAGCGGGTACTTGACGTCCTGCTCGTAGTCGAGGCCCACCTCGAACAGCAGCCGGCCGTTGCCGACGGTCAAGGGGTCTTCGGTAATGAGGGGGCGTTGTTGGGCGGATGCGGGGGCCGCATTCCAGAAGACCGCCGCCAGCACGGCGGCCACGCCGATCGCACTCACCCGCCTCATGCCGCGATATCCTCCCGGTGAACAAGGACGAAGGCACGAACGGGTTCCTCGTGTCCTCTTGGTTCTTCAGAAGTTCTTCCTGCTGTCGAGCAGGATCGTCACCGGCCCGTCGTTGACCAGCGCCACCTGCATCATCGCCTGAAACTCGCCGGTCTCCACGCCCAACCCGCTTGCGCGCAATTCTCGTACGACATCGTCGTACAACGCCCGGGCCAGCTCGGGCGGGGCGGCGGTCACAAACGATGGACGACGACCGTTTCTGGCGTCGCCGCTGAGCGTGAACTGCGACACGACCAGCACGCGGCCGCCAACGTCCGCGACGGACCGGTTCATGCGCTTGCGCCCGTGCTCGTCGCCGTCGTCCTCGAAGATCCGGAGGTCACGGATCTTGGAGACTGTGTAGGCGACGTCGGACGGGCCATCGCCTTGCTCGACGCCGACCAGGACCATCAGACCGGGACCAATCTCGCCGGTCACACGCGGTCCGATCGTGACGCGGGCGCTCGAAACGCGCTGGACGACGGCGCGCATCGGCTAGTCGCCGCTCGCTTTTGAATGGTGATCTTTGAACCTTGAGCTGACCATGAGCGGAATCAATGCGACGTCCGCCGGCACGTCGGCAAAGTTCTGCAGCTCGACCGCGGCGGACTCGCGAAGCGACGCTGTCGGGTTGAGCCGGCGATCCAGCAGGTGGCGCGGCATCACGTTGGCGAGGGCCTTGATCATCGAGCCCTTGACGTTGGGGTGCTCGCGCTCGAGCTCCATGATCAGCCGCTTGACTCGCTGCCGCTGGAGGCTCAGGTCGCCGCAAGCCGGGCAACAGCATCCGATGATGGGCAGCTCGTTCTCCTTGGCGTAGGCGCGCGCTTCGGCCTCGGTCACATAGGCGAGCGGCCGGATCACGACGTGCTTCAGGTTGTCGGACACGAGCCTCGCGGGCATCGCCTTGAGGGCGCCGGCGAAGAACAGGTTCAGCAGCAGCGTCTCGACGAAGTCGTCGAGATGATGACCGAGGGCTATCTTGGTGGCGCCGACCGCATCGGCCATCCTGTACAGGACCCCACGCCGCAGTCGGGCGCACAACGAGCATGGCGTCTGATCCGGATCGAGCTTGTCCTCGATGACGGCGCCAATCGAAGTGTGCTCGCTGTAGAACTCCCACCCTTGCGCGGCACAGGCCGCGGCCACCGCCTTGTGCTGGTAGCCCTCGTAGCCGGAGTCGACGTTGACCGCGACAATGGAGAAGGTGATGGGCGCGCGCTGGCGCAGCACGTCGAGGATCTGAATGAGCGCCCAGCTGTCCTTGCCACCCGACAGCCCGACCATGACGCGGTCCCCGTCTTCGATGAGGTTGAAGTCGGTGATGGCCCTCGTCGTCTTCTTGGCGAGGCGCGTTTCGAGGGGCGTGCGGTAGGACATTGGGGCGTCAGGCGAATCTGGTGATCTGCTGAGCTGGTGATTTGGCGATCGATCGATTGATCTGTCGACCGGGCAGATCTATCTATCGATCTACCTGTGGATCTCTCGATCTGGATTGTATCTCCGGCCGGGGCCTCAATCCGAATTCGGCGCCGGGCGGCGGTCCCAGCGGTGCCGGCGGAGGGCCTCGAGTAGCGGCCGCGGCAGTGGGCCGCGGTCGCTCGCGGCGAGGTTGGCATCGACGTGTGCGGCCCTGCGCATGCCGGGAATGACCACGCTCACATCGCGGTTGGAAAGGATCCAGCGAAGCGCCAGCGTCGCCATAGTCTCGCCCAGAGGCGTCAGCGGGCGCAAGGCTTCGGCTCGGTTGACGCTGTCGCGCAGGTTGTTCCCCGCAAAATAACCGTTACGAAAGTCCCCCTCCGGCCACTGCGTGTGGGGCGTCAGCATACCGGTGAGCGTGCCCTCGTCGAACGGCACGCGCGCGATCACGGCCACGTTCAGCTCGCGGCAGGCCGGGAACAGCTCGTCTTCCGGGGCCTGGTCGAAGATGTTGTAGACCACCTGGACGGCGTCAATCAGTCCGGTGCGAAGGGTGCGCAGAGCATTCTCCGGCTCCCAGCGATTGATGCTGATCCCGACCGCTCGCACCAGCCCTTCGCGCTTGAGGTTCTCGATCGCATGCTGCCAGCGGACATCGTCCGCCCACGAGTCGCTCCAGACATGGAACTGGATCAGATCCAGGGTTGGGACGCGAAGATTCTCCAGGCTCCGCATGGTGAACTGACGGATGTGATCGGCGGGAAACACGTCGTCGAGCGGATATTCCGCTCGCGCCGGCCACCTCGCATTCTTCGGTGGAATCTTGGTCGCGGTGTAGAGCCGATGCTCCGGATGCGCCTGCAGCAGCTCCCCGAGCAGTCGCTCGCTGTGGCCCATCCCGTACGCCCACGCCGTGTCGAAGAAGGTGCACCCGCCGTGCACCGCCCGCTCCAGCGAGGCCCGTGACTCCTCGTCGTCGGAGCCGGTCCACCGGCCCATCCCCCACATGCCGTAACCGATATCCCCCACCTGCCAGCCAGTCCGCCCAAACCCACGCTGCTGCATCGGCCTATTCTGCCGCACGGCACTCCGAGTGGCTTGCGCCCCGAGCGAGGCCTCCCGTACCATCCGCGGCCATGCTACGTCTTGTCTTCGCCGGTCTGCTGATGCTCGTCGCATCGCTATCCCCAGCGGCCTGGCAACCGGCGACCGGTTGCGACCTGCTGATCGCGGGCGGCCGCATCGTGGACGGCACTGGTGCGCCATGGTTCGCCGGTGACGTGTGCATCGTCGGCGAGCGCATCGCCGCGGTCGGACGCGGGATGACGTCGGCGGCCAGGCGTCGCGTCGACGCGAGCGGGCTCGTCGTGGCTCCGGGCTTCATCGACATGCTCGGCCAGTCGGAGTACTGGGTGCTCCGGGACAATCGGGTGGCGAGCAAGATCATGCAGGGGATCACGACCGAGCTGACCGGCGAGGCCAGCTTCAGCAGCGCAGCCCATGCGAATGCACGGCGCCTCCACCCGTTCGCCGCGATGTTCGACCGGGAGAAGGTGCCAGGTTGGGACAACCTCGCCGGCTACCTGCGCGTGCTCGATCGCCAGCCTGCCACCATCAACCTCGGTACGTTCATCAGTGCGGGAGGCGTGCGCGACTCGGTCATCGGTCGTGAGGATCGCGCCGCGTCCCCAGCCGAGCTCGAGGAAATGGAGGCCCAGGTGGCCGACGCGATGGAGGCCGGGGCGTTTGGCCTCTCCACATCGCTCCAATACGTGCCCGACCGCTTTGCCCGGACCGAGGAGCTGGTCAGGTTGGCCCGGGTCGCGGGCCGCTTCGGCGGCAGCTACATCACGCACCAGCGATCCGAGGCCGACGAGATCGACGCCAGCCTCGACGAGGTGTTCCGCATCGCGCGCGAGGCGAACGTGCCCGCGACGATTCATCACCTGAAAACGGCCTACAAGCAGAATTGGGGTCGGATGCCCGCCGTGCTGCAGCGGCTCGAGCAGGCGCGACAGGAGGGCATTGACGTTGCCGCCGACCAGTATCCCTACATCGCCGGCAGCAATCCTCTGGACGCCAGCCTGCCGGTGTGGGCACGCGAGGGTGGTCGAGACGCGATGGTGAAGCGGCTGATCGATCCCGCCACGCGCGCGAAGATCAAGGCGGAGATCCTCCAGCCTGCCACGACGTGGGAGAACCAGTATCTGGGCTCAGGCGGAGCGGCGGGCATTCTGGTGTCGGCGGTCGGCCGCTCGGAGCTGAAGCAGTATCAAGGGCAAACGCTCGACGACATCGCGAATGCCGAGCAGAAAGATCCACTCGACGTCTTGATCGACATCATTGCCAACGACGACACCACCGGCAGCGGCATCATGTTCTTCATGGACGAGGGCGACATGCGCGCGGCGCTGAAGCATCCGTTGGTGATGATGGGCACCGACTCGGGTGGCATGGCGCCCGACAGCCCGGCTCCGACCGCCGGGGTGCATCCGCGCGCCTGGGGCTCCGCGGCCCGCATCCTCGGCAAATATGTCCGCGAGGAGCGGCTGCTGCCGCTGGAGGAAGCCGTCCGCAAGATGACCTCGCTCCCGGCGCAGCGCATGCGACTCTGGGATCGCGGGGTCGTGAGACCGGGCGCGTTCGCGGACCTCGTCGTCTTCGATCCCGCGACCATCCGCGATCGCGCCACCTTCGAGCTGCCACGCCAGTACGCGGAGGGCATCCGCTATGTGGCGGTCAACGGCCAGCTGGTCGTGGACGGCGGCCAGATCACCGCCGCACGGCCCGGCCGCGCGCTGCGTGGACCGGGAAGGAAGTAACCGCAGCGGGATTTCTTACGACATGGCCAGTTCCGCATAGCGGCACAGGCCATTCGCCAGATGCATCTGTCGCGGCGTCCGGCATTCGGGCGCCAGCAGGAGCGGAGAGCATACGACGAATACCGCGCAACGCGCGCGTGAGGTGGCGACGTTGAGCCGATTGAGGCTGTAGAGGAACTCCATTCCGCGCGGCGCATCCTCTGGCCGTGATGTCGTCATCGAGTAGATCACGACGGCGGCGGTCTGCCCCTGGAACTTGTCCACGGTGCCCGCGGCCACACCGTGCGGCGCCAGCCGCTCGGCCAGCCGGTTCACCTGTGCATTGAACGGCGCCACCACTTTGATGTCCGCACCGGTGAGCGGGTGTGCCACGCCGTGACGGTCGATGCAGTAGGGGCCTGGCACCGTGACACCCGTTTTCGATGCACATTCTGCGACGGTGGCACTTTCTGCAGCGAAATCCGGTGTCACGGTGCCAGGCCCCCCAAGTAGAGAGGCCACCAATTCGAGCACGGCTTCGACTTCTTCCGCGGACGCGTTCTGATTGCCGTCGTGGACCACCGGCAACAGCCACAGGCCGGAGCCGTCGAAGCGGCCGGTGCCCCCAAGCGCCTGCGCCGCCAGAGCGGGCTCCGCCTGGAGCTTGCCCTCGTAGAACAGCTCCGACGTGAAGCGCGTGATCGCGGGAGACATGCGATAGGTGGCCGGCAGGAAGAGGCCGCGATCGTCCGGCATGGTCTCGGCGCCGTTCAACACGTGCTCCAGCGCGGAGATGCCCACGCCATCGGGGTGGCTGGCCTTCTGCGGCTGGTCGAGCTGACGCGGGTCGCCGAGCAGCACCAGGCTGTCGGCGGCCTGCGACACGGCGAGAACGTTCGCCAGTGACATCTGGCCCGCTTCATCGACGAACAGCACACCGACCGCTCGTGTCGCCTCCTCCCGCGACCACAGCCATGCCGTACCGCCGAACACCTGGATGCTGTCCGACCGGAGCGCCGCGATCGACGCATCGTTGTCCCGAAACAGCTGGATCGGGGTGTCCTCAGCGTCCTCGCTATCGCCAGGTTTGCGGCCCACCCGCAAATCGAGGCCTTCGGCCCGCGCCTGCTCGAGCACTTCGGTCAAGAGGTTGACGATCACCTTGTGACCGGTCGCGGTGATCCCGACCTTCTTCCCAGCGCGGACCAGCGCCAACACCATGCGCGCGCCGGTGAACGTCTTGCCGGCGCCCGGCGGCCCCTGGATAGCCAACGCGGTCTGGCGCAGGTTCGTGACGAGACGCACCGCCATGTCGGCCGGCGCCTCACCGATCTGCTTCGTAAAGGTGCCATGCGCCAGACGAGGCGGTCGCCGCTCCAGCAGATCCAGGCCGCATTCGGAGACACTTCCCTGCAGGAGCCGTTCCGCGAGCCGGATCACGGACTTCTGCGGCTGCTCCTGGTTCACCACGTCCTTGGAGAACACGGCCGTCGGGTGACACGCCGACTTGGATTTGAGGTCGATGGTCCGGGCGGCCCGATCGTGGGCCTCGATGGTGCCATAGTGCTCGCCGCTCTCGAGTACGACGTTGCCCGACCTACCGATCTCGATCTCCTGCGGCGGGTACTGAAATCTCCGGATCACGGATCCGGTTGGACGCCCGGTCGTCTTGTGGACGACCGCGTCGAGGTCCGCGACGAACCTGAGCCCGGCGATCGCCTTGCGTTCGTCGAGGAGCGCCTCGTCCGGGAGCTCCACCAGCCTGAAGAAGTCCCACCAGTTCGCATTCTCCTCGCGCCGGTGCCAGTCGATGAGGTACGCCAGCAGCCACCGCGCGTGGTCAGGATGGTTTGGCTGGATGGCCTCGGGCGGTAGTTGGTCCAGCAGGCGCCGGCGCAACTGCTCCACCTGCTGTTGCAACGCGGACACCTTCGCCGACGGGTCACCGTCTGGCGTGGCGGGTCGCGGGATGTCCGCCCCCTCCGACATGACATCGGCACGAAGCCGCTCAAGCCAGTGGCGCAAGGCCTCGGTGGAGCGGCAGTCATCCTCGTTGTAACCAACTACCGTCTTGCGGATCTCGTGGCTGATGGCTTCTGGCATCTGCGCCTCGAGCGCCAGCTCCACGGCGAGCAGCGGCTGCGCGACGTTGGACAACGCCACCCCTCGTGTGAAGGAGTAGTACTGCTCGAGCTGCTTGACCGAATAGCTCTCCACGCCGCAGCGCACGGCCTGCCGTGCCACGGGGTACAGGTCCACGAAGCGCTCGGCGCGCAGCAGCTGATCTAGCGCTTCGGCCCGCGTCACGTGCCGGCCGACCAGCTTCTTGAACGCCGTGGGTTCGTAGTGATTGAAGTGATAGACGTGCAGGCCGGCATCGGACTGCCACGCCGACAGGATCAGGTCCATCACCGCCTCGAACGCGTGCCTCTCCTCCCGATCGTCCATCGCCCACCAGGCCGCGTAGCGATCGCGCGTGAACACACCAAAAAGGAACTCCCGGCCGCCCTCCCGGGCGAACCGGGCGCCCTCGAGATC
>DATLLC010000403.1:0-24047 GCA_035538015.1 Vicinamibacterales bacterium
GCACCCTGGTTCGCCCGAAACGACGCCAGCGTCAGGATCGCGATCGTGACCACCAGCGCCGCACCGAAGCCGGCGAGCACCCTCGTCACGCCGGCGTCGAAGGGGGTGGCTTCGTTGAAATGCGACGGCACGCCGCGCCACGCTTGCAGGGAAATGAGCGCGGTTTCGGCCACGCACAGAAATGCGAACCCGCCGAGGATGAGGTTGCGCGAGCGGTCCTTCAACTGCATCCACGACGCGACCCAGACAATGGTCACCAGCGTCAGGCCGAACGACACGCCGAAGGCGGCGGGCTTGCGCAGCGACAACGGTCCCTGCCACGAGCCGCCGGTCGCAACGAGGATGGCGGCATTGACGGTGCCCCACAGGAGCAGCGCGAGCCCGATCGCGTAGCCGAACCATTCAACGGTGCGTAACAATTGCGGGCGCTGGGTCATACAATTTAGTTGTACTCAGGATACGATGAATTAGCATGACGGGTTCCGTGGCGCGGCGCAGCTATTCGCTCGGCCGGCGTGAAGCCGCGGCGGCCGAGCGCCGCGGCCGGGTCATCAATGCGGCTCGTGAATTGCTGGCGGACGAAAAGGGACCGCCCGGGTTCACCGTCGAGGCGGTCGCGGCCGCGGCCGGCGTGGCGCGAATGACCGTGTATCACCAGTTCGAGTCGAAACGGGGTGTCCTGGAGGCGCTGTTCGACGAGCTGGCCAATCGCGGACTGGTTCCGCACCTCGGCGCCGTGATTCACCAGCCGGACCCGGCGCTCGCCCTCGACGCCTTGATCGACGCCTTCTCGGCGTTCTGGAACTCGGACCGCACTGTCTTGCGCCGCGCCCGCGCGCTGGCGTCGCTCGATCTCGAGATTGCGGAGAGCGTGCGCGCGCGCGACGAGCGGCGGCGGGAGCATCTGAGCCGGATCCTCGCGCGGTTTCCACGCGGGCAGGCCTTGCCGCCGCGCGAGCTGGGCGCGCTCACCGACACGCTGCACGTGTTGACCAGTTTCGAGACCTTCGACGGACTGCTGCGCGGAAACCGGTCGTTCAAGGCGACCGTGCAGATCGTCCGCGATCTGGCCTCGGCCGTGGTCCGGCCGTTGCGCTGATCGAACGGGAGCATTCCGCCGACGTGCTGCGCATGGCACGCCGAAGCGGGCGCCCAGCCGCGGCGTTTCAGCTGTCGCGCAGCGCCGCGACGGGATCGATGCGCGTGGTGCCGCGTGCCGGCAGATAGCACGCCACGAGCGCCACCGCGAGCAGCGTGACGGTGACACCGGCATAGACCGCCAGGTCACGGGCGCCGACCCCGAACAGCTGGCTCTGCAGGAAGCGCGTCATTGCCATCGCACCCGCCAGGCCCAGAGCCACGCCAATGGCCGCGGTGCGCGCGCCCTGTTGCAGCACCATCCGGAGGATGACGCCGCGTTCGGCGCCGAGCGCCTGCCGGATCGCGAACTCCCGCACGCGCTCGGTGACGGCGAACGCCAGCACGCCGTAGATACCGATGCCGGCCAGCAGGAGCGCGACGCTCCCGAATACCGCCAGCAGCAGCGTGGGCACGCGCCGGGTCTGCAGGGAGCGGCCAATCCACTGGTCCAGCGTGCGCACGTCGGCGAGGGGCTGCTGCGGATCGACGGCCTGCACGGCTGCCCGCAGCGGTCCGGCCAGCGACTGCGGGTCGATGCCGGACTTGATGACCAGCGCCAGGCTGCGCACCGGGGTCTGCGTCATCGGGTAGTAGATGCGCTCCTTGGCCACGGGCTCACCAAGGTCGATGCTGTTGATGGTGCCGACGACCCCGACGATGGTTGAGGGGCTCGAGCCCGGCCCGCCGCCCGTGATCTGCTGGCCGATCGGATCTTTGTCCTTGAAGTAGCGGTTCACGAGGTACTCGTCGACCACCACCACGCGTGGGGAGTCGGGCCCATCGAGCTCCCCGAACACGCGGCCCTTGACGAGCGGGATCTGCATCGCGCGGAAATAGTCGCCGCCCACGACCTCCTGCCGGCCGTGCGGACTGGGCTCGCCGGGACCGGGCGTGTAGCCCACGATGTTGTAGGACGCGGAACCCACCATCCCGTTGAACGGCACGTTGCTGGTGAGCCCCACGACGGTCACGCCGGGAACGCGCGCGGCCTCGGCCACCACGCGCGTCCAGAAGGCGCGTCTGGCAGATTCGTCGGCATAGCGGGTGGCGGGCAGCGCCAGTTGCGCCGTGAGGACGTTCTCAGGCGAGAAGCCCGGGTTCACCTCCTGGATTCGGGCGTAGCTCTTGATCAGCAGGCCCGCGCCGACCAGCAGCATCACCGCCAGCGCAACCTCCGTCACCACCAGCACGGCGCGCGTGACGCCCGTGCGGCGCAACGAGGTGCCCCGTCCGGTGTCGTCACGCAGCGCCTCCACGACGCTCGTACGGAGCGTCGCCGCGGCCGGTACGAGCCCGAACACCAGGCCCGTCAGCACGGCCATGGTCAGCGTGAACCCCAGCACGGGCACGCTGACCGACACGTCGGGCGTAGCTGGCAGCTGCTGGCTGATGAGGATCACGAGTCCGCGCACGCCCACAAGCCCGAGGCCGAGGCCCGCGGCCGCGCCGATGGCCGACAAGGCCAGGCCTTCGGTGAGCATCTGCTTCACCAGGTGCGCCTTGCCGGCGCCGATGGCGGCGCGGATGGCCACCTCGCGATGACGCCCCGTCGCGCGCATCAGGAGCAGGTTGGCCACATTCGCGCAGGCGATGAGCAGCACCAGCACGACGCCGACCTGCAGCAGCAGCAGCGGGGCACGCAGGTCGCCAACCAGCTGGTCGCGGATGGGCAACGCATACCCGGTGAAGCCGCTCGTGGCGATGAAGCCAGCGCGCCGTGGCAGGCGCTCGGCGACGCGCGCGACAATCGTCTTCATCTGGGCGTTGAGCTGTTCCATGGTGGCGCCGGGCGCCAGCCGGGCAATCATCGAGCTGTACTCGTTGCCGCGCGACTGGTCTGACCGGTCCGTCGCCGTGAACGAGAACGGCACGAGCAGCGCGGTGTCGCGCGCGGGCAGCTCGAAATCGGCCGGCAGGACACCCACCACGCGGTAAGGCAGGCCATCGAGTCGCACGTCGCGGCCGACGATGGCGGGGTCGCCTCCGAAGCGCGAGTTCCAGAGGCCATACGTGAGGATGGTGAACTGGTCGGCGCCTTCGGTGGCGTCGGTCTCGGCGAAGGCACGTCCCAGCATCGGGACCCGGCCAAGGGTGGAGAAGAACGACGGCGTGACGCGCAGCGATCGCAGCTGCTCGGGCTGCCCGCCGTCAGTGAGGCTGACGCTGCGCTGCGTAAATAGGGTCGCGTCGGCGATGGCCGGCGCGTCCGCCCGGCGGTCAAGATAGTCGGGAATCGAGACGCTTGCCTGGGGCAGGCCGGTCAGCGGATACGAGTTCCACACGAACACGAGGCGATCGGGGTCGGCATAGGGGAGCGGCCTCAGCAGCACCTGGTACAGGAGGCTGAAAATCGCCGTATTGGCGCCGATGCCCACGGCCAGCGTGAGGACCGCCACCAGCGTGAAGAGGGGCTGCCGACGGAGCCCGCGAAGGGCGTATTGGAGATCGCGCATGACGGATTGGACGGATAGCGGGCCCGGAGCGTTGGGACGAGTCAGTTGGGAGGCCGTCACTCCTTTCTTGGTCGCCATCTGGCGGAGGGCCTCGACGAGCCGCTCATTCCGCTGGAGATTGTCGCCTGTGCCGGGGAGCGAACTGTATGAAGAATCCCGCGCGCAGGTCATCGGACGCCGCGAAGAGCGGCACGTCGACGCGCTGGCCGGCGACCGCCTCGTGCTCTCGGAGCAGTGGTCGCAGAGCGGCCGGCGATTGAATGGCGTGCGGGTCTTCCGCCGCCTGCCCGATCGCGAGATCACCAATCGCTGTCGGCGCGGCCGGCTTGCGGAGTGAACGGCCTGCAGCGCCTAAACGATGAGCCGCGGCTTAACTATCGAGTTCCCGGGTGGTAGACTCGTTCGCTGGCCGTCACGATTTCACTCGCCATGCGACGAGCGAAGCTGGACCCGCACCGGCCGTTCCAGCGCTTTCCGCTAGTTCCGCATCAGATGCGGATCGGCAGACGCGCACCGAGGAACGCTAACCACCTATCTTCGGATGGTGCTCACGCTCCAGGGCCTGGCGATCCCAAGTCGCCAGATCGGCCGCGGCTTCATACGTCGTCTGCAGAAAAGCAAGCAAGGTCTCGTCCGGCGAGCCCGACTGTCGTACGACATCATATGAGAGGATGAATTCCCGGAGATCGCCACTGTAGAAGGCTTCCGCCGGCTTGACGCGTGCCTGCGCGAACCCAGGCGGTTCCGGGTAGGCGTAGGCGTAGAACGCCGCATGAGGGATCGGACCTCCACCAGGCCAGAACCCGCAGCTGCTCACCTCGTGCGAATAGGCGTCGCGCGTGACCCAGTCCGGCAGATTTGTGATTCCGCCAGGATGCCGGGGCGCTCGTCGCCCGGAGAATCGGGTAACAGCCAAATCAGGCGCGCCCCAAAAGAAATGCACCGGACTGCACTTGCCAATAAACTGCGCTCGAAACTCGTTGAGGACACGACTGGCTTGCACGAGGACTCGCCAGAACCGGTTGGCGTACTCCGGATCGTAGCTCCCATGCGTCTCATCCCGCTCGAAGGGGATCGCGTCGGCAACCTCGTTGGGGCTTCCGTGCACGGCCGCCCGAAATTCGAGCCTTTCCATTTCCTGCATGAGACGCCTGTAGAACGTGGCCACTGACTGCGGCTGGAGCGCCAGAACCGCCTTGCCACCATCGCTCGCCTGCACGATCAGCTGATGAGCGAGAAAATCGAAATCAATCTGGAATGCCCGTGCTCCATACGGAATCAGCGATGTGGTCAACCCCGTCGCAGTCGGGTAGAGGGTCGCATTCCAGCAGTGATTCACCCAGGGGCTCGCAGCAAGCCGGATCTTGCCGACGATCTGCATCCACAGATGCAGTGTGGTGCGCGTGTCGGCCCACGCTTCTGGTGGCAGGCTTGGCCATTGCTCACGCCACGGATCGGTAACGGGCATCAGTCCTCCATGATCTGCGGCGTTGACGTTACCACGCTGTCTATGGCGAGTGACAGCTCAGCTTAGCAGGCTGGAGATGCGACGAGGACCACGGCACTTATTGGGTATCATTCCGCCATCGTATGGACCACGACGAGTTGGACCACCTACTCGTGCCTCGCCCGGACGACATCGTCGACCGCAAGTATCGCGTGCGCGAGCGACTCGGCACCGGCGGGATGGGGATCGTCTTTCGCGTGGAGCACCTCCACACGGGTCGCACCTATGCGTTGAAGGTGCTGTGGCCGACCTTGGCCGCGACGCCCGAGGGCCAGCGACGCTTCGAGGCCGAGGCCCGGGCCATTGGTGCGCTGCGCCATCCCAACGTGGTCGACGTCGTGGACTTCGGATACGCGAGCACGGGCTCGGCCAGGTTCCCGTATCTGGTGATGGAACTGCTCGAGGGCTATCCCCTCAGTCGCACCCTGGTCGGCGGCGCCGGACTGCCGTGGCCGTGGGTCACGTCCGTGCTGGAGCAGATCTGTCGCGCCGTCGACAGCGCGCACGCCGCCGGCATCGTGCACGGCGACCTGAAGCCGGAGAACGTGTGGTTGACGCAGAGGACGGCGGGCGGCTTCGACGTGAAGGTGGTCGACTTCGGTCTGGCGCGCGCGGGTGCGGGCGATGCCAACCCTGTCGCCCTCCGGGACGCGACTCCGACCGCTCACGGCGAGCACACCACGGTCCTGTCCCGGACGACCACCCCTGCGGTCGACCGGTCGTCGCCGATCAGCGGCATTGCCGGGACCCCCGCATACATGTCGCCCGAGCGGCTGCGTGGCGAGCGCCTCTCAGCGGCTGCCGACCTGTACAGCCTTGGCGTGCTCGCCTACCGCGTCCTCACGGGTGGGCTGCCGTCGGCCGACGAGACGCCATCGACCGCTCGAGAACGGCTGGCTGCCGCGAGACCAGACGTCCCCGGCCACGCGCTCGACGCGGTGACGGCCGCCCTCTCGCCGACCCCCGGAGAGCGGCCGCCCAGCGCGGTGGTCTTCTCGCAGCGCCTCTGCGGCCGGACGGGCTCTGCCGCGTCGTCGATAGACCGACCGTTCACAACCGAGGTGAGCATGTTCCTCGAAGCCCTCTGGCGAGACGTCTTGTACGGCGCACGCATGCTGTGGCAGAAGCCCACCTACAGCGCCATCGCCATCCTCACGCTCGCGCTCGGGATCGGCGCCAACACGGCGATCTTCAGCGTAGTCAACGCCGTGCTGCTCGAGCCGCTGCCGTTTGCCGAGCCGGATCGCGTGATCGCGCTCGGCCAGCAGACCACGAAAAACCGCGCCGCTCTGTCGCAGTTCTCCTTCCCCAACTTCGCCGACCTTCGTGATCGGAGCCAGGCCTTCGAGCGCCTCTCGGCCTATTACAACCTCAACCTGACGCTCACCGGAGATCGCGAAGCGCAGCTGCTCCGCGGAACGGTGATCACGGCCGATCTGTTGCCCCTCCTCGGCGTGCAGCCGGTGCTCGGGCGCGCGTTCCTGCCCGAAGAAGACGCCGCTGGCGGCGGGCCCGGCGGACGTCCCGCGATCCTCAGCTTCGAGGTGTGGCAGGAGCAGTTCGGCGGCGAGGCCGGCATCGTTGGCCGCGCCGTCGATCTCAACAACTCCCGCTTCATCATCGTCGGCGTCTTGCCCGCCGGGTTCAGATTTCCAATCCAGCCGCAGCCGACGCAGGTTTGGATCACCACCGCCCTCGACAACGAGCGGCCGGCGGGCCCGGGCGCGATCATGGTGGCGCGCGGGTACCGCGGCTGGCGCGTGGTCGGGCGGCTGAAGCCGGGCGTGACGGTCGAACAGGCGCGGTCGGAGGCTGACGTGATCGCCTCGGGCCTCGTGAGCGAGCACCCTGAGGCCAACAAGGATATGACCATCGGCGTGCGGCCGCTGCTCGACAACGTGGTGGGAAACCTGCGGCCCACGCTCCTGCTGCTCCTCGGCGCCGTTGCGTTCGTGCTGCTGATCGCCTGCGTGAACGTGGCCAACCTGCTGCTCGAGCGCGCCATCAGCCGGCAGCGCGAGATCAAGGTGCGGCTGGCGCTCGGCGCGAGCGGCGCGCGCATCATCCGCCAGCTGTTGACGGAAAGTGTGCTGCTCGCCGGCATGGGTGGCGTGTTGGGGATGGGGCTCGCCTACTGGGGCACGGATCTGATCGTCGCACTCAGCCCCGAATCCCTGGCGCGCGTGGGCGAAGCCGAGCTCGACCTGCGCGTGCTGGCGTTCACGGCCATCGTGTCGCTCGTGACGGGAGTGGCCTTCGGGCTCGTACCGGCGGTGCTGATCTCGAAGACCAACCTTGCCGAATCGCTCAAAGAAGGAAGGCGCGGCGCCACCGCCAGCGTGCAGACCAACCGCGCGCGCAGCGTGCTGGTGGTGGCCGAGGTCGCGCTCGCGTTGGTGCTGCTGGTGGGCGCCGGTCTTCTGATCAACAGCTTCGTCCGCCTGCAGCAGGTGGCGCCGGGATTCGACGCGGCACAGACGCTCGCCTTCAACGTTGCGCCGTCGGCAGCGCGCACCTCCACGCCACAGCACATCGCCGACTTCTACCAGGAGCTGACGGCGCGGTTGAAGGCGCTGCCGCGTGTGGTCGACACCAGCGTGGTGTTCCAGCTGCCGCTCAGCGGCAACGGCGCCACCACGAGCGTGGAGATCGGGGGCAACCCGAGCAACTCCGCGGATCGGCCGATGGTCCTCATCCATATGGCGGCCCCCGGCTACTTCAAGACGATGGGCATCCCGGTGAAGCGGGGAAGGGACTTCACCGAGCGCGATACGTTGAGTGCGCCGCCGGTGCTCATCGTCAACGAGGCGCTGGCGCGGCAGTATTTTCCGAACGAGGATCCGATCGGCAAGCGGATGGCGGCGGGCTTCTCGACGATACCGGTGCGCGACGATGACTCCGGGATGCGCGAGATCGTCGGCGTGGTGGCCGACGTGAAGCATGGCAGCCTGCAGGGCGCGGCGCAGCCGGAGATCTACTTCGCGCAGAGCCAGATGCCGATGTCGGCGATGACGGTGGTGGTGCGCGCCTCGGGCGATCCGCGGGCGCTGCAGCGATCGGTGCGCGGCGTGGTGCAGTCGCTGGACGCACATGCGCCCGTCTACGCGGTCCGCACGGTGGAAGAGGTGCTCAACCGTTCAGTGGCGACGCCGCGCTTCAACACGGTCCTGCTGGGCCTGTTCGCGGCGGTCGCCTTGCTCCTGACGATGGTCGGGCTCTACGGCGTCATCTCGTGTTCGGTGTCGGAGAACACACAGCAGATCGGCATCCGCGTGGCGCTAGGCGCGCAGCGGAGCCACGTGTTCAAGCTGATCGTCGGGCAGGGAGTGATCCTGGCGATGTGCGGCGTGGCGATCGGTCTCGGTGCGGCCTACGGGCTGACGCGATTGATGTCGAGCCTGCTGTTCGGCGTGGAGTCCACCGACCCGTGGACGTTCAGCGGCGTCGCGGTGCTGCTGCTGTCCGTGGCTGCGGTCGCGTGTTATCTGCCGGCGCGGCGGGCGATGAACGTCGATCCAATGGTCGCGCTTCGATGCGAATAGCGCGATGGCCTGACACCGGTTGCGCCAGCGAGCTCCACCCTGCTACTTGAGCCGCCCTTTACCGGGGCCGCGACCTTGCGGAGGCCTTCAGCGCCTCGATCTCCTGCCGCAGCGCCTCCAGCGTACCGCGCAGCGCGGCATTCTCTTCCGTCAACCGTTCGACGTCTTGCCGCGTTGCCTGCGTGCGGGCGTCGAGCGCCTGGATCGCCTTCAGGCTGACGCCATCGGGATCGAGCGTGTTGATGTGCCGATCGTCTTCGCCCAGCCCGAATGCCGCGCGGAAGTCCTGCGCCATCGGTCCGACGTGGCGAATCGACGTGTCCTGTGTGATGTAGTTCCACTCGAGGATCGGGATCCGCGCCAGCTTCGCGAGCACCTCCTCGCCGTCGAGCGCGCGGAAGTTCGTCTTCATCCGCCGATCCGACAACGTGGTCCACGCGCCATCGCCCGCCGCGAGGCTCACACCTGCGGTCATGCCGGCGTTGCTGTAGAAGGTCATCCCGCCCGCCGCGCGCACCACAAACTGGTTGGCCGCGGCAGGCATGACCAGTGTCGCTGTTGAGTTGTCTCCGAACACGAACGACCCCGCGAGGTTGTTCGTGGACGCGTTATGCCCCAGCGCCACCGTGTTGCTGCCGCTGGCCGTGACGTTGTGTCCCATGGCGACGCTGGAGACGCCGCTGGCCGTGACGCTTTGTCCCATGGCCACCGTATCGGCATTTGTGGCGTTGGCGAAATTCCCCATGGCGAACGAGTGCGCGCCGGTGGCGAAGGTGCTCTTCCCGGCAGCGAGGCTTGCCTCCCCGAATGAGCGCGTGAACATGCCCAGCGCTACGGACGCATCCTGGGTGGCCTGCGGATCGAGTCCCAGCGCAATACTCCATTTTCCAGTATTGGCGTCGTCCCACTGATCTTGCTCAGCCTGGCCGGCTCGAAAGGCGGCCTTGCGCGGGTACCACAGCATCCTGGTGCCGGGGCCGGGGGTGCCGATCGAGGCGCCGGAGTTGAGCGTGCCCTCGGCCACGAACCCGTTGATGTTGCCGAAGTTGTACGCACCCAACCCGTTGGTGGCCACCACCCCTGCCGGACCGGTGTTGCCGGTCGGACCGGCGGGCCCGGTCGGTCCGGCGGGACCCGTCGACCCCGCAGGTCCGGTCGGTCCGATCGGTCCCGTTGGCCCCGGCGGCCCGGTGAGCCCGGCCAACAGATCGTCGTTGCGCAACACGCGGCCCGCCGACAAAGAGAGCGGAATGAACGCCGGAGAGGTCGAGGTGGCGGCCTGGATGTAGTAGCGGTCGAGCACCGACCCACGGAACGGCGGCGTCAGCGGCACGGACACGCGGCCCGTGCCGTCGAGGACCCCCTGCGCGAGGATGACGAAGTCGGCGCCCACGCCCAGCGCGACGCCGCCGTAGCTGATGCCCGACCCGACGGAACTGCCGATGATGGCGTAGAACTGCGCGGGCGGGCCCGTCACCGTGGCGGTGAGGGGACTGCCCGGTGTGACGACATCCGCGGAGACGTCGAGCGAGGTCTGCGCCGCCGCGAGCGATGCTGTACCTGCCAGAAGAAAACTCGCCAATAGCGAAGATGCGACGAACGCACGCATGAACGGACCTCCGGCTAGCGGCGCGAGGGTCGGCAAATCACCCGGAGTCGACGACCTCCATGCCTTCTCTCGGAGTAATGCGACATCCGGCCCGAAGCGGGGTCATGCAGCGGACCCTGGCATGGGATTCTTCTTTCTGCACGGAGGTCCCGACTTCGGCGATGACTCGAACCCGTAGACATGCCCAGGTAGGGAAGTGCCCCTGGTACGCTTTCATCGGCAATTGGACGCTCAATCGGAGACTGACCGGCCGTCGTTGGTCCGGACCGTTATGCTCTCGGGATTGAGGGGCTTGTGCACTGTCCTGCGCGACGCAGGCAACTATCGAGGCATACGAGGTACCCGGCGTTTCTCTCTGGGGCAACGTGGCGCAGGGGGGCTCAGGTGGCCGCAACGGCGCGCCGGGGCAGTTTCCAGCCAGCGCGTGGGAAGTGGCATGTATAGCCGTTGGGGTAGCGCTCCAGATAGTCCTGGTGTTCCGGCTCGGCCTCCCAGAATGCAGTGGCAGGTGAGACCTTGGTCACAACCGGGCCTGGCCACAGGCCGGACGCGTTGACATCGTCGATTGTCCGAAGTCCCTCGGCACGCTGCGCCTCGGAGACATAGAAGATCTCCGACCGATACGACGTGCCGACATCGTTGCCCTGGCGATTCAATGTGGTCGGATCGTGAACCTGGAAGAAGAACTCCAGAAGGTCGCGATAGCTGATCCGTGTGGGGTCGAACTCGATCTCGATGGCCTCGGCGTGAGAGCCATGGTTGCGATAGGTCGCGTTCGGCACATCCCCGCCCGTGTATCCGACACGTGTGTTGATGACGCCGGGCAGCTTGCGGATCAGGTCCTGCATGCCCCAGAAGCAGCCGCCGGCAAGCACGGCGCGTTCGGTGTTCGTTGTCATAGGTCCTCCGATGTTCTTCGTACAGGTTGATTAGACCCGAAGTGCGAGGCGCGGGTCCATTGGACGATGGGGTCCCCCGAGGAATGCGCGTCGCAAGGCGATCGCTCGCGTCGATCGACACCTTCGTCCTATCGACTCACGTTGTTCAACATGGTCCACTACTTCTACGAGACACGCGGGCGGCGGCATGGCCACGACGTTGATGACTGGCTGTCCGCCGAGCCGCGTGCGCCGTCATGACCAGGGTGCCACGATTGGACTCGAGGAGCCACAACTCCTGGCTGTGTCAATCTCGCGTGGTGTCGTTGGGCATCACCACGTAGTAGACGAGCATGGCCGTTCCGAGCCTGATCTCGTCTCCACCAGAGAGCCCAACGGAATCTCGTACGCGCAGGGATCCTCGCCACGAGCCGTGGCGGCTTCCGAGATCCTCGAGCGTCGCTGCGAGGCCGCGGACGATGACGCGTGCGTGATGCCGTGAGAGGGACGGCAGGGGAATCCGCAGGTCGGCGTCTTCGGCGCGGCCGATCACGGTGACACCCTCGCGAAGCGGATACTCTCGTCCGTCCCAAACGATGCAGTGCGGGCTCTTGGCGGGCGAGTGGTTCTCATGCTCCTCGACGACGGTCGCCACGAAGCGATAGCCGTGGCGCGGCACCGTAGCCACGCACTCCCCAGCATCGGCCAGTGTGCGCCGCAGCACGAACACCTGCTGTGAGAGGTTGCCTTCCTCCACGACGCTTCCGGGCCAGACCAGCGCGAGCAGCTCGTCCTTCGAGAGCGCGCGCGTGCGCTGCTGGACGAGCGCGGCGAGGAGGTCGAAGGCTTTCGCCGTCAGCGCGACGGGTGTGCCGTCGCGCTCGAGGAGGCGCTGGTCGAGAACGAGCCGGAAGGGGCCAAACCGGTAGGTAACCACGGGGCTTGCCCATGATTGTAGCTCTACTATTGTGCGACCTGGCGCCGTTGCCCGGTGCTGTGCGCGATGAGTCGCGCGCGTTCCACGGCGTTGAGTGTGTATGCGGACGTCGGGACGCTGAGCACGTCACCCGCGCGATAGCGTGCGCGCATGAGTCCGGACTCCTCGTGGCTGCGGCTGTTCAGGAGCACGTGTCCGAGTTCGTGCGCGAGGCTGCGGCCGAGGAGCCTGGCGAGCAGGAGCTCGGTGAGCCCCTCAGGGCGCGAGCCCGGGCTGAGCGCATCGACCAGCATGCGTGCGCGACCGACGCGGAGAAACACCAACTGGCGGGCGCGCCCCTCCACGAACGGCACCCAGCCGAGTGCGGACTCGCTGGTCACGTCTTCAGGCAGGGCATCCTGATCCGCTTTCAGCGCGATCACGCGATCGCAGTGATTGCCGGATTGTTCAGTCCAGCGGAGACCGACGCCATGCTGAATCCAGATCGCGTTCGATTCCGCCAAGACCACGGCGGCCCCGCGCGCGCTGACCGAAACCTTCGGCGAAAGGGAGAGGCAGACGCCAAGCCGAGGGGACTCGACCGCGGATTGCGCCGCCGGGGCGCCTGAGGCGAGCATGGTCATCACGCACGCCGCTGCTGCACTCGCCAGACGGCCCCGCATCGCATCCTCCCGCGCTCGGTCGATGAGCGCTAAGTGATGCGTGCAGGGTAGGAATCGGGGGGCTGCGTGGTCTTTCGCGCGCCATCAAGACGCGCTCAATTGTTCTCAATTCAAGCCAAGCGTCTCTCCTCGAGCACCTGGCGAAGACGCTTCGCGGCGAATTGCCGACCGAGACTCATAGGGTAGGAGGGCGCCAGTTCATCAGCAACGTGATCGGCGCCGCGTCGACGTCCAGCACTGTGTTGATTAGGAAGCGGCCGTCGGGGGCAACGTCGTACGTCCGACCCAGTCCCGGGCCCCGGCCGCCGCCGAGGATGCGTGTGGGAAAGAGCACCACCGGCACGCCCGCTGCGAGCGTGGACCCGCTGACCGTGATCGTCGCCGCCATCATCGCGCCCTCCCGGTTGAGGTAGTACAGCTCTTTACCGTCGGGCCGCCAGAGGGGGAGGACGCCGCCCGCCGCGGATACCGGCCACTGGCCCCCGGTTGGTGCGGGGCCCGCGGCTGTGCCCGCACCGACGGGCGCGACAAATGGACGCACGTAGATTTCGGTCGACCCCGATTCGTTCGATTGGTAGGCCACCCACCGGCCGTCCGGCGAGAACGCGCCCCAGCCCTCATAGAACGGGGTCTTCAGGAACACCGACGGTGTCCGATCATCCCCCGCCATCGGTACGACCCAGAGGTCGACGCCCGTCGACGGGTCGGCGCTCATGTAGAGCAAGAAGCGACCGTCTGCCGACCAGCTGCTGGGGGCCTTGTTTTGGTCGGAGGCCACGACCAGCTCCTCCACCCCCGGGCCCCCCGGGAACGTCTGGTAGAGATCGAATGTTCCCGTCCGATTCGTTTCAAACACGATCCGAGCACCGTCGGGCGACCAGACGAGAGACTGATCGAGAGCTCGGTCGAACGTGACGCGGCTCGTGCGAGCGCCATCCAACAGCCAGACGTCCGTGTTGCCCTGGACCCTGCGGCTCACGGCCACGCGTGCGCCGTCGGGGGCCACGCGGGCATGGCGGGGATTGCTGCGGTCCGGGCTGCCGACGGTGCCCCGCGCCGTGCCCGACCGGTCGACCCAGGTCAGTTGCCGCTGGCTAGTGGCACCCGTCCGGTAGGCCACGAGCCCCGTCGACGCCACCGAGACTCCGCTCCGCAGGAAATCATCGACTGCCACGCCGTCGGCCAGCGTCACCGGATCGCCGGTGAGCGCTGCCTGCTCCACGTCCAGGCGCTGAGCCACCAGCGTGCCGCCGCGCACCCACAGCAGCCAGCCGGGCAGGGATACCCCCGCGCTCTCGGAGGATGTCAGGCGCGTGGGGGCGCTCCCGTCAAGCGCGCCCAGATAGATCCCGGACGCGTCCGGCTGGTCTAGCCCGAGGAACAGGAAGCGGCGGCCGTCGGGCAGCATGTGCGGCCAGCGGCCGCCCGCCTGCGTCGGGCCGAGCGTCGTCACCGGCACCGCGTCGCCCCCGGTGGCGGCGACGCGCATCAGGGAGCCAGAATTCGTCGGTGCAAACACGATGACGCTGTCCGCGCCCCACGTCCCGCCGCGAGCTGCGGGGGCCGGGGCCAGGGTCTGCGGCGCGCCGCCGCCGAGATCGAGCCGCTTCAGCGCGCCCCCGGCGAAGAAACCGATGGCGCGGCTGTCGGGCGACCAGAACGGAGACGCGGCCCCTTCCGTGCCCGCCAGCGGCTGCGCGGTTGTCGCCGCCAGGGACCGCAGCCAGAGGCGGGACGCGCCGTCGCCGGACGCCACGAAGACAATCTGCCGGCCGTCGGGCGAGAGCGCAAACGAAGTGGGATCACTGGTGGCGGACGTAACGATCTCGGTACGTGTCTCTGGCGCCGTTTGTGGCATCGACGCGGGCCGCCACTGCAGCCACGCCACGGTCGCGGCGATTAACGCCACGCTGACGATGGCAGCCAGCGCTGACAGCGGGCGCACGTGAGGCACTGGAGACTCGATCGTGTCCGCACCCACCGTCGGATGGCCTGCAATCCATCTGAGCTCGTCGACCAGATCCGCTGTGGACTGCCACCGGGCGTCAGGGTCCTTCGCAAGGCAGCGCCGCGCGACGCGGTCCAGAGGCGGCGAGATTTCCGGGCGGAGCGACGATACCGCCGGCGAATCCGCGAGGACGACCGCGCCGATCACCGCCGACGAGGTCGCACCGTCGAACGCCTTGCGGCCCGTGAGCATCTCGAACAACACCGCCCCGAACGCAAAAATGTCGCTCCGGTGATCCGCGCGGCCGTCCAGCTGCTCGGGTGACATGTAGGCGAGGGTGCCGATCACACCGATCGGTCCAGTCAACGAGGTTTGCGTGCGACTCTGTCCCGTCTCCTCATCCCGGTCGCGCGGCTGCGCCAATCCGAAGTCGAGGAGCTTCACCCCCGTGGGCGTGAGCATGATGTTCGCGGGCTTGATGTCGCGATGGGTGATGTGATGGCGATGGGCGAAGGCGAGGGCCTCGGCCACGTGCGTCGCGATCGACAGGGCCTCGTCCAGCGGGAGTCCGCGTTTCGTGCGGGCCAGACGGGCGGCCAGTGTCTGTCCCTCCAGCAGCTCCATCACGAGGAACGCATTGCCCTCGTGATCGCCGACGTCGTGCACGGTGCAGATGTGCGGATGGGTGAGGGCGGCGATGCTCCGGGCTTCGCGCTCGAAGCGTTCCCGGCTGATCGCGTCGCCGCTCGATTCAGCGTTGAGCAGCTTGATGGCGACCGTGCGGCCGAGCCGAGTATCACGCCCCCGGTAGACGTCACCCATGCCGCCCGCGCCCAGCGGGGCGAGGACTTCATACGGACCGAGGCGGGCGCCGCCGGAAAGTGCAGCCATCGTCGCGAGTCAGTGATGACCCGGGTGGTGCAATTCTACCTGAGCGCTGGACGAGCGGGCGCGAGTAGTGACCGTTGGCTCAAGGCTGGCCTCCCAGACCGGGCGCTCCTCCGCGTCCACTGCCTGCGGTCTCTTCGGCGCCCTTCCGGCGGGGAAGCGCGTGCGCTAACATTCCGGCACGCGCCGTCCAAGCCGTGTTGCTCCGATGATGGCCTCACCGCCGCCGTCCTCCCCAGGGGTGATCCCCCTCGGCACCCGCCTCGGGCACTACGAGGTGAGGGACCTCCTCGGCGCGGGCGGCATGGGGCAGGTATACGTGGCCCGGGATACCACGCTGGGCCGCGAGGTCGCCCTCAAACTGCTGCCGGACGATGTGGCCGCGGACGCCGACCGGCGCGCTCGCTTCGAGCGCGAGGCCCGCCTGGTCGCAGCGGTCGCGCACCCGGGCATCGTCACGATCCACTCGATCGAAGAGGCTGATGGCCGGCTGTTTCTCACGATGGAACTCGTGCAGGGGCAGCCACTGTCCAGGGTGATTCGCCGCGGGGGCCTGCCGCTGACGCAACTGCTCGATACGGCGGTGTCGATCGCCGATGCGGTGAGCGCGGCCCACGCACGGGGAATCACGCATCGCGACCTGAAGCCGGCCAACGTGATGGTGCAAGCCGACGGGACGGTGAAGGTGCTCGACTTCGGCGTGGCCAAGCGGCACGACGCGCTGGCCGCGACCGACCTTACGTCCACGGCTAGCCTGCTGACAACCGACGAGGGGCGGCTCCTGGGCACGATCGCGTACATGTCCCCGGAGCAGGCTCAGGGCCGAACGGTCGACCCGCGGTCGGACGTGTTCTCGCTCGGCATCATGCTGTACGAGATGGCCACCGGCGTGCTGCCGTTTTCAGGAGAGACGCCTCTCGACACGTTGACGGCGATCCTGCGCGACACACCGGTGCCCGTCACGACGCTGAACCCGGCGCTCCCGAAGGAGCTGGGGCGCGTGATACGCCGCGCCATGGCCAAGGACCCCAATCGCCGTCCGCAGACGGCCAGGGACCTCAGCAACGAGCTCGACGAGATCCGACAGGAGTTGCGCGCTGGCGAGTTGACACCTTCCACGGCTGGGGCGCGACTCGAGGCGATCGGCGGAACCGCGCCGCGCGCGGGCTGGCGCTGGACGACCGCCGCCGCCGTGGCGGGCGCCGCGATTGCCATCGTCGGCGGTGCGTCACTGATGCGTTTGCCGCCGGAACCCGGGGCCGCCGCGACGCCAAAGGCCACACCGAGAATCGTCGTGGTGCCATTCGAGAACCTCGGGCCGCCGGATGACGAGTACTTCGCGGTGGGCCTGAGCGATGAGATCACCACACTGCTTGCAGGTATGACGGGCGTGGCCGTCATCTCGCGCAGCAGCGCGCGACAGTACGCGGCGACGCGGAAGACGATACGTGAGATCGCCGAAGAGCTCAGGGTTGACTACATCGTTGATGGCACCGTGAGATGGGATCGCGAGGCCGCGACCGGTGGTCGCGTCCGCGTGTCACCGCAGTTGATTCGCGTATCGGACGACACCCAACTGTGGGGCGACCGCTACGAGCGGAGCTCCTCTGAGCTCTTCGACGTTCAGTCGGAAATCGCGCACCAGGTCGCGGAGGCGCTCGATTTGACTGTGGCAGCTCCGGCGCGCGAGGGGCTCCAGGCACCGCCAACGCGAAACCCGGAAGCGTACCAAGCCTATCTTCGCGGCTTATATCTCGACGGCTCGCCCACCCGGGGAACCGGAGAAGTATCGCAGCTGATCGCGCAGATGTTCGAGCGAGCAGTGGAGCTCGATCCCCGTTTCGCCCTGGCGCACGCGCGCTTGTCCTACGCGTACTCGAACATGTATCGGTTCGGGGCGGACCGCACCGAGGGACGGCTCGAGGCCGCAAAGGCAGCAGCCGAGCGGGCCCGCGCCATCGACCCCGATCTGCCGTGGGTCCGGTTCGCGTTGGCTGTCTACCACTACAGCCGTGCCGACTACGAGCCGGCCATCCAGGAACTGGAGTCGGTCCGCGGAGCGCTCGGCAGCGAGAGCGAGTTCTTTCTGACACGTGGCGCGATCAAACGCCGGGTCGGAGACTGGGAAGGCGCGGTCCGCGATTTCGATCGGGCCGTGGCGCTGGACCCGCGCGACCCCAATCTCGTGCGTGATGCAGGGCAGACGCTGGTCCTGATCCGGCGGTACGACGAGGCGCGTCGCTACTTCGAACGATCGATCGCCCTCGCGCCTGATCAGTGGGCGTTGTACCAGAGCCTGGCATCGCTCGAGATGAGGGAGGGTAATCTGACGGCGGCACGCCGTGTGCTGTCGTCCGCGCCAGGGCTGCCGCAGTGGGAGTCTCCCTGGCTTGATTTGGAACGCCTGAGTCGCAAGCCCGACGCCATGCTGTCGCGCGCCCGCGCCGTCCCCGTCGAGGGCCTGCAGGGTCAGCGTGGCATCTTGCCCAAGGCGCTGGTGCTGGCGCAGGCCTACGCGCTCGCCGGTCAGGCAGACGCCGCCCGCGCCAGCTTTACGGACGCCAGGGATGCCCTCCTGGTCGAGGCAAGCGGACGACCGGGAGATCATCGTCTGCACGGAGCCCTCGGTCTCGCGTACGCCGGCCTGGGGCAGAAGCGCGAGGCCATGGCGGCGGCACGACGCAGCACAGAGCTCCTGCCGGTCGCCAAGGACGCCAACGTGGGATGGGCACCCGTGGAGATACTGGCGGAGACGGCGGTCACGGTAGGCGAGGTCGGGGCCGCGTTCACGGCGCTCGAGCAGCTGCTGTCGAACCCGACGACGTTCTCGATTCACTTTCTGAAGCTGGATCCCGTCTGGGACCCCTTGCGCGCCGATCCTCGGTATGCGGCGCTCCTGGAGCGCTTCGACAGGGCCGCCCGCTGACCGCCCTATCACTACCGGCATCGGACTTCTATCGGCGCCAGGCACTGAGTAACCTACTCTCATTCCGCGCGGAAAGGAGAGTCCGACACATCGCGTTGCCTCGCCGCGCCTGATGCCGACTTGTCTGAAGCACTCGTGGCCGAAGCACGAGGGCAGGAACTGCGGTGTACAGGTGACTGCCGTCGTGACCCGGCACGAATCCCGCCCACTTCGCCACCCTGCAATTATCTAGAAGACAAACAACTTTCATCGCACGACTGGCGGTCGCGGAGTTCCCGCAAGAACCTTGACAACTGTGGTTGAGGGGCGGCGACACCGCTGGTTGTCGAGCTGGACGATGGCAGCGTTGGTTCTCCAATTGCGGATGCGCCCTTTTTGTGCCTGCCGCGATCCCCCTCGCGACCCTCCTGCATAGCGGATGGGTACGCGACCTCACTAGCTGACCCGCCCGGACCGATTCTCCTCACTTGACGGACGGTTATCCATTCGGCAGCATGGTTCGGCCGAACCGATCCTATGGCACGCGGCTCGACCGATCGGCTTACGGAGCTCTATCACGCGGCGCTGCAGCGCCCACCCCAGGCCCGGCAGGCCTTCGTCCGCGAGGCGTGTGGAGCGGACGAAGCCCTGCGCGACGAGTTGGAGTCGCTCCTTGGCTTCGCCCCAGCAGCCTCCGCGTTCCTCGAGACGCCTCTCGCTCGGGTCGCGCCCGAACCGAGCCCCGTTCAGACCGGCATCGCCGGACGGCGACTCGGTCCCTACACGATGGTCGGGCGGCTGGGCTCGGGCGGAATGGGCGAGGTCTATCGCGCCCGCGACGCCCGGTTGGATCGCGACGTCGCCATCAAGATTCTCCCCCAGCACTTCACCTCCGATCCCGAGCGCCGCGCGCGCTTTGCTCGTGAAGCGCGGCTGCTGGCGACGCTCAATCACCCCCACATTGGTGCCATCTACGGGCTGGAGGATTTCGACGGCGGTGTCGCGCTCATCCTCGAGCTCGTCGAGGGTCCGACTCTCAAGGACCGCCTCGAACGGGGCGCGCTGGCGATCCGCGATGCGCTGACCATCGGACGGCAGCTCACCGAAGCCCTCGACGCCGCGCACGCGAAGGGTATCGTTCACCGCGATCTGAAGCCGGCGAATGTCGTTCTACAGGGAGCCGGCGCGACCGGCCGGGTGACCAGCGACACGCGCGTCAAGGTCCTCGATTTCGGGCTGGCTCGCCCGATCGTCGAGGGCCCGGAATCCGTAGCTACCAATGCCGACGGTTCTTTCGACGGTACCGCGAACGGCAGGATTCTCGGCACGCCGGCGTACATGAGCCCGGAGCAGGCGCGTGGATTGGCGGTGGACAAGCGCACGGACATCTGGGCGTTCGGCTGCGTCCTGTTCGAACTGCTCTCGGGGAGGTGCGCGTTCGGGGGCGAGACGACGACCGATACGCTGGCCCGTATTCTCGAGCATGAACCCGACTGGACGCTCCTCCCGAAGAAGACACCGCCGGGGATTCACAAGCTGCTGCGGCGCTGCCTTCAAAAGGACCCCGTACGCCGCATGCGCGACATCGGCGATGCCCGAGCCGAGCTGGAAGAAGTGTTATCGGATCCGGCCGGGCCGCACCCGGCCGCGGTGCCAGCTGCGGTTTCGGGCCGCCCGATTGTCGCCGCATCGGCCATGCTGGGCGCTGCCGTCGTGGCCGCGATGTGGATGGCCGGCGGTCGTCCCGTGACCTCGCCGAACCCGCTGGAGAACGCGCTGTTCACACGGTTCACGAACTTCGAGGGCACCGAGCGCAGCGCCGCGGTCTCGCCGGACGGGAGGTTCGTCGCGTTCCGTTCGGATCAGGACGGGCCGCTCGACGTGTGGGTCGGCCAGGTCGGGACGGGACGGTTCGTCAACCTGACCAGGGGAACCGACGACGAGTTCGCGACCGAGACGCCGAGTTGCGGCTTTACCGCCGACGGAGCCGAGATTTGGCTGAGCGGCGGCCCCGATCGACGGCTGCGGCTGATGCCGATCATGGGCGGCGCGGCGCGCCCATTTCTTCCGGATCGCGCCGTCACCCTGTCGTGGTCGCAGGACGGCTCCCGAATCGTGTACCACCTCCAGGACGATGGCGACTCGATGTACGTGGCGGATCGCACGGGTGCCGGCGCGCAGCTGCTGTACCGGCGAAACCGGAACGAGCACAATCACTTCCCAATCTGGTCGCCGGACGGCCGGTGGATCTACTTCTCGAGCGGAACCCCGGTCACGAAGGAGATGGATGTCTGGCGGATTCCCGCTGGCGGAGGCTCGCCCGAGCGCCTGACGCAGCTGAACAGCGATGTCGCCTCGCTCACGCCGATCGACGACCTCACCATTCTGTTCGTCTCCCACGATCCCGATGGCTCCGGACCGTGGCTATGGAGCCTCGATCCGGAACGCAAGCTGACGCGCCGCATCAGCTTCGGCGTCGAGAAGTACACCTCGTTGGCTTCGACGCCGGACGGCCATCGGCTCGTGGCGACGGTCGCGAATCCGTCCGCCAGCCTGTGGACGGTGCCGATCCTCGCCGCCGGCGTGGCCGAGGAATCGGCTGCCAAACCGTTCCCGCTGTCGACGGCCGATTCCAGCGCGCCCCAAATCAGTGGCGAGTCGATGTTCTACCTTTCTTCATTCGGCGCGGGCGACGGCGTGTTTCGGGTCGATCGGGGACCCTCGACGGAGATCTGGAAGGGCAGCGATGGCGCGGTGCTCGCGCCGCCGGCTCCCTCGCCGGACGGCCGGAAGGTGGCGATCGTGATGCGGCGCAACGGACGGCTTCGCCTTCACGTCCTGGCGGCCGACGGGGGTGAGCTGCAAACCCTGGCCGACAGCGTCGATGCGCGTGGGGGCGCCTCATGGTCGCCGGACGGAAGCTGGATTGCGGTCGGGGGGACCGAAGGCGGTCGCGACGGCCTGTTCAAGATCCCGGTCGATGGCGGCCAGCCGGTGCGCCTCCTCGAGGGACCCGCGCTCAACCCGGTGTGGTCGCCAGATGGCCGCCTGATCGCCTACATGGGAGCGAACGTGTCTGCCTACGCTCCGCTGCTCGCAGTTGGCGCCGACGGCACCGCCCTCCAGCTGCCCCAGATTTCGATGCGGCGTGACGGCGAACGTCTCCGATTCATGCCGGATGGAAAAGCGTTGATCTACATGCAGGGCGCGACGCGGACCCAGGATTTCTGGATGCTCAATCTCGGCACGATGCAGGCCCGACAGCTCACGCGTCTGACCAGACGCGACACGATGCGGACGTTCGATGTGACCCCGGACGGCAAGCAGATCGTCTTCGATCGGCTCCGTGACAACTCCGACATCGTCCTCATCGATCTGCCGCGGGCGACGCGCTGATGGCCAGGCTCCCCTCCGCGAGGTTGAGGGACCGGCGCCCGATCAGCTGTGTCGCGATAGCTCGCGCAGCAGCCATGCCTTCGCGAACTTCCAGTCACGCATCACGGTTTCGGGAGAGACCTTCAGCACTTCAGCAGTCTCCTCGACGGTGAGACCGGCGAAGTAGCGCAACTCGACGACCCGGCTCTTCCGCTCGGCCACGCCGCCGAGGGCCTGGAGGGCGTCATCGAGAGCGACCAACTGGTCGGGCGTCTGCCCGGCTGCGAGCGCCGCTTCGTCGAGCCTGACGTGTGGCGCCCGGCCCCCGCGCTTCTGGTACTGCTGCGAGCGCGCCGCGTCGACGAGGATCCGACGCATCAGGCGTGCGGCAACCGCAAAGAAATGGGCCCGGTTCTGCCATCGCATCCGCCTGATGTCCACGAGCTTCAGGTAGGCCTCGTTGACGAGCGCGGTGGACTGGAGCAGATGCCCCGGCCGTTCGGCGCGCATCTGCCGGCGCGCGAGCTGCCTGAGCTCCTGTTCGACCAGGGGCAGCAACCTATTGAGGGCGTCCTCGTCGCCCTCCGTCCAGCTCACGAGCAGCGACGTGACGTCGTGCCCCGGCGTATCGGCCATGGCGTAGGGAGCCCATTCTAGACGCTGACAGTTCCGGCACGCCGTTCCCGCCTTTGTGTCCAGAGGCAAGCCCAGGCCCGGCCCAGGCCGGGTTGTGACAGACCGCCTGTCGGTTCCCAAAAGGCGGCGAACAGGAGGCGTACCGTGAGACTGCTCTCGAAAAAGCATCGGTTGATGGTGTGCGGGATCATGATGGCCCTGCTGCTGCCGGCGAGCAGATCGGCGATTGCCGCCGATCCGAACACGGTCGCGGCATGGAACAAGATCGCCGAGGACGCGGTGGTCAACTCGACAAACTTCCAGAATGAAGGGCTCATCTACATGGCCTACATCTCGGCAGCCGTCTACGACGCCGTCGTTGCGATCGAGGGCGGCTACGCGCCGTACCGCGATGGTGTGAGCGGAAGGCCGGGTGCATCGGTGGACGCGGCCGTGATCGAAGCCGCGTACCGGACGCTCGCGTACTACCTGCCGGGCCAGGCCTCCTTTCTCGACCCGCGCTACACGGCGGCGCTGGCCGCCATCGCGGATGGCCAGGCGAAGTTGGACGGCATCGCCGTCGGCGAGGCCGCCAGCAGCCTCATCATCAGACTGCGGATGAACGACGGCCGGATGGCGCTCGCGTCCACGTCGGATTTCCCACACCTCACGCCGGGCCCCGGCGTGTGGCGGCTCACCCCGCCGGCGTATGTGGCTGCGCAGACGCCCTGGGTAAAGGACGTCACGCCGTTCCTGATCGACGTGGCCGATCGGTTCCTGCCAGAGCCGCCGCCATCGCTACTCAGCGACGAATGGACGGAGGCCTACAACGAAATCAGGACGTACGGGAGCGGCACCAGCACGGCGCGCACCTCGGAGCAGACCGACACCGCCCGGTTCTGGACGGCACACGTGATTCGGCAATACAACCTGGTCCTCCGTGACCTGATCGCGATGAAGGGGCTGAGCCTGCTCGAATCCGCTCGGCTCCAGGCGATGGTCAACATGATAGGCGCCGACGCGCAGATTGCGGTGATGTACGCGAAATACCATTACCTCTTCTGGCGGCCGGTGACCGCCATCGATCCGGAGTCCGTGAAGCCGACTGGCGACCCCTATGGGGAGCCACCGCCAGGATTCAGCGACGGCAATCCCGCGACCGACGAAGAGACCGGCTGGCGGCCAATCGCGACGACCCCGAATCACCCTGAATACCCCGCCGCGCACGGCTCGATCACGTCGGCGATGGCCGAGGTGTTCAGGGAATTCCTGGGGACGAACCGTTTCGATCTGCCCGTCCACGGGTTTGCGAGCCTCGATGCGGTCCGCACGTTCAGGACGCCGGCGGAGATGCGGAACGAGATCATCGACGCCCGCGTCTGGGCGGGCTTTCATTATCGGTTCTCTGGGGTGCAAGGCGTCGTACTCGGCCGAAAAGTCGCGAAGTCCGCTCTGCGGAACGCATTCGGCCGTATTGACTGACATTTCCTGGGACGGATCACGAGGCCGGGTAGCGTCGCTCGCTGCCCGGCCTCGTGATCCGTCCCAGGAAATGTCAGTCAATACGGCCGAATGCGTTCCGCAGAGC
>DATLLC010000404.1:0-12308 GCA_035538015.1 Vicinamibacterales bacterium
GCCCGACGACCTCGACAAGGCCGAGTTCCTCCGCCTGACCAAGCAGGCCGATCACGACCTCTTCGATCTCGTCCGCCGCCACGCCGGCAGCATCTCCGCCGAGCACGGCATCGGCCTGCTCAAGCGCGACTTCCTCGGCTATCGCCGCTCCCTTGACGAGCTCCGCCTCATGGCCGCCCTCAAGCGCGCCTTCGATCCCCAGGGCCTGCTCAACCCCGGCAAGGTCCTGCCCGCCTCGCCGTGAACCCTCGGCGTGGTACGCTGTCCGACGTGAAGAGCGTGTTCTCGGCGAAGGTGAAGGATGGCGTCATCGTCGTCGACGACCTCGACCTGCCCGAGGGCGCGACGGTGACGGTGTTCGTCGAGGACCCCGCCGACGATTACGCCGAGCTCACGCCCGAAGAAGAGGCCGAGCTCGAAGCCTCGATCGCCGAGGCCGACCGCGGCGAGGGCGTGGACTGGCAGGTGTTGCGCGCCGAGCTCCGCCGCGGTCATGCATAGCCACGCCCCTAGCTCGTCGGCGGATCGGGTGGAGCGAGGTCGGCGAGCGCGGTGGCGAGGAAGCGGTAGGTCCACTCCTCGGCGAACTTGCGCGCGTCGGCGAACACGATCGGGATCTCGCGATAGCGGATCTGGAGCCGAGCCAGCACGTCGGGCAGCCAGCCTTCCTTGACGCGCGGGAGGTCGAACAGCGCCGAGTACCTGCCCTCGACGACCACCGCGGCGAGCGGCAGCTCGGCGAGCCGCGCCATCTGGAACGCGAGCGTGCCGTTGGCCATCGAGCCGACGAAGTCCTCGAAGCTCTTGCGCTCGACCACCGCGACCCAGCCGTCCGGTCCGCGGACACCGTAGTCGCCGACCTCCACCGCGCCACGCGCGACGCTGACGTCGCGCCCGGCGAAGCGGAACGGGTACTTCTCGCGGGTGTCGACGTGGATGGTGAAGCCCTGGGTCAAGGCGCGCCGCTGCGGCACGCGCGCGCCGGGGTTGGCCTTCATCGCCACCGTGCGCGTCTGCCAGAAGATGGCGGTGCGCCCGCGCGTCTCGGTGAACACGAACTGCGATCGGTCCTGACGAGCGCGGTCGAGCACGAGATCGATCGCCGGCCCGCGCCGCCGGCACAGGACCACCGCCACTTCGTCGACGACCTCGGCGGCCTCGGGCCAGCCACCCTCGTGCGGGTGGCAGTAGACCCGCGACGTGGTCGGCCACGTCTCGCGCACCTTGAGGACCATCCCGCCGTCGACCGGCAGCCGCACCAGGTACGGCAGGCTGCTGTCGGGATCGGGGTTCTTGGCGACGACGAACAGCGCGCGCGGAACGGACACGACCGAGCCTACAGCACCGCGGCAGCGGCGTCAGGGCCCCCGCGCCGCCGCGATCGTCTCGATGCCGACGAACATCGGCAGCGGCTCCGATACCAGGAGCCCCTCGCGAACACCCTCGAGCCCCTCGAAGCCCAGCGCCTCGTAGAACCTGATCGCGTCGGGCTTTGCGTCCGTCACCACGCCAACGCACCCGAGACGATCGCGCTGCTCGATTGCCAACCCGAGGACGTAACGTAGAAGCGCCTTGCCGATGCCCAGCCCCTGCGCGCGCGTATCGACGCCGAGGCGTGCGAGCCGGAGCACGGGCAATGGGTAGCTCGGCAGACGCTTGCGCAGACGAGCGCCTGGTACGGACGCGCGTTCGATCGACGACGCCGCGACGGTGGCGAACCCCACGATGCGTGCATCGACCAGCGCGACATAGGTCACCGCCAGGTGCAACTTGAACTGGTTCTGTCCCGCGTAGTGCTCGAAGAATCGGTCGAGGTCGGCCTGACCACACGAGAAGCCGCTCCGGTCGTCGTCACGAGCGAGCGGGCGAATCTCAACGGCCTTGGCCACGCATCAACTCGCGCAGGGCTTCGGTTGGAGCCGAAGGGCGCTCGAGCCGCGCGACGACACGATCGAAGGCTTCGTCATCCAGGAGCAGCCGAGCCGGCACGAGCGCCTCGTCCGGCAGCTCCCTCCGTGCCTCCATGAAGTAGAGCAGCGCCTGCTCGACCACATAGTTCTTCTTGAGACCGTGGCTCTCGGCGAAGCGGTCGAGCTTCTCCTTGGTGGCCAAGGACACCGTGGCCGAGATCTGTGACTGCTCGCTCATGCGTCACCTCCGGTGCCTACATGAAAAACAATGCTAGACCATGGAAAATCTAGCTCTGCCCCCGGTCGAAGGCAAGGGCCGCACGGGCTGGGCGAAGGCCCTCCGTGCGTCCCCGCGTGCCGGTCTCCGACCCGGTCGTGCTCGGCCCCTCACAGCGGCGCGTACAGCATCCGCGTCTTGATGCTCGTCTCCAGCGCGCCGACCGCCTTCTTCACCTCGTGCGACACCGCCTGGTCGAGGTCCATCACCAGGTAACCGATGTTCGGATCCGTGCCCAGCATCTGGGCGTGGATGTTGGCGCCCTGGTCCGAGATGATCCTCGTGATGTCGCGGACCACGCCCGGCACGTTGCGGTGGATGTTGAGGATGCGGTGGGTGCCGCGCGCCTGCGGCAGCTCGAGCTCGGGGAAGTTGACCGAGCCGGTCGTGGCGCCGGTGTTGACGAACTTCACCAGCGACGTCGCCACCTCGCGGCCGATCGCCGCCTGGGCCTCCTCGGTCGAGCCGCCGATGTGCGGCGTCAGCACGACGTTGGGCAGCCCGCGCAGCACGGACGCGAACCCGTCCGAGTTCGACTCCGGCTCCTCGGGATAGACGTCGACGGCCGCGCCGCCGAGCTTGCCGCTCTTGATCGCCGCCGCCAGCGCGTCGAGGTCGACCACGGTGCCGCGGCTGGCGTTGAGCAGGCAGGCGCCCGGCTTCATCGCCGCGAGCTGGGCGGCGCCGATCATGCCCTTGGTCGCCGCCGTCTCCGGCACGTGCAGCGTCACGAAGTCCGACGCCGCCAGCAGATCCTCGAGGCTGGCCAGCACCCGGTTGTTGCCCATCGGCAGCCGCGACGCGATGTCGTAAAAGACCACCTGCATGCCGACCATCTCGGCCAGCACGCCGACCTGCCGGCCGATGTGGCCGTAGCCGACGATGCCGAGCGTCTTGCCGCGGATCTCGTGCGCCCCCACCGCGATCTTCTTCCAGGTCCCCTCGTGCACCTCACGCGACCGGTCGAACAGCTGGCGCGACAGCACGATGACCTCGGCGATGACCATCTCGGCCACCGACCGCGTGTTCGAGAACGGCGCGTTGAACACCGGCACGCCGCGCTTGTTGGCGTGGCTCAACCGGATCTGGTTGGTCCCGATGCAGAACGCGCCCACCACCAGCAACCGCCGGGCCTCGTCGAGCACCCGCTCGGTCACCTGCGTCTTCGACCGGATCCCCAGGATGTGGACATCCCGGATCCGCTCGACCAGCTCGGCCTCCTTCAGCGCCCCCTTCACCCGCTCGATCTGGAACCCCTCGCCACCAAACAGCTCATCCGCGCTCGGATGGACGTTCTCGAGCAGCAGGACCTTGATCTCGCTCTTGGGAAACGACGTAGGCGGTAGCGTCACGGCTGCCGTGACGCTACCGCCTTTTCGGCGCGGAGGGCGGTTCACTCGGCGTGTCTAGCGCGGCACGCCCCTTAGCGACTCACCCGGCAACCACGTGAACCAGGCCAGGGGACGTAACCTCGTCTACGCTGATGGTCACCCGCGTTGTCGCACCTGCTGTATACGCCTCCAGCACGCTCTCCAATTCGCTCGTCACGATGGCTACCTTCCCGCCAGGTGTTTCGAGAACGCCGTCAAAGACCGGGACCAAGCCGTCATTCTCCGGATCACTGCCACGTTCGGCCAACCGAACAGTGATATCGCCATCAACCTCGGGAAGAGTAGCAACCGAGACGCAGGTCGAGGTGGCCGCCGTGACTTCGCCATGACGGTATGCAGGAACCGAGGCATCACTATTAGTCGGATCCATCACAAATATGATCGCATTTGGCACGGAAACAGTCGTGGCCTTCACTGTATATTCGCCTTCTTTTGTTTGAGAAGCTCTTGAAGAGTTTGCCCACCCTGCTCGCGCGCGCAAGAGAGACAATGCGGAAAGAACTTCGTGGGCTCGGCGAGCTTTTGAGGAGGCTGGTGATCCGCAACAGCGTTCCCGCTCTTCGTCCCCGGGTCATTGGTTCCGCAGTGGTGACAGCCGTGCTTCTTCATCAATTCGTTGACCTCGCGCTGCTCCTGCGCGGTTGGTCTTCCTCGATGTCCTGGGATTGATTCCTTCGCAAACGGGCCCGGCTTCAGCTTGTCCTGCCTGACCAATGATGCCGCCCGACCGGCGTCATCGGCGCTGTCGGCAACGGTCCGGGAGATAGCACCTGCTACGACACCATTAGTTGCTGCAGCGATGCCGTACGAGGCCAGCGTCATCCCCATCGCCACACCAGCGGCCTTGGTCGAGCCAGTCTCGATGTACATGGCCGTGCCCGCAGCTGCGACCTGCGTGGCGGCCCCGCGAAGACCGCCTCCAGGGAGGAGAGCTGCCCCCATCCTGATCGTGTCGGCGGCTTGCGCTTTGAGCGCCGAGGTTTCCCCACGCACCATGGCAGGCACTCTGAGTGTCGAGCGAACACCGTAGTGCACGGGATTGTACGTGTTTACGGTTAGCCAAACCTTCCACGCTGTACCGGCCACGCTATCCTTGCCATCAGGGTCGATGTAGCGCGCCGGGTTGAGCAGGCAAAAGCTGTAGAGCGCTGCACGCCGGGGCTCGATCCACGCAGCGTCGGGTTGGAACCGGTACTGCGGATCGGCTTGCGTCCAGCCGAGGAGCAGGCTGTCGTAATAGCGGACTCCGTAGTAGTTGAGGCTTGTCAGGTCATCTTGGAACTTGTCATTGAAGCGGCGGTGCTGCTCCGCGACGCCTGAACCGGTGGAGAACAGCAGCTCACCGTACGGGGCATAGACGAAGCCTGCGTTGACGGTCCCGTCGGGCTCGACTGCAAGCAGGGTGTTGCTCGAAAGGCCGTGGTACTGCAGCTCGAGGTCCTTGCGGTCGGTGATCCGAGCCACTGGAGTGCCGAGCGACAGGTGGGCGTACGACTTTTCGAGCGCGCCGGTGTCCTTCAGGACGAGCTCGGTGTCGCCGATGAACACGCGCACATTCGTGACGGTTCCGGCGCTGTTTCGCGTGACGACCGCCGCCCGGTTGCCCCCGTGGTCGTAGAAGTACTCCTCGTGGAGGTCGCCTACGGTTGCGCGACGCAGCTGATCTTCGCCATCGTAAGCGAACGACTCAGACGAGGCGCCGCCCTCCCTCGTGACCATCCCGCCGGCGGTGTCGTAGGTGTAGCTGCGCAGCGAGGTGCCCGAGCTGAGCTCATGCAGGGCGGAGACGGCATCGGGATCGATCGGTGAGCCGTAGATGTACTTGACGTCGCGGTTGACGACATCGGAGCCGGGGGCTGAGTACGCCTGGACCGTCGCTCGATCGAGCTTGCCGGAGTTGTGGAAGGAGTAGTTCGCGCTGAACCGGGGCTCCTTGACGGAAATCAGCTGGTGACGCGAGTCGTACCGGTAATCGAAGTCGTAGTACTCGGCCCCGAGCCAGTGACGCAGGTCAGACGGGTCGTCCTGGCCGAAGTAGTCCAGCTCCTGTTTCGCGAGCTGAGTGAACGACGCCAGGTGGCGGACCGTCTGCGAGCGGACGCGGGTGAGCTTGTCGTACGTGAAGTCGGTCGCGAGCTCGGGCGCCAGCGGGTCGGCGGCGTCGCGGGCCTCCCGCTTCGTGACCAAGCCGGCCAGGTTGCGCGTCTGCGCGGCCACGAGCTGGACGCCCCCGCTGCTCGGGTGCCACCACAGGTTGGTGGGCAGCCCCCGATCGTCGTACTCGACACTCGAGCGAGTCGCGTTCGCCCCCCCGTCCTGGTCGGCGTACACGTGCTCGCGGACGCGCCCGCCGGGACCGTAGGTGCTCGACATCTCGCGCGTGCCGGTGACGCCGGCGAACTGGAACGTGCGTTTTTCGCTCGTCGGGTTGCCCTCGGCGTCGTACGAGTAAGAGACCTTGAGGACTTGGTCCGGGAACTGGACCAGACAGAGTCTGCCGAGACCGTTGAAGCAGGTATCGTGCTCGAACGAGATCGTACCGACGCCGAACAACGCCTGATCCGCGACGGACAGGTCACGACCACCCACGTTGCGCGACGTCGGACGGCCGGTCACGTCATACGCAAAGGTCGTGGTGTAGTCGAGCGCCTGGGCCGGGCTGGGTGGCGGGGCCGCCTCTGACTTGAGCTGCCCGCCCTTCCAGTAGGTGTATTGCCACGTCCGTCCGCCGCGGACGATGCTGGTTCGGCGACCGTGATAGTCGTGGAACAGCTCGGTCACGACGCCGTTCGGATCCTGGATACGCTTGACGATGTCACGACCGTCGTAGGCGTACGTGGTGGTCGCGAACGTGCCGGCCGTGACGTCGGTGTACTCGCGTACCTCGGTCAGGCGACCGTAGATGTCGTGAACGAGGACCTTGCGCGCGGCCGGACCGCCCTCGCCGCCCGCGACCTCCTCGATATCGTGGACGCGACCGTCGTACGTGATGTCCACGCCGCTGGCGGCACCCACCATCGCGGGACGACGCATCGAGATCGGCCGACCCAGGCTATCGAAGTCGTAGGTGTATGTGACGGTCGGCGTGGGAGTGGTCGTCGGGTTGGCCACGCTCGGATCCGGCAGCGTGACACTCACCAGGTTTCCGCGGCGATCGTAGTCGTAGGTCGTGACCGCGTCCGGGCCTAGACCGGTCTTGACCCGGACCATGCGTGGACGAGCTTGACCGTCGACATGGGTTTCCTCGCGCGTCCAGCGGTTCTGGTCGTACTCGATCCGACTCTCGGTAATGACCTTCGTCGGCGCACCACTGACGACGTGGTCGGTATAGGTCGTACGCGACGTCTGGGTCTTTTGCCAGGCCGGGTTACCCGGGACCTCCACATTGACCCAGGTGGCGAGCGGACGACCGAGACCATCGGTGTCCGTCCAGGACATCGGTGCGTTGCAGCCCCCGCCGCATGACGCGGAGGTCGGCCCGCGCGCGGTCAGGACGGCGCCGGTGCCCGGATCGTAGGTCCTATCGACGACGTGGCCGAGCTCGTTGGTGGTGCGGGTGACGAACCGCTTGGTCGGGTCGTACTGGTAGGTCTCGAGCGGGCCTGACGGGTAATTGTCGGGCGACCGGGTGCCCTCTTTGACGCCGGTCGTCCAGTCGATGTTCCAGACGGTGCTCGGGACGTCGGCGTTGGCCTCGCCCTCGAAGGTGGGGACGAACCTCGCGATCGGGGCGCGGTAGAGAGCGTCGAACGCGAGGCGCCAGCGCTCGTAGCGCTGGACGCCTTGCGGCGTCATCTCCATCGCCTGGTGCTCCTTGTGCCACAGGCGATAGTCATCCTCGTCGGCGTAGAAGTAGTACTCCTCCCAGGTCGCGCGATCGCCGGTGTCGAACGCGTACAGGCTGTCGCGAATGCTCTTCTGGCGCTCCACGTACGCCAGCGCCGGACCACCGCTGACGAGGGAAGAGCTCAGCGGGATCCAGGTGGAGTAGGTGACGACGCCATCGTTGGCGCCTCGGCACTGAGCTTCGGTCTGGCCGTTGTTGCAGGTCCAGCTCTGCGTTCGGTAGGGGTGATAGGTCGTGATCGCGCCACCGAACAGCGTGTACGCCTGCCAGGTCGTGTCATTGATCGTGCTTGGCTTGTCGGGTGCCGCGAGCAGATCTGGGTTCTGCTCCTCGGAGAACACCTTCGAGCTTTTGAGCCGGCCACTCCAGTCGACGTCGAAGCCGTAGATGTCGACAACCCGCGCGTCGGACGGGCGTGTGGTCGTGACCTCCTCGAAGCCGCGGAAGCCCCACTGACCGCGGTCGTCCTGGTTCCAGACGGGGTATTTGTACGTGTAGGTCGTGGTCGCCACGTCGGCGACGTCGGGATCAAATGCATCCTTCACGCTCATCGACTCGACGACCCACTGCGACCGAGGCATCGCCTTGCCGAGCTCCGCGTCCTGGACGACAACGCTGGCCTTCGTGGTGGGCGCGTAGAGGACCTCGACCGTGCCGCCGATGCCGTTGTCGATCTTGCGCAGCAGGCGCAGCGGCTGGTCCGACGTGTCGAGGTAGGTGGGGATCTGCGCCGGCTCCGGGGCCGGCGGATGTGACGCCGCAAGGAAGTTCCAATGCTCCGGCAGTCCATCGCCATCCATGTCGATGAGATCGCGCGAGGTCGCCCAGAAGGACTGGCTCTGTGACGTGAGCGGATCGCTCACGTACACCGCGGTGGTCTGCTGCACGAGCGCGCGCTCGAGGTTCGGGTTCTCGTTGAGCGAGAACCCTTGCAGGAACTGGCCGCCCGCGTTGATGTGCAGCGTCGGCGGGCTCCACTGCGGCTCACCGTTGATCCAGTCGTAGTACGCGTCGAAGTCGACCGGCCAGCTCTGGATCAGATCGCTTCGTCCGTCGGCGTCGACGTCGACGAGCCGGGTCATTGCCCAACGATCGCCTGCTCGCAGCCAACCCGATGGTCCTGCGTCCGTCGTGCTGGACCAGCTGCGCGATAGAGAGCCCCGGACGTGGGGGAGGGGCTCACCATCGGTCGGAGACCAGGTACGGAACTTATAGCCTGCCCCATAGAAGACGTCGGCGTCGTCGGGTCCCTGGCCCCTGAAGTAGTCGGCAGCACCGTCGCCGTTCAGATCGGCGAGCATCTGCCACGTATTGGTGGCGTAGTCGTCCTTGCCGATGGCGTTGTTCGCGCAGTTGCCTTCGGAATGGCCGAAGCAACCAATTCCGCTCTTGGAGGGCTGAGCGCCGTCCGGCACGAACCACATGTATGGCCAGTCGCCGTTCTTCTCGAAGCCACCCTGGCCATCGCCGGGGAACACGTTCCAGTAGCGGAACAGGCCCGTATCCGGGCTGATGCCTCGCACCACCAGATCCACGTGGCCGTCGCCATCGAGATCCTGGATGGCGTGGTCCTCTGACGAGAAGCCGCTGCCACCACCAAGCGCCGAGTCGCCCTTGTCCGACTCGAGATGTGCGAGCTGGTACTTGATCACGCCGGTCTGGGCGAGCACCCCGCCCTGGTTCTCGTAAACGAACCAAGGAGAGCGGTCGCAGAGCATCTGAGGGCGCGCGTAGTCGCACGTCTGAGGTACTGGCTGGGGCGGTGGTGGATCGCCAGGCTGCCACACGGGCGGAAGTGGCCGGTTGTTCAGCGCCCACTGCTCGAACTCCTCGCCTGCCGTTTGCTCTCGGCAGATCTGTTCGGAGTTCGCCGGGGTTCCTTCAGCGATGCAGGTATCGAGCTCGTCTCGATCGAAGCCGCACCCGTCCTTGTCCCCGCAGATGGTGGCGGATTGCGCACAGTCGGCGCGGAGCGCGATGACCGGCTTGGGCGGCGGGACCGGTCCGCAGCTCGGCCACTGGCTAGCACCTACCCGGAGCTCCGGGTTCAGCGCGATCTCGTTTGGATTGAGATGGAAGCTGTGATTGATCGCCGCAACGAGGTCGACCCGGCCATCGCCAGTCACATCGAGCCAGCGGTAGACCAGGTAGGAGCCAAGGTTGGCGTCTTCGGTGCCGCACCCGCCGGGAACCATGCCCCATGGCACGTTACGAAACTTGGTTCGCTGAAAGTTCAGCGCGCACTCTTCGGGGTAGGTCCGCTGCCCCGTCTCCCACGGGAGACGCGGCATGATCTGCGGGTCCGACGGTCCGTCGAACTGAATCTTGCCGTCGGGCCCCCGACCAAGGTTCTTCTGCCAGATGAAGGCGCACTCGTTGGGGTGCTCCGGATCCTCGGCCCGCATGATCTTGTCGGGCAGAGCGTCGCCGTCGAAGTCGAGCAGCATGCTGCGGACCGCAGACCATTGGCCTTGGGTGCGAATGCCCGAGCTCGAGCTGGTGACTACGGTTCCGCTCGCCGGAAACCAGTTCGGCGACTCGATCTGGACTCGGTCGAAGGTCCGCGCGAGCCGGTTGTACTCGAACTTGACCGGCGGCAGGTCGACGCGCGGCGCGGACGGTCCCCACGCGCTCTCCTGGATCGACGTGAGTTGCCGGATGAGCCCGTGTGTTCCCCCCGAGCAGTCGCTCGCCTGGGCGTCGTAGCCGAGGGTGTACTCGCGGGTGTGCTGCGTAGTGCCGGTCGCAGGATCGAACGCGATCGTGCGGATCTTGGTCAGGCGGCGGTATCCGTCGACCGAGTCGATCCGGAGGTCGTCCGCCGCGCCGGGCGGCAGCCGGGTGGCACAGCTATCCAGCAAGTACCCGAATTCGACGCGCGCGAACGCTGGGAGACCCGCAGCAGGATTCGAGGTGTAGCGGATCTCCTGAAGCTCCGTGCCCTCCCACTCGTACTCGACGGTGTTGCCGAAGGTGTCGACCGTGCGAGTGAGCGGCACGCGGTACGGCTGGTCCCAGCCCCACGATAGCGAGGTGTCGCCGAAGTAGTACGTGGTGCCATCGGTGGCGCGAGCGCGCCAGAGGTACGGCTGCCCCTCGTTCATGCGCTCATAGCGCAGGTACGAGCTGTCGTTCTGGGCGCGGAAGGCGGCGTGTGCGTCGGAGCCCTTGGGCTCCACGACAGCGACGAGCGGCCGGGAGCCCGACAGCGAGCTGACGAAGTGCTGCTGATCCCACGCGGTGGGGCCGTAGTAGAGCTGCTTGAGCGGCGAGATCGACAGGTCAAGCCGGATCTCAGGCACCGACAACGACCAGCCGGACGCGATGCCACCGTAGATGTGGGATTGCGACGAGTAGGACAGTGCCAGGCTGGGCTGGACACCGTTGCGGCCGGGCGGGACGGTGATCGGATACGAGTACTGGAGCGCGCCGGTCTGGGTGGAGACCGACGCGTCGCCGACCTTGATGTCGCGGGCCTTGGGCGGATCCGCGCCGATGGTCGGCGCCGGCGATGACGTCATGACGTCGCCGGGGGCCCCCCACGCGGGGACGACGATGCTCGCGGCAAGCAGCAGACATAGGGTCTGCGTGCAGAATCGTTGGATTCTGGTTCTCATGCGGAATGACTCCGGGAAACTGGTTGTGAAGGGGCGGGCTACTGGTCGCGGCACGCCGCGAGCGCGTCGGTGGCGCGCGCGTCGAGCCGGCACCGCAAGCCCGTCGGGGTGATCGACGTCAGGCACGCGTCGATGAAGCCGTCGCCGAGCGAGGCCACGAGTGCGGCCTTATGCTGCTCGCGATCGACGGTGACGCGCTCGAGTCGCAAGCCGACGACGTGGTCGCGCAGGCGCTCGCAATCCCGGCGTGTGATGTGGTCGCTGTCATCGGCGCATGCGGCCGCCGTCACCAGCAACATGGCGACCGCTGTGGACGCGCGGCGCACACGGCGACTGGGTCGGTCCTTGCTCTCGTTGGTCGATGCAGATCTGGACGTACTCGACATGCAAACCCTTTCCGCACGGGACATCGGTCCCGGGCGAGCGCCCTATCGGCGCCGCTGCGGTGAAGTTGCGTGTCATGTGCAGACGAAGTCCTCGCGCAACATCGCGCTAGACATTCCGCTGACATGCACCGCGAACCCGCGACGAAGGGACTTCGTCCGTCTCGCGCCCGACCCACCCGTCCTGTGGCAACTCGTATCGCAAAACACCCCTGAGCTCGTCAATCACCCAGACTGGGTGACCGATCGCGGATGGCGATCCCGACGGCGCGTTTGACGGCTCGGTCGCGCCGCGCCATGGCCCGCGCAAACGGCCGCAAGGCCACCATCACCACAGCTAGCGACGGGCCGCGGCAACAAGCTGGTGATCCAGCGCATGGAGGTCCAGCGCGGCGGCTACTGGCGCTTCGTCGAGCACAGCGCGGAGGGCGCGCACGGCTTCGTGCGGTCGCTACCTCGAGGTGCCCCGCCCGAGCGCTTCGTGGGACGGCATGCCCGACTACGTCTTGGTCGAGACCATGACGCGCGAGGATCTCGGCGGTCGCCGCACCAGGTTGGTCACCGTCTCGCTGTTCCACACCACCGAGGAGCGCGACGGCATGCTCGGCGCCGGGATGGACGACGGCCTGAACCAGAGCTACGCCGCACTCGACCGCGTGCTGGTCGAGATGCGCTGAGCGCGCGAACAGGCACCCGCCCTTCGACGTCGGGCTCGCTCGCGCTCGCCCTCGCTCAGGGCGATCGGGGAGAGAGGACGCGCTCGCCTCACAGCCTGAACGGCACCGACGCCACCAGGTTGAAGCTCCGGAAGCGAACCCCGCGGTGCTCCGGGGTGGTGCGCGCACGAAGGCGTGGGAGGGGCCGAAAGCCCGACGAGGTGCCA
>DATLLC010000405.1:0-8913 GCA_035538015.1 Vicinamibacterales bacterium
TGGAGGACCCGTCGCCCGTCGACGACGAAGATGACATCGGTCTGCGGCGGCAGGTGGCCTCGCCCACGCAGGAGCGCCAGCGCATCGCCAACGGTGGCCGAGTCTGCGGCCTCGGTCAACTCTCGGCTCATGTGGTGTCCGACGGGGCCCACGGCATACTGGATCGCTTGCTCGAACACCGAGCGATCCACTGACTGCAGCGCCTGTGTCACCTCGTCGAGCACGTCCCCTGGCAGCGACGGCCAGACGTAGCTCAGCTCCTCCGGGTCGAGGCGTGCCAGCATCTCGAGCAGGGTCTCGCGCGGCGTGCTCTCAACCAGCGACTCGCGTACGGCCGCACTGAGCTCCACGAACACGTCGCCGGCGTGTTCGAGACTCACCTGGTCCCAGATCGTCTGCCGGTACCAGGCGGCATCGCCTCGAGCACATCGGCGACGTCGGCCGCGTGCATCGTACGCAGCCGCCGGTTGAGCTCCGCCAGATTCTGCCGGTGTTGCAGGTGCTCGAGCATGTCGCGCCGACGCCCGTGCTGCTGGGCGAGGCTACGCGATGGCGCTCGAGGAGTCGGAGGATGTCGGCGAGGCTGTTCTGCAGGCGGGAGTCGGAGCGCAGGGTCGCCGTGGCGCATCGTAGCGCCCTCGTGTAAACGGCCGCGTGCCCGTCGCGTTGACCAGCTCAGAACAGGGCGGTCGGGTTGACCGGGCTCCGCGCCTCCTTGAGCGGAAGCGCCATGAAACATGTACGGGTCGCGCGTCGGTTACAACGAGCGTCGGCGGAGCTCGACCGGCTTGCCGTGCGGCGTGTGACGGTAGGCATCCGCCCACTCGTCCTTCCTCCGGAGCAGGTCGGATGGGCTGGCCAGCTGCTTCGCCTCGACGAGGCGTTCGAGCGCGGCCAACCAGTGTTCGTAATAGTGCGATCCATCGTCAGGCTCGCCGCGATCGGACGCGGCCTTGAGCTCCTCGGCGAGCGTGGCCGCCCATTCCCTCCACGTGAAGTGGCCCTGTTCGGACAGCTTCACCGCCAGCGCAAAAGCCTGGGCCTGCCACGGCTCGGCGAAGACCGGTCCGCCCTCGTCGCGGGGCAGGCGGGGCAGGTCGGACAGCCGCTCGGGATCGATCGCCATGTCACGCTCGCTCCAGGTAGTCGTCCCACATATCCAGGTGGACCGAGTCGCGTGGGGAAGCCGCCTCACCCCACAACTCGCGTGCCGTGAACCGCACCGAGTACACGTGTTGCCGCTTCTCGCCTTGCGCGTGGGCATTCGTGTCCGGGAACAGGTAGACACCGTGATCGCGAACGATCGCGCCGCTCTTGCCGCGGGCGTATCGCGGAAGGCGCGTGTGCCCGGTCGGATTGATGTTGCGGGCTCTGACACGCTGCCCCACCTTGAACCGTGGAGGAACTTTTGGATCCTGGCTGGATGCGATCCCGCGGTTCTGCCAACGGTCGGCCGTTGCCAGTGTGAAGACCGGATTCGCCCTGGCGGACCCGGGAGCCGGCCGGCCGCTCTGCAGCTCGTCCCTGGACACAAACCCGTACTTCACCACCTGCTGCTCGAGCCTGTGCAGCCAGCGCTCGTAATAGCTCATCCGCAGGTAGTCGACCGGAGGCATGACCTCGAGCGCATATCGGTCGGTATCGAGGCTCCACTTCCGCCACGCACGAAGCGCACGCGACAGCGCGTAGACGCGACCTTCCCAGACCGCATGGAAGACCGGCTCGTGCTCCTCGTATTCGACCGGGCCCATCCCCTGCTGGCCACCCATGTCGTGCACGCTGTTCATGGGTAGCCTCCTGACGGCGTGGGCATCACTTTCCTCACGCCGACCATGGCATCGCGCGTCACCAGTGCGGCCAGCTGCTCCTCCGACAGGCTCGCGGTGCCGACCGGCCGCTCGGGCAGAACGAGGTAGCGCAACTCCGCCGTGCTATCCCAGACGCGGACCTCGACGTCAGCGGCCAGCTCGGTACCGAATTCGCGGAGGACGCCGCGCGGGTCGATCACCGCGCGCGACCGATAGGGTGCGGACTTGTACCAGACGGGCGGCAGGCCCAGGACGGGCCACGGATAGCAGGAGCACAGCGTGCAGACGATCAGGTTGTGGACGCTGGGACCGTTCTCCACGACGACCATGTGGTCGCCCTGGCCGCTGCTGTACCCGAGCTCGGCGATCGCGGCCGGCGCGTTGTCGAGCAGTCGTTTCTTGTAGGCGGGGTCGACCCAGGCGCGCGCCACCACGCGGGCACCGTTGCGCGGACCGACCTTGGTCTCCATCATGTCGATCAGGGTGTCGATCGCCGCCGGATCGACGAGGCCCTTCTCCACCAGCAACGACTCCAACGCCTTGGTCCGGAGCGCAAGATCGGACGGAACGTCCTGATGCTCGTGATCGTCTGTGTGACCGTGGCCGGCGGCGTGCGCGTTGGCGGTCACGGGTCCGGCCGCCCCGGCGGCTCCGGCAGCGACACCCTTCAGGAACTCGCGGCGATCCACCGACATGTCATTGGGTTCGGCCATGCGCCCTCCTGTCCCCGACCCCTACTGAGGCCGGTCAGCCTACCACATCGCCGGGCGCGCTGGTCGGCTCAACCCTGGTTCGCAGCCGCGCGGGCAGCTGAGCTTCGACGCCTCGGATCTCGCCATGCCGCCAGCGATCACGAGGTGAGTTACCGCGTTCTCGCGATTCCCTCGCGGGCGACTCGCGAATTCGGCGCGAGCCAGAGCGCCTCCGCGAAGTAGTTGCGCGCGGCGGCACGATCGCCGGTCTCGAGCGCAATCAGACCGAGGTTCTCGTAGGCCGTACTGTCGTGCGCGTCGAAGGTCAGGGACTGGTTGAACGCCCAGCGCGCGCGAAACACCTGCCCCATCCTGGTGTACACCGCGCCGACCAGATCGTAGATTGGGGCATACCCCGGGTGAAGGCCGACCAACCGCTCCGCCAGCATCATGGCTTGAGGCAGGTTGCCATGCAGCAGCTGCGCGACGGCCGCGTAGTACAGCGACGGCGCCTGGTCTTGACCGAGCTGCCGGAGCACATCGACGACCTGATCGAGGCGGACGGTGTCCCCGGCGTCGGCGTGTAACGATGCGAGCTGCTCGAAGCCGGCCGGGTCGCTCCTCGCCACCTCGGTGGCCCGTCGGGCGCTCGCCAGCGCGTCGTCCCGGGCTCCTGACGCGGCCTGCAGCTTCGAGATCGCGACGAGCACGCGCGGCGCGGTGGCCGACCCAGGCTGTGCGTCGGCCAGCACGCGAAGTTTGGCCAGCGCATCGGCGGCACGGCCCGTGACCACCGCGGCCCGCACGAAGCCGTCGAGCGAGATCGCATCGGTCACATCCCGCTGGAGCGCGGCGAAGAAATCGTCGTGCGCCCGGGCGTGGACGTCGGCCCCGGCCATCATCGTGCCTCGATTGCGCCACTCCACGACACCGGCCGCCGCCCGTGCCTGCCGAATGGCGGCGGGCGCCGCGGCGGCGGCGGCCAGGGCCGTGAGCGTGGCGACATTGCTACCGGCATTCTGGTTGTGCAACTCACGCGGGGTCGAGAACTCCAGCCGCATCGTGTCGTCGGTCAGCACATCGGCGCCCGCGGCGTAGCTTTCGAGCTCACTCGGGCCCGCGACGAAGAGCGACCAGATCGAGAAGGCATCGTGGACCTGGACGGATGCGAGATCCCCGGGCACGCCCGGCCGCGTGATGTGCTGCGCGATCCCGGCGAGCCGCTCATCCAACGGTCCATCCGACGCCATCAGCAATACATCGTCACCGCCGACGAGCCAGATGGTCCCGTCCGGGAACACGGTCTGGAACGTCCTGACGATCGAGCGCAGGTCGGCTTCGCTGATGTTGTAGGCGTTCGCCCACTGGCACAGCACGCCGCCGGGTGCCAGGCGGGCGCGCGCCGCCTCGAAGAACTGACGGGTGAACAGGGCCGAGACGCCGGCAATCCACGGGTTGGACGGCTCCGAGATGATGACGTCGTACTGGGTGCGGGAAAGCTGAAGGTGCGAGCGGCCGTCTCCGACAATCAGGTGGAGTCGCGGATCCTTCAGGGCATCGCGGTTCTCGGTGGTGAAGAACGCGGACGCGGCCACGACTTCGGGCGAGATCTCGATCACGTCGACGCGCGAGACGGGGTGGCTGAGGGCGGCACCCGCGGTGGCGCCGCTGCCCAGGCCGATGACGGCGACCTGCTCCGGCCGATCGTGGACGAGCAACGGGAGGTGCGCGATGAGCTTCTGCGTCAGCATGTCGCCGCGGTTCGAGGCATCGACCTTGCCGTCGACCGCCAGGGTGTTGGTGCCGGTGAGGCGCTTCACCGACACGGTGGACGACGCGCCCTCACGGTAGTAGAGCAGCGTCCCGGCTCTCAGCTGCGTCGTGAGATCCAGATCCGGTGGAACGAAGGGGGCGTACAGGTAGGCGCCGCTGGCCAGCAGCTCGCGATCCCAGGCCGGGCTGGCCGCGAGCAGCGTCACCGCGAGTCCAGAAGCCACGAGGCCGGGTGCGCGGCCGGCCCAGGCACGTGTGGCTCGCGCGAGCACCAGCAGCGCAGCGCCGATCAGGCACGCGCTGACCAGTTGCAGCGTGTGTTGGAGACCGAGGCGTGGAATCAGCAAGAAGCCCGCAGCCAGCGATCCCGAGACCGCGCCGATCGTGTTGGCGGCATAGACCGCACCGAACCGCCTCGTCACGTCGCCTCGATCACCACTCAGCGCGAGGCCCAGTGGGAAGGCGGCGCCTGCACACGCGGCGGTGGGCACGATGAACGCGGCAGTCAGCAGCAGGCCGTGGCGGAGCAACTGCCCGAAGGGGTCGTCGCTCCCCGCCATCTGCTCCGCGACGAGCCGCGGGAATCGCTGGCCAGCCAGCGAGTAGGTGTAGCTCGTCGTGACGGCGCCGAGGGCCAGCATCGCTGACAGCCACGCTCCGGCCTGCCGGGTGCGGCCGACGATCCATGACCCGGCGGCGGAGCCGAGCGCCACGCCGGCGATGACTGCGGCGAGCGCGGCCGCAAACGCATAGGTGGTGGGGCCGAGGACCAGGGCGAGGATCCGCGTCCACGCAATCTCGTGCACGAGTGACGCGAAGCCCGAGATTCCCAGCACGACAGCCGCCACCCATCGTGCCGGAGGTCGGACCGTCGCCAGATCAAGGCCGTGCGCGATCCGGGACTGGCGTGATTTGGCGCGCTGCGGTTCGGCCGACGGCGACACGCCCGCGGACGATTCCTCGAGGGTCCGGCGTTGCACGCTCCACACCGCGGCCGCCGCGACGAGCGAACCGGCCACGCCGACTAGCGTCGTCCCGGAAATGCCGATGCGGGGGATCAGCACGAAGCCAGCGAGAAGCGCGCCCGCGGCGGCACCGGCCGTGTTCAGCGCGTACAGCGTCCCGCTCAGCCGCGCGGCCCGGCCGCTCTCGCTGGCAAACCATCGGATCGCCATCGGGAAGGTCGCGCCGAGCGCCGCGGCAGGCAGGCACACCACCGCGAGGCAGGTCACGAGACGGACGACCGGGAAGAGCGCGCCGCTACCATCGGCCCCATATGCCCATGAGAGCAGCGGCGTCATCGCGCGCAGTTCGAACGGCAACGCCAGCGCCGCAAAGGCCACCGACAGCTCCAGTCCGACATAGCCCCGGAGCGCCCGCCGGCGCGTCCAGCGGGAGGCGATGGCCCCGCCCAACCCGGCGCCAGCCGCCAGGCCTCCGAGGAAGGCAGCGACGACAGCGGCCGCGGCGGCCGTGCTGTGCCCGATATGGAGCGTAAACAGACGCGTCCAGCTCACCTCGTAGACGAGACCGGCCATCCCCGAACAGGTGTAGGCCAGCAGGAACAGCCACGGCACGACAGGTGAGTCTAGCAGGGGGGCTTCGGGCCCCAGGCTCTTGGCTCCGGGCTCTGGGCTCTAGGCTCTAGGCTTTGGGCTCAAGCTTCAGGATTCAGGCTTCCGGATCTAGGCTTTCGAGCGGCGGGAACTGGTGCCGTCCATCCGCGCCGAGCGGCAGTGGCCTCACCCATAGTACTGCCTGCATTGGGAGCGGGCTGTACAGGTGCGGAAACCATGCGCCGCCGCGGGATGGCTCCCAGCGCAGCGCGTCGCCGAGGTCCTTGGGGGAGACGGCCACGAGCGAAAGGCCCTGCTGGAGTGCGAAGTGGCGAGCCGCCGTCTCTTCTACCTGGTCGGCCGTCGAGAAGTGGATGAACCCGTCGGCCACGTCCGCCGGAGCGCCGGTGAATCGCCCGACCCGCTCGGCATCGCGCCACAGCGGCTCGGCCACGATCTTGTAGATGACGCCCGTCAATGCGTCATCGCGTACACCACGATGTCGATCCCGACAGCGTACGCCTCCGGCGAGAAGCGGTAGAAGTACTCGGGATTTTCGCCTTCGCGCTCCCAGGCATCGGGCACGTCGGTGTTGTGGACCATCACCACCATCAGCCGGCCGTGGGCATCCGCAATCCCTCGCGCGTCGGGACCGGCGCCATCGTCGTTCCAACGCTCCAGCGTGCCACCTCCGGTCCGGCGCCACGTCTGGATCGACGCCATCTGGAGCAGGCGCGTCACCGGGAAGAAGGTGTTCCACATCGGGTGATTGGGCGGCGTGAGATCGACGATGGGATACTCGCTACGCGGCAGGACGCGCTCAATCTCCTGGTCGAATTGCGCCTTCCCCACGGTGCCGTGATAGTCAGACACCAGCAGGAAGCCGCCCTTCACGAGGTACTCCCGCAGCCGCGTCACCTCGACATCGGTGAAATGCGCCGTCCCAGCGTCTTCCATCAAGGTGAACGGGCATTGAAACAGTGCATCGTCGGTGAGTCGGACGACGACGGCGTCGGGCATCTCCCCTTCGCCTGCTTCGTCCACGAACTTCACACGGACTTTGGTCAACTCCGCGAGCCGCACGCTGAAGTTGATGTCGGCACCCGGGTAATCCGTGTCCCATCCCTGCTTCTCGCGGCGGTTGCTGGTGAACAGGATGCGGCAGAAATGGAACGAGCCCTCGAAGGTTGAGGGCGTCGGGAACTTCGGGGGCGTGCGGCCGTAATAGCCGCCCCAGATCATTTGGCCGTGGACCGCCGTCACGCCAGCGCCCACGACGGCGAGGATGCCCGCCAGGGCCCAGACCAGCTGCCTGCCGCCGTTCCCCATGGTCCTAGCCTAGCCCTTTTCAGGAGATCGGCGACTACCTCATGCCTTGCCTTCCATTCTGGCAGCAGTCTGCTAACGTGTCCGGCCATGCGAACCGCGCTCCATCGCCTCCTGCTCCCGCTCCTCGTCGCGTTCGCGTTCCTGACCCCGACGACGCACGCGACCCGATCGCTCGATCTCGACCAGGCGACCATTGCCGACCTGAATACCGCCTTCGCCGCCGGCACCCTGACCTCCGAGCAACTGGTGCAGCGGTTCCTGGCCCGCATCGATGCCTACGATCGGAAGGGCCCATCGATTCATGCGGTGATGGCGCTCAACCCGAAGGCCCTCGAGCTCGCGCGCTCTCTGGACGCCGAGCGGAAGGCCAAGGGCCCGCGCTCGCCGCTGCACGGCATCCCGGTCGTGCTCAAGGACAACGTCGACACCGCCGACCTTCCAACCACCGGCGGATCGGTGCTGCTCGAAGGCTCTCTCCCGCCCGACGATGCCTTCATCGTGAAGAAGCTCAGGGCCGCCGGTGCCATCATTTTGGCCAAGGTGAACCTTTCGGAGTTCGCGTCCGCGGCCCCGCTCAGCTCGCTCGGCGGCCAGACGTTGAACCCCCACGATCTGACGCGGACGCCCTCGGGCTCGTCGGGCGGAACCGGTGCTGCCATTGCCGCGGGCTACGCCGTGCTCGGCATCGGCACCGACACCGGAGGGTCGGTCCGCGGGCCGTCCACCGCGAATGGCATCGTCGGGTTGAAGCCCACGCTGGGTCTCCTGAGCCGGGACGGCATCATCCCGTTAGCGCTCAGCTTCGACACAGCGGGACCGATGGCGCGGAGCGTCTACGACATTGCCGCGATGCTCGGCGCCATGGCCGGTGTGGACGCCAGCGACGCCGCGACCACTCGCGGCCAGGGACAGGCCAGCGCCGACTACACCGCCTTCCTGAAGGCAGATGCGCTGAAGGGCGCGCGGATCGGCGTGGCCCGGGATTTCTTCGGCGCCGACGAGGAGGTGGACTGGGTGATGGAGTCGGCGCTCGATGCCATGCGGCGGTCGGGCGCGACCACCGTGGACGTTCGCTACCCGCGCTGGATCCTCGATGGCAAAGGCGAGTTCTATAACGCGGTCCGGTGGCCCGAGTTCCCGGTCCAGATTGCGCAGTACCTGGCGACGACCGGTCCGAAGTACCCGAAGACCCTCGACGAGCTCATCGCCCGAGCCCGTCAGTTCACGTCCACGCGCGACGGCGGCGTGGTGCCCAACAACCCGCGCTGGTCGCTCTTCGTGCGTGAGCAATCGAGCGGGTCACTCGACGATCCGCGCTATCTGGCCGTTCGGGACCACGTGCTGCCGGCCGTGCGCATGGTCGTCGAAGGCATGCTCGCCGAGCAGAAGCTCGATGCCATCGTCTATCCGACGTCATCCCGGCGTCCGGCGCTGCTCGCGGGCCCGGCCGACCCGCCGAGCACGCCCTCGGCCACGAACATTGCGAACCTGACGGGCTTTCCGGACCTGATCGTGCCTGCCGGCTTCACGAGTGGCGCCCTGCCCGTCGGCATCTCTTTTTTCGGGCCGGCCTTTAGCGAGGCGCGCCTATTGGCGCTGGGCTACGCGTTTGAGCGCGTGACCCAGGCGCGGCGGCTCCCGCGCCATACGCCTGCGCTGCCCAATGACGCTCTTACTGTCCCCTGAGGCGCGCCGCGTCCATTGACGATTGATGATTGATGATTGAGCGATTTATTGGCGATCCGGAAATTGGCG
>DATLLC010000406.1:0-8038 GCA_035538015.1 Vicinamibacterales bacterium
CTGATGCACTCTTCGCCGCGCGGGACGACGGCTTTGATGCTCCTCCGGAGCCGTTCGAGTGCGGCGCGTTTGTCTGGATCGACGCGTGCCAGGTAGGCGTCGATGTTAACGACCGGGGTCATCTTACCTGGGGCACCACGCATGACTACACCGGGCTCTCCTTCACGATGAGGGTGGCCTCGCGATCCGGCCTCCGTGAACAGCATGCTACGACGCGCTCGTCGGCATTGACAACCACCGCAACCCGAGGTGCGGGTCCCCGAGCGTCACCACGACATCTGGCCGACGTGTTCATCGGGGTGTTGGCAGCAGCTCATCGAACAGGGGCCTTGCGGGCGTCACCGTCCGTCGATGCGCGGCAGCGGCCGCGACGAGATCGGCCACGATTTCCGGGTGGGCCGCCGCGATGTTGCGCTGTTCACCCGGATCGAGGGCGAGATCGAACAGGAGCGGCACTGGGTGCTCCGTACGGGGGAGACCGTCGCCATAAGCGCCGCTGGTGATGAAGTGGGCCTTGTAGCGGCCCCTGCGAATCGCGCGCAGCTCGCTGTCCCAGTAATAGAACAACTCGTTTCGGGGGCTGGGGCCCGTCCCTCGAAGCGCGGGGCTCAGGTCCATTCCGTCCATCACGCGGTCGCGCGGCAGCGCGGCGCCGGAGAGCGATGCCGCGGTCGCGATGAGATCGAGGCCGGACCCCAGGTCCGTCACCACTCCCGGCTTGATCGTTCCCGGCCACCAGAAGATGGCTGGCGTGCGGACGCCGCCCTCCCACGTCGTCCCCTTGCCCTCCCGAAAGGGCCCCGACGAGCCGCCGTGGTCACCAAAGGGAAGCCACGGCCCGTTGTCGCTGGTGAACAGGATCAGCGTGTTGCGCTCGATGCCCGCCGCGCGGACCGCATCGATCACCTGCCCCACGCTCCAGTCGAGCTCCTCGACCACATCGCCATAGATCCCGCCCGTACTGTGCCCGACGAATGCGTCGGACCGCGCGAGCGGGATGTGCGGAAGCGAGTGGGCGAGATACAGGAAAAACGGCCGGTCCTTGCTGGCGCCGATGAAACGCACGGCCTCTTCGGTGTAGCGCTTCGTGAGCGTTCGGTGATCCACCGGCCGTTCGATCGTCTCGCCGTTCCGCATCAGCGGCACGTCCCAGTACTCCGGCCTCGGCTCGTAGTAGGCAGCGCTCCGCAAGCCCTGGTCGCGCGCCGCGGTCATCCGCATGTCATGCGAAAAGGGCAGGCCGAACCACGAATCGAAACCCTGACGCGTCGGCAGGAATTGCGGAAGCTGTCCGAGATGCCACTTCCCCACCATGCCTGTCCTGTAGCCGGCGGACTTGAGCAGCTCGGCCACGGTCAGCTCGTCAGACGGCAGACCCTCGGCCGCATTGTCGCGAAACACCTTCGGCGCCGTCCCCGCGGGTGTGCCGAACATGCCGCTTCGGATGGGCAGTCGCCCGGTGAGGAGTGCCGCCCGACTTGGCGAGCAGACCGGTTGCACATAGAACGCCGTCCACTTCTGTCCCTCGGCAGCCATTGCGTCGAGTCGAGGGGTGCGGATGTTCGGCGCGCCGAAGGCACCGATATCGCCGTAGCCGAGATCGTCGGCCAGGATCACGATGACGTTGGACAGCCGTGGCTGCGCGGACGATGACGCACCGCTCACTGCGCCGATGGCGCTGAGGGCGAAGAGGGTGAGAACCGTCGTCGGCTTCATGAAGCGCTCCGCGACCCCTTCATGGCGTCACCCCAGACAGTATCGCTGTCGGTCATCTCGCGAACGCAAGAGACACGCGAAGGCCACGAGCCACGAGCCACGAGCCACGAGAAGGTGACGACGAAGAACATGAGTACGGCCATCCGCGTCGCCTGTGTCACCGGTGCCAGCGTTCCCGGCGTATCAAGCGGCCCGTGCCCTCCTTCCCGACGACGCGCCCGCTCTCGTAGACCACCTCGCCGCGACGAATCGTCATCACCGGCCAGCCCGTCACCGTCCAGCCCTCGTACACCGAGTAGTCCGACTTCGACAGGTCGGCCTCGGCCGTCACACGGCCAGTCCGTGCGGGGTCCCACAACACCACGTCCGCGTCTGCCCCCTCACGCAACACGCCCTTCTTCGGATAGAGCCCGAAGATGCGGGCGGCGTTGGTGGACGTCGTCTCCACGAAGCGCGGCAGCGGCAGCCGACGCTTGCCCACGCCCTCGGAGAAGTACATCGGCAGTACGAACTGCAGATCGCTCACGCCAGGACGCACGCGCGCGATCGACAACGACGGATCCAGCTTCTGTTCGCGCGTCCAGGGCGCGTGATCCGTGGCGACCACGTCGATGGCGCCGTCGGCCAGGCCCTGCCACAAGGCCTGGCGATCCGCGTCCGCGCGCAGGGGCGGCTGGCCGACGAAGAGCGCGGCATCCTCTCCCTGGAGGCGTTGGTCGGTCAGGTGCAGGTACATCGGGCGCGTCTCGACGAAGAGTGGTGCGCGAGGCCGCGCCCGGCGACACACCTCGAGCGCCCGTGCCGACGAGAGGTGTACGACGTAGACCGGCGCGCGCGCATCCTCGCAAAGCGATGCGATCTGCTCGGTGGCCGCCACTTCCGCCACGATGGGACGGCTGGCCGCGTAGTCACGCAGGGACGTCCGCCCTTCGGCCGTGAGCCGGCGGACGGCCGCCGCCAGCAGCGCGCCGTCCTCGCAATGCGCGAGCGTCACGACTCCGGAGTCCCGTGCCGCCTCCAGTTGCTGGATGAAGGCCGGCAGCTGGGCGCCGAAGTCGATCCTGGTCATGAACACCTTGACGCTCGGCTGGCCGAATTCGGCAAGGGCCGTCATCGCGGCGGTCAGCTCCGGCGTGGGCGCCCAGGCCGCCACGTGCAGGATCACATCGGCAATCGCCTCCGCTCGCACGCGAGCGGACATACGCTCGACCGCCGCCAGAGGGGCCTCCCCCTTCTCCACGTTGGCGAACGTGCCGACAGTGGTGATGCCTCCAGCCAGCGCCGCCATCGACCCGCTGGTGAGGTCGTCCGCGAATGACGGGTGCAGGTGTGTATGTGGATCGATCCCGCCCGGCAGCAGCAGCCGCCTGGCGGCCTCGATCACCCGTGCCCCGGCGCCGGGCCGGAGTCGCGTGCCGATCTCGGCGATGGTCTCGCCCACGATCCGCACGTCGGCCTCGCGGACGCCGTCGCCGTTCACCACGCGGCCACCACGGATCAGCAACTCGGGTGGCGCCTGCGCCGCCGCCGCGAGGGCCGCCATGCCGCAGCTGGTCAGCAGCGCTCCCGTGACGGCGAAGGACTCGATCGCGTCGCGGCGGCTCGGCATCGGCAATCCCTCGAGCCTCATGGCTGTTCCTGTTGCTGCTGACCCAGCCTACGACTTGAGTCCGATGACCATCGAGTCCGGTCCCAGGAGCGACTCCACCCGCGTTGACGAGAACCCGGCTTCCTTCATCCAGCCGGCGCAGTCCGCACCCGTGTAGTCGAAGCCGCCTGGTGTTTCGATCAGCATGTTGAGGCTCATCATCAGGCCGAACGCGTTCTTGGATCGATCGTCGTCGATGATGGCTTCGTAGACGATGAGGGCACCACCGCTGGGAATGGCGTCGAACGCCTTCTCGATCAGCATCTTCTTCGTCGGCAGATCCCAGTCGTGCAGGATGTGGCCCATCGTCACCACGTCGGCCTTCGGCAGTTCGTCGTCGAAGAAGCTCCCGGGCGCGAACCGCAAGCGACCGCCAAGCCCCGCCCGCTGGGCGTACTCCTCGAAGATGGGCCCGACCTCCGGCAAGTCGAAGCCGATTCCCTGCAAGTGCGGATTCGCGACTGCAATCTGGACAGCCAGATCGCCCTGCGCCGTACCGATATCGGCGAAGGAGCCGTAGTCGCGCCACGGGAACTGCCGCGCCATCGCCACATTGGCGCCGCGGCTGAGGCCGGTCATGGCCGCGAGAAACAGCTTGAGCCGCGCCGGATCCGCATAGAGGCCCTCGAACAGCCCGGGCGCGCCGCTCTTCACCTCGTTCTGCGGCAGGCCGGTTCGAAGCGCCTCGGTGAGGTGGCCCCAGAACGGATAGAGCCGCTGATTCGCCATCTCGAGAAAGCCGCCCAGGTAGTCGGGCTTCCGGCGATCGAGGAACAGATCGGTTTCCGGCGTGTTCCCATACCGATCGCCGTCGCGAGTCAGGAATCCGAGGGCCACGAGCGTATCGAGGAAGTCGCGCGCGGATCGGGGATGCAGGCCCAGGCGTCCGCTCAGGGCCTCGAAGGCTCTTGGCCCGTGGGCCAGTTCGGTGAACACGCCAATCTCGATGGCGCTCAACAACGTCTTGGCCGGCCAGAAGGCCAGGCCGGTCTGCAGGATCTTCTCAGGGGTCAGGGGGACGGTCATAGGGTCGGGTCTCAGGGGTCAGGGATCAGGGATCAGGGATCAGGGGTCAGGGGTCAGGGGCGCCTCGTTTCGCTGCGGTCGTCGGGGTGAATTCCTCGAGCCGGGATTGTGTCACAGGCGAAGCGGCCGCCGGTGGGTTCAGTCTCGCGGATGTTAATGCCGGACGATGGTCTCTTCGCTGCGCGCCTTCAGGCCTGCCGCCTCGAACGCGATGTAACGCTCGGTGATGCCTCTGGTCAGCCGGCCCCAGAGACCACCGACCATCCCCTTCAGTTCCAGCGTCAGGACGGCACGGGTTCCGTTCACGGTCAGTTCAACAGCATGACGGCCGATCACCCGAAGCCCAGGCGCGACGCTCACCCAGGTGAAGCTCCGCCCCGGAACGAGCTCGGTGACCCTCCACAAGGCCGGCGGGAACTTCGGCTGGCGCACGAGTGCGCGGCTCCCTACGGCCAACGCCCCCTTCCGAAGCAGGGTGACTCTTGTGATCGACGGCGTCCATTCGTGCCATCGCTCGACGTCGCTCATCACCGCCCAGACGCGATCGGCCGGCGCGGCGATGTCCACGGTGATGCTGAAATGTCTCATCTCCGGTCGCGCTCGGCGACCGCGCCTACCGTCGCCAGGCCGGCCAGTTGCCGGGGATCGGCGGAAAACACCGCGTTCGGCGTGCCCGCCGCCGCCCACACCACGTCGTATTCCAGTAGCGCCTCGTCAAGGAGCGTTTCGATCGGCTTCACGTGGCCGAGAGGCGCCACGCCGCCGATGGCGAACCCGGTCGTCTCTCGAACGAACTCAGGGGTGGCTCGCTCCACCTGGCTTCCCAGATGCGAGGCCAACGCGGCCGTATCCACACGGTCCACGCCTCTCAGCAGCACGAGCACCGCGCTGCCGGTATCCGAGCGCCGGAACACCACGGACTTGGCGATCTGCGCGACGGTGCAACCAATCGCCTGGACGGCCTCGGCCGAGGTGCGCGCGCTCTGCGGCAGCTCCATCACGGTCGCTCGAATACCGGCAGCGTCGAGTGCCTCCTTGACGCGGGACTCGGGCCGGGACCGTTGCTGGTTCACGCAGGCGATTTTGCCACACGGACCAGCGCGACTCCATCAACGGGCCGGTCAGCGATCCATGATCGACAGGTACGCGCGCCACGGACCGATCGCGTCGCGGTACTGCTTGGCCATCACCCGGGTGACCTGCGACAGGTGACCGAGATCGTGCGCGACCCACGTGGCCAGCAGCTGGCGAAGGGTCACCTCGCCGAGCTCCGGGTGCTCACCTGTGAGCGCCAACTCGGCATCGGTGAGTTGCCAGCGCGTGAGCGTCTGCAGGTTGTCGGCACGAAGCCGTGCGAATTCGTCCAGCAACTGGTCGAGCGACTTCCCCTCGCTCTCGCGAAACTGGGCGAAGCGATCGAAGGGCGTGAATCGTCGCCCCGGCCCCTGAGCCACGATGATCTGCGCCCGCGGGATCCAGTCCGTCCGCTCGCCATGGATCAGATGGCCGACGACGGTGTAGGGACTCCAGGTGTCGGCGCCTTCGGTTGCGTCGGTCCATGACGGCGGGAGCCCGGCCAGCAGCGCACGAAGCACAAGTGGAGTCCGTTCGAGAACGGGAAGGCTGGCAGCGAGGTCGAAATCCATGTTGAAGTACCTTCCCGAAGACTCCGGCACATGCGTGACAGCGATGACTGCCGCGCCAATCGCGGCGATCAGGGCCCGACAGGTGTGCTCACCGCGCAACGAATGTGCCCTGGGAGACGACGAATCGCCAGCGATCGCCGTGCTTCTGGAGAACATCCGTGAAGCGGAGTTCCACCGATGCGCGCTCGCCCTTGTAGCTGCCGGCGGCGCGGGTGCGCCCTGTGGCCACGGCCACCATGCCGAACAGGCGTACTACGATCTCATCCACGGTCATGCTGTCGATCGTGCGCTCGTCGGACGAGAACGTCTCGTCGAGCACTTGCTGCTTGGTCAGCACCCGTCCCGATGGATCGGTCACGGTCCACTCCGCCGCAAGGACGTCGTCGATGAAGCCCCTGTCTCGCAGGACCCAGGCCTGGGCCAGCTGTTGCTCGAGCTCGACGATCGCTCCGGTGTCGTTCATCGGCGTCCGCTCGGGCCGGCGGGCTCCATCCTGAACTTCGTCATCGCCCGCACCCCCTCGGGTGAGACGAAGAACGCAATCAGCGCCCGGGCCGCCTCGGGGCTCCCGGCGCCGGTCGCCACACCAGCCGAGAACAGGGTGATGCGCTGGATCTCGGCTGGCAACGAGCCCACGAACTCGATGCCCTTGATCGGCAGCAACTCGCTCACCTGTTGGAAGCCGACCTCGGCTTCTCCCCGCGCCACCACTGCCCCGACGCGCTCCCGTTCGATCACCTGGCTCTTGGACCTCACCTGGTCTGCGATCCCGAGGCGTGGAAAGAGCTCATTCGCCAGGTAGAGGCCGCTGACCTGGGCCGAGTACGCGATCGAGCGCGCCTGAAGCACGGCGCGCGTGAACGCCTCGACAGTGCTGATGTCCGGCTTCGGAGCGCCGGCGCGGACCGCCATGCCGATACCGGAGCGCGCGAGAGGGACGCGGCTTTGCGGCATGACCCGCCCGTCCTTGATCAGCTCGTTCAGCGAGGCGTCGGGCAGGATGACGACGTCAACCGGGTCGCCGCGGCGGATGCGGCTCGGAATCGAGTCGGCGCCCACCCCCGTGGAGGTCGCGTCGGTAATGACCCGGTGAGACGACGCGCGTTCGAACGAGCCGACGAGATCGAGATATGCGGCGGCGAAACCGCCGGAGCTCATCACCCTGATCTCGTCCGCGTGGAGCGGGAGCGCAGTGGCGGCCAGCAACACGCCAACCGCCAGAACGCCGGGCTTGATCGAGGGGCGGACGGTTCGCATGGTGGCCTCGCGTCAGCGCGGCAATGTCGCGCCGTCGGCAAGCCCGATGTCGAGGGCGATACGATCCCCCGACCCGACCGCTCTCGAAATATGCCCCTGGCCGGTCGTGTCCTCGGCCAGCAGGATGTGCCCCGGGCCGAGGCGGATCTTTCGTCCCCCTTCCAGCTCGATCTCGCTTTCACCGCTGAGGGTCACGACCAGCTGCCGCCGCGGCGCCGGATGCCAGTCCAGAAGGTACTCTGGCGTCGTCCGGCGCGCTTGCAGCGTGGTGAGGGCGACGGAGGTCGACACGTCGCTCCCGGCATTGCGCGGCGCCAGCGGAATCTCGAACTCCTCGGCCTTGGTCTTGCCGTCAGGTCCGGTGTAGAGGCGAGTCACCTTGACCGCCGTTCGCCGCTGGGCGTCCAGATCACCGCCGAGGATCCAATCCGCTCCGGTGACGACCGCGAGCGTCGGAATCCATCCCAGCATCAACACGACTATCACGAGCTTTCGCATTGCGGTTGTCCTTCCTGACGCGTGGTTCCCGGATTCTGCCACAGATGTCTGCCACTTCGTAACGCAGTCGAACGACTCCGTCGGGGTACTTCCTGGATGATCGCAAGCGAAGCGAGACGTCTCGATGACGCGGCGACACGAGGGGAATCCCCTCGCCGATGAAGACCGGAATCACATGAATATCGAACTCATCGATCTCACCGGCATCCAGGAAGGAGGCGATCAACCCTCCACCACCCATCATCCA
>DATLLC010000407.1:0-11550 GCA_035538015.1 Vicinamibacterales bacterium
CGGCTGGACGTGCCGGTGCTGTACGACGCCTCGGACCTGGTGACGCATGCGGTGATCGTCGGCATGACCGGCAGCGGGAAGACCGGGCTCGGCATCGGCCTGATCGAAGAGGCGGCGATCGACGGCATTCCGGTCCTGGCCGTAGACCCCAAGGGCGACCTGGCCAACCTGCTGCTCACCTTCCCCAACCTTTCGGCAGACGAATTCACGCCGTGGGTCAACCAGGACGAGGCCCGCGCTACGGGTCAGACGCCCGAAACCTACGCCGCCGGCGAAGCGGCGCGGTGGGCCGCTGGCCTGAGGGAGTGGGGACAGGATGCAGGACGCATCGCGCGCCTGCGGGCAGCGGCCGACTTCCAGATCTACACGCCCGGCAGCACCATGGGCCGTCCCATCTCGATTGTGGACTCGTTCGCGGCGCCGCCGCCGGAAGTCCTCGAGGATCCCGACCTGCTGGGCGATCGCGTCGCGTCGGCGGCCACCAGCGTGTTGACGCTGGCCGGCATCGACGCCGAGCCCCTCCGCAGCCGGGAGCACATCCTGCTCTCCACGCTCTTCAGCGAGCGATGGCGTGGGGGTCAGGATCTCGACCTGGCGTCGCTCATCTCGCTGGTCCAGAACCCGCCGGTCACCAAGGTCGGCGTCATGGACCTCGAATCGTTCTTCCCGTCGAAGGATCGCTTCGCGTTGGCCATGCAGCTCAATCAGTTGCTGGCCGCGCCCAGCTTCGCGGCCTGGCTGCAGGGCGAGTCGTTGGACCTGGACCGCCTGCTGTACACGGCTGACGGCAAACCCCGGGTCGCGGTGATCTCGATCGCTCACCTCGACGACCACGAGCGGATGTTCTTCGTGTCGTTGCTACTGAGCCAGCTCGTCACGTGGATGCGAGGGCAGCGCGGCACCTCGAGCCTCCGAGCACTGGTCTACTTCGACGAGATCTTCGGTTACCTGCCGCCGGTGGCCAACCCTCCGTCCAAGGCCCCGCTGTTGAAGCTGCTCAAGCAGGCGCGGGCGTTCGGGATCGGCCTGTGCGTGGCCACCCAGAATCCCGTGGACCTCGACTACAAGGCCCTGTCCAACTGCGGCACGTGGCTGCTGGGGCGACTCCAGACCGAGCGCGACAAGGCGCGCGTGCTCGACGGGCTCGAAGGCGTGGCGGCCACGTCGGGCGAGGGTTTCGATCGGGCGGGGCTCGACCAGCTGCTCTCCTCCCTCGGCAAACGCATTTTCCTGCTGCACAACGTGCACGAGAAGCGTCCCACCCTGTTCGAAACGCGCTGGACGATGTCGTACCTGCGCGGGCCGATGGGGCGGGATGAGATTCGCCGGCTCACGGCAGGCGCGGCGCCGCCATCGGCCGCCCGGCCGGTCGTGCAGCCCGGTCCGTCAGCGCCATCGCCGACCGCTGAATCTGCTGCCGTGTCCGCAGTGACGTCTTCACGTTCTTTCTCTGCACCATCTGCGACCCCGGTTCTCGATCCGGCGATCCGTCAATTCTTCACCCCCGCTCGTGCGAACGATCAGCTGTCTGCGGCCCTGGTCGGCGTGGCCCGGATCGCCTACAGCGACACCAAGCTCGGCGTGGACGAGACGCGCACCATCACGGTGGTCACGCCGATTGCTGACGGCGCGGTGGCCGTCGACTGGGAGCACGCCGAGCCTGCGGACTTCCAGGTGGACGATCTCGGGACGACCCCACCGGCGGACGTGGCCTTTGGCGCTTTGCCGCCCGCGGCTGCCAGGCCGCGCAGCTACGTCACCTGGGAGAAGGACTTCGCGCGCTGGGCCGCCCAGTCTCAGTCGATCGAGGTGCTCCGTAGTCCGCGCACGAAGCTGACGTCCGGGCCCGATGAGCTCGAGCGCGAGTTCCGAATCCGGCTGCAGCAGGCGATGCGCGAGGGGCGGGACGCGGCTCTGGCGGGTGTCCGCGAGAAGCACGCCTCGAAGATCCGAACCGCGGAGGACAAGCTGCGGCGCGCGCAGGCGTCGGTCGAGCGAGAGACCCAGCAGGCCTCGGAATCCAAGATGTCCGCGGCCGTGTCGTTCGGCGCGTCCGTGCTGGGCGCACTGCTGGGCACCAAGACCGTGAGCGCGACGAACGTAGGCCGAGTGGCAACGGCAGCGAAGAGCATGGGGCGGGTGTCGCGGGAATCTGCTGACGTGGCGCGGGCTTCCTCCACCGTGGCCGTCCTCGAACAGCAGCTCGTCGAGTGCCAGGCGGCACTGGAGGCCGACCTGGCCGTAGTGCAAGCCGAGTGGGACCCGGCCGACACCGCGCTGGAGCGCGCCCTGGTCAAGCCGAAGCGTGGCGGCGTCTCGGTGCAGCTCGTGGGCCTGCTCTGGCGGGCGTGATGGGGTCGCGCCCGCTATAATCTAGGGGCCCTCCTGGCCGGAGTGGCGGAACTGGCAGACGCGCGGGACTCAAAATCCCGTACTCCTTGCGAGTGTGTGGGTTCGATCCCCTCCTCCGGCACCAATCCGATCAGCTTCGACTTCGCGGGGCCTGCCTGGGCTATCCGGGTCTAGGAGACGACCTGCGCTTCGGGCCACGGACGCGGCAACAACGTGAACCGCCGCGGCGAGGATGGGGCGTGGGATCACGCGCGGCGACCCGAGACGCACTGCTCAATTGACCGTGAAGGCTCTGGCTGGCAGCGTGCTGGTGCGAGTCCCAGTCGCCGGCAGACGCGCCAGCGCCTCAGCGATCAGGCGCGCCATGCGGTCCACGATCTGGGGCTCGTCGAACATGTGCAAGTGCTCGCCCGGCACGGTGACCACGTCGATGCGGCCGCGGATGAAAGGACCCCAGCCGTAGGCCGGATCGTCGAAGACGTTGCCAATCCATTCGGTCGCCGTCGATGTCTGGATCAGCAGCAGGTCGGCCGCAACCGTGTGATTGGGCGATCGCTCGGGCCGGTAGAGGCCTCGTGCCCGCCACAACCCGGCCGCGACCCTTCGCAGCCGGTCCTGCTGCTCGGGTGTGGCGTTGGCCGGGGCGTCGAACGCCTCGTGACCGAGGCCGAGGCGCCCCAACACCCTCAACTTGACACGTGCCGCCCGGTCGCGCAGATACGCGACGCGGCCCTCGGACGATTGTTCGACCAGGACCTTCAGATGGGTACGCAGCCGTTGCCCCAGGGGCATGAGCCGCGGGAAGCCCGGGCCGAAGCCATCCAACGAACACAGAAGCGGTATCTGCACGCCTCGCGCCGCGAGGCGGCGTGCGAGCTCGAAGGCGACCAGCATCCCGAAGCTATAGCCGCCCAGCACGACTGGCTCGCCACCGCACGCGTCGAGGACTTGCGGCTCGTAGATGGCGGCAATCTCCTCGATCGTGTGACTGACCCCCTCGTGTTCGTCCTCGATGCCGACGGCGTTGAGCACGTGCACCGGCTGTTCGGGACCGAGGCAGCGGGCAAGACCCTGAAAGACGAAGCCGTACCCGCCCGCGCCCGAGACGAGCACGAGCCGGGTGCGCGAGCCGTGCGGATTGAGGGTGACGAGGTGCCTCGGGCGCGAATTCGCACCACGTGGCCTGTCGAGTGCCGCGGCCAGCGTCCCGAGGACCGGATGCTCGAGCACCTGTGACAAAGAGATGTCGAGGCCGAGTTCCTGCTGTGCCCTGCCGACGAACGTGACGGCGAGCAGCGAATGGCCCCCCAGCGCCAGGAACGAGTCTCTGAGCCCGACGCGGTCGAGCTGAAACAGTTCAGCCCACAGGTCGGCGATCCCGCGCTCGGTCGCGGTCCTTGGAGCCACATACTCACGTTGGTTCGCCGGCGGGATCTTCAGCGCCTTTCGGTCCACTTTGCCATTCGGCGACATCGGCAGGGCATCGAGCAGGACGACCATGGACGGAACCATGAAGTCGGGGAGCTTCGCGGCCAGGGCCTCGATGATCGCGTCCTCCGACAGGGCGCCGCTTTCGGTCGGCACGACGTAGGCCGCCAGGAACTTCTGCTTCGCGGCGTCGACGTGCGCGGCGCAGACCGCCTCCCGTACGAGCGGGAGCGTGGCCAGGGCGGCCTCCACCTCTCCGAGTTCGACACGAAACCCACGGACCTTCACCTGCGAGTCGCGGCGGCCGAGAAACTCGAGGTTCCCGTCCTCGAAATACCGCGCCAGGTCGCCTGTCCTGTACAGGCGCTCGTCGCTTCCGGACGTCGAGAAGGGATCACGGATGAAGCGCTCCTCGGTGAGTTCGGGGCGGCGCAAGTAGCCCTGGGCGAGGCAGACACCGCCGATGTACAGGTCGCCCGGGACGCCGACTGGCACGGGGTGCCGGCGGCTGTCGAGGACGTGATAGCGGGCGTTCTGGATGGGGCGGCCGTAAGGCACGCTGGTCCATCGCGGGTCCATCTCGTCCACCGGGAACCAGTTGGACCAGATCGCGGCTTCGGTCGCGCCTCCGAGGCTGACGACCCGGCAGCGCGCAAACGCCGTTCGCATCGTGCTGGGCAACGTGATTGGAATCCAGTCGCCGCTCAGCATAACGAGCCGGAGAGGTGCGCTGGCCGATTCGGCCGGGAAGAAGGGCACCAGCTGCTGCAGCATCGCGGGCGCCGAGTCCCAGATGCTGATGCGTTCACGGACGAGCTGTGCGGCGAGAACGCGCGCATCCATCAGGGTCTCGACGCCGGCGATTACCACCGTCGCTCCGGCCCCGAGGGCCCCGAACGTGTCGTAAACCGACAGATCGAAGCACGGCGACGTGACGAAGAGGAGGCGGTCGCCGGGACCAACCTCGAACGTTCGCGTCACCCAGTCCAGGGTATTGACGACGGCCTTGTGGGTCATGACGACGCCCTTGGGCGTACCGGTGCTGCCGGACGTGTAGATGGCGTAGCAGACGTCCGCCGAGGTTCCCACCAGGTCGGGGCGTCCGGCAGGCTGCTGGGCGATCGCGGCGGCGTGCTCACCGTCGATCTCGAGGACGGGCACCGCTGGAGCGAACCCACTTCGCGTCGTCGTATCCACGATCACGAGCACGGCCTGGGTATCTTCGACCATGAACGCCAGGCGTTCCGCGGGGTAATCCGGTTCCATCGGGACGTACGCGGCTCCGGACTTGGCCACGCCGAGCAGGGTGACGACCAGCTCCAGGCCGCGTTCGAGGCAGATGCCAACGAAGCTGCCTGGCGCCGCGCCGCGGGCCCGGAGAGCATGCGCCAGCCGGTTCGCTCGCGCCTCGACCTGGGCGAACGTCCATGACGAGCCGGCCAGTTCCAGCGCGACCGCCGTCGGCTGGTCTTCCACCTGTTGCTCGAACAGTTGATGGATGCGAAGTTGATCCGGAAACGGGCACGCGGTGTCGTTCCACGCTCGGAGGATTCGGTCGCGCTCGTCAGGCTCCAGCAGCGGGAGGTCAACGAGAGGACAGGACGGTGCGGCGATCGACTCGCGCCACAAGCAGGCGATCTGATCGCCGATCGCGTCGGCCTGGGACATCGAGAGTCCGACGCGGTCCACCATTTCGGGCGCACTGCCGTCCGCGAACACGGCAACAGCGAGTTCGGCATCGAGGCGCTCGATATCGAGTCGTGGCGGGCTCTCGGCCTCGACCACGACGAACGGCAGGTGCGGCCGTCCGACGACCCGCAACTCCGGGTATCGGGGCGCGAGGTCGAGCGCGTAGGTGCCCAGCGCAATCGCGCGTTCGAGCTCGGTCGTGCTTCGCGCCGCAAACTCGCCGTATGTCTCATCGTCGACGCGAGAGAGCTTCAGCGGTACCACCGATGCGAAGGGTGCCGGAGCTGGAGCACGCTGGGCCGGGGTGGACAGGCCGACGTCGAAGCTCTCCGACACCGAAAGGCGAGCCGCGTATGCCAGCACCAGCGTTGTGATGCGACGCGCGCCGTTGCCGGCCGGTAGGTCCGCGGCCAGGCCTGCCAGAGCCCGCAGCTGCGTGCGCTTCGGCGCCGCCGTAGCCCCGGCGGCGTACGGGTGAGCGAACGGGGCTGCCGAGAGGAGCCTGTGCACCCACGCGCGCTCGTTCCCGCAGACCCGGGAGTGAAACGAGGTGACGGCGGTGGCTTCCGATTGGGTCAGCTGGGGCAGCGGCGCGCCGGCCGCCATTCCGTAGCGTGAAACGAGCTCGTCGACGGTCACGGGGGCGCCTGCGAGCGTCCGGAATCCCGATAACCTGATCTCGCCGTCTCCGGTGGCGACTCCCAACTCCTCCCTGGAGACGAGGGTGACCGTCCCCGCAGCCGGACGTCCGGATCCGCCGGCGGGCCGCACGCCACGGGCGGACCGTACGGCAATCCAGTCGGAGCCCAGCCACACCTTCGCCAGGCCCAGGGGGTTCCTCGATGGCCCGAAGTCAAGGGCTCGGATCAGGTTCACCGCGCTGGCGGTATCGGCGAACGGGACGGCACATGCGGCATCGGGTCGATCACGGAGGCCGAAGTAGGTGCGTCCTTCACGTGGCTGCTCGATGCCGACGGCGACGCCGCGGGTGAGCTGCCCAACCAGCGCGTCGAGAGCGCTGACCGCCGCCTCGGCGCACTTCGTGTTCAGGTTGAACGCGGTGTCGTCCGCTTCGATGGTCACAGGCGCCTGCATGAAAATCCTGCCACCGTCGATTGTGGGCGTTATTTCGTGCCAGCTCACCGCGTGCGCGGTCTCGCCGTTCCTGATCGCCCAGCTGGTGGCATGCAGGCCCGCGTATTTCGGGAGCGGCGAATCGTGGTAGTTGATCGCCAGCCGCCCGGCTGTGGCGACGACGTCGGCCGGCAGCACCCACTCGTTGTTGATGCTGAACAGATAGTCGTACGCTGTCTGCCGGAGCGCGGCAGCCAGGGCGTCGCGGGACGCGAAGTGCGGCACATCGGCCTGCGCGCAGACGTCGCGGAGCGAGCCGTCATCCGAGAAAACCCCGAGGATTCGGAAGCCATGGCGTCGGAGCAGCTCGAGACACCGCGCCGGGATGTCGCCTTCACCGACGACGAAGCAGGTGGATGGGGGAGGTTGGGGGTTCACGGCGGCTCAATCCGACAGACGAGAGGATAGCGCACGCCGTGTGGGCGAATCGACTTCCGGGGAATGTAGTCTCCGCCGCATCGTGGGCCCCTTGCGCGCACCACCCAAGCCGTTCTGGGCCATGAGCATGGCAGGGTAAACTCAACGATCTCATAGAGGGGCGCCTTTCGAGCGAAGTTTCGGATCCCAGCGCTGGCCGGGCACCTCCGCTCAGGCATCGCCGCGTAAGATAGGCGCGTGCCGGCTCTCGACAACGCGGTTGGCGTCATCCGCCGTTGGATGTTCCACGGCGTGCACGCGGCCGATACCACGCAGGCCACTGGCCACACCGCCCCCTGGTGGCAGGTGATGTGTCTGACGGGCGTGGACTACTTCTCGACCTTGGGCTACCAGCCCAGCATCGCATTCGTCGCGGCCGGCGTCCTCTCTCCCATCGCGACCCTGGTCCTGGTGCTGGTGACGCTCCTGGGCGCGCTGCCGGCTTACGCGCGGATCGCCGAACTCAGCCCCAACGGCCAAGGCAGCATTGCTGTCCTCGAGCAAAAACTATCGCGCTGGCGCGGCAAGGCGCTCGTGCTATGCCTCCTGGGGTTCGCCGCCACCGCGTTTGTGATCACCATCACGCTGTCCGCGGCCGATGCGACGGCGCACATCGTGGAGAATCCTTTCGCACGAGCTGTTGCGCCCTACCCCGTTGCCATCACGCTCACGCTCATTGCAGCGCTCGGCGCCATCTTCATCCGCGGCCTCAAAGAAGCGGTTTGGGTGGCGGTCATCATCGTTGGCGCCTACATCACACTGAATGTCGTCGTCATCGTCCACGGGCTGGGTGTCATCGCCTCCCATCCCGAAACGCTGTGGACGTGGAGAGAGCGGGTTTTGCAGCGGGAGCCGAACTACACCATGGCCGTGCTGGCGTCGCTGCTCGTGTTCCCGCGCCTGGCGCTCGGCCTCTCGGGGTTCGAGACCGGTGTCGCCGTCATGCCGCTGGTGCGCGCTCACGGCGAGACGGACGCCGTTCGTCTCATGGGACGGATCCGCAATACCAAGCGGCTGCTGGGGCTCGCGGCGGCCATCATGAGCGTCATGCTGGTGGGAAGCAGCATCGTCACAACACTGCTGATTCCGCCGGAAGCGTTTCAAGAGCACGGCGAGGCGGATGGACGGGCACTGGCCTACATCGCACATCGCGATTTCGGAGACGCGTTCGGCACCGTGTATGACGCCGCGACCATCACCATCCTCTGGTTTGCCGGCGCATCCGCCATGGCTGGTCTGTTGAACCTGATCCCCCGCTATCTCCCGCGGTACGGGATGGCTCCAGAGTGGGCTCGTGCTGAGCGGCCGCTGATCCTGATCATCACGGCCATCGCGAGCCTGGTGACGCTCATCTTCAAGGCCAATGTCAATGCCCAGGCCGGCGCCTACGCGACGGGGGTGCTCGTCCTGATTACGTCGGTGGCTTTTGCCGCCGCCATCTCAACGCCCAGCCGACGGCCCATCTACGGTGCCGTGTTCGCTGTGTTCGCCTATACGACGCTGGTCAATGTCGTCGAACGTCCGGAGGGGCTCACGATTGCTCTGTGGTTCATCGCGACCATGGTCGTGACCTCGCTCGTGTCTCGGGTGATGCGCTCGACCGAGCTCCGTGCGAACGGAGTGCGCTACGACCCAGACGCCGAGAAGGTCGTCGCGGCGGCAGCCGGGGCTCCGCTCCGCATCATCGCGAATCGGCCCGATTCCGGTCGGCGCGAGGAATACGAGAGCAAGCTGCGCGAAGCACGCGAGGCGCATCATCTGCCGCAAGACGCCCACGTCGTGTTCCTGGAGGTGTACCCAGGCGACGTCTCGGCCTTTGCCAACGACCTGCTGGTCTGGGGGAAAACCGGCGGGGGCCACAAGGTGCTGGCGTCCAGCAGCCCCGCGATCCCCAATGCGATCGCGGCGATCCTGCTGGACTTACGAGACCGGACGGGAGTACCACCCCACGCATATTTCGGCTGGACGGAGGGCAACCCGGTTACGTACTTGCTGCGTTTTCTCGCGTTCGGCGAGGGCGACACCGCGCCAGTTGCGCGAGAAGTCTTACGGCAAGCCGAACCCGATCCGAATCGCCGTCCGCGAATCCATATCGGATAGCGCTGTCACCGCCTTTATCATCAGTCTGTCCTTTTCTGTGGACCGCCCGAGCTGGCAGAGTCGAGCTGGCCGGAGACTCCGGCTTGCCGTCAAGGGAGCTGGCGATGATTCAGTTCGTCCTTGTGGGCTACATTCTGCTGGGCGCCGCCGCCTTGGCCTCCATCATTATCAGGGGGCTGTTCGAGCGCGCACGCGCGTGGCACCGCCGTTCGGCCATGTCGTGGGCCCTGCCTGAAAATCCAGACGTAGTCATCACCCTGGTTCACGGGACGTGGGGCCGCCACACCCCGTGGACCAACGTCACTTCACCGCTCTGCCGCGCGCTGCTCGACCTGGGAGACCGCGTGGCGCTGGTGCCATTTGGATGGAGCGGACGCAACCGGGCCGAGGCCAGGAGCAGGGCCTCCGAGCAGCTTCGCGTCCGTCTCGCGGAGCTGGTCGCCCGCTACCCCGGCGCTTCCCACTATGTGATCGCGCACAGTCATGGCGGCAACATCGCCCTGTACGCCCTGCGAGACTGGCACCTCAGCGACCGTATCGCCGGCATCGTCTGCCTGTCGACCCCCTTCTTGTGCCTTCGCCGGCGGGCCCTGGGGCCCATCACCAGCCGCTCTCTGGCCGCCAGCCTGGTCGTCGGTCCGTGGCTCCTGGCCGGCTCGCTCCTGCCGCGGATCGGGATGACCGAAGACACCGCCATCTTGGTGAGCCTTCCCGTGGTCGGCGTGGCCGCGTGGGCCGTGCTGCGATGGTCGAAGGTTGCAACCGAACGACTCCTGGCGTCCCTGGCCCTTCCCAACCAGCCACCCGCACCGACGTTGATCCTCAGGGCCCAAGGCGACGAGGCCGGCGCCGCCCTGGCCTCGGTGCACTTTCTGAGCTGGATGGTCAACGCATGCTGGGTACGCCCCGCGATGGTCGCCGCGGACCTTGCGGATGTCGTCCGCCAGTGGGGCGCCAGAGCGCGTGCCTTCCGCGGCGTGGCAAGTACTGTCGCCGCCCTCTGCATTGCCGCGGGTGTCGCGGAATATGTCTGGTCGCCCTTCCGCTCGATCGCGCCTCCCTCTCTGCAGGCCGCGACGATGTGGGTGTGGGCGCTCGTGCTGGCGGCGGCGCTCACTACCCTTCTCGTCTGGTGGTTCGGGGCTGGAGCGGGCTTGTACGGCTACATCGTGGGCCTGTCGCTCACCGGCCTGCTGCTCGTACCCTTCATTCTGTTGCTCGTTGTTTGCGTGGCACCCTTTGGACCTGACCTCGCGTTGGCGGCAGTGCCACTCGAGATCACCGCCGAGCCGACACCACCTGGTCGGTGGGTCGTTCATCAGCTGAGTGCCGACCGCTCGAGGACTGGCGAGGCTGCATCCGAGGCCTCGTTGGTTCTGAGGCACAGTAGCTACGAGAATCTCGAGGCGATCGCTTTGGTGGCGGGCTGGATGCGCACACGGATCCGCGGCTAGGGTCGGCTCGCAGTCTCGTCACACGCCCTCGTCCGCGGAATTCGGCGTCCCTCGCGTCAACACCCTCTCCAGCTCGGCCCACTGGACCGGTTTCACGAGGTGGTGATCGAAGCCTGCCGCCGCACTTCGCTGGCGCGCGTCGGGGTCGCCCCAACCCGAAAGAGCGATCACCAGCGGTGGCCGCGTGGCCGACCCGGCCAGCTGCCGCGCGACGGCGTACCCATCCCTCACCGGCATGCCGAGATCGACGAGCGCCACGTCGTGCGGACGCTGAGCGGCGAGGGCCAACGCCTGTTCGCCGTCGAACGCGACCGTGACGTGATGCCCGTGCGTCGTCAGCAGCAGTTCCAGCATCTCGACCGAATCGCGATTGTCATCGGCTATCAACACGCGGCGCGGCTCAGGAGTGGGGCTGCCCTCCCACGCCCGCGCGCCAGACGCACGGGCCTCGGCATTGGCCGGCAGCCGCAGCGTGAACATGCTTCCTCGACCCGGTCCTCCACTGGTGGCGTTCACCGTGCCCCCGTGGAGGACGGCGACCGCGCGAACGAGATACAAACCTATGCCCAGGCCGCCGTGAGAGTCGCTGCCTGGTTCCTGCGCGAACATGTCGAACAACCGCTCGCCCCGCTCCGGCGAGAAGCCGATACCCTTGTCCTCCACCGAAATCGTCGTCACATCCTGCGCGACCTCACCGCGAAGCTGGATCACGCTGCCCTGAGGGCTGAACTTCACCGCGTTGGCCAGCAGGTTGGCGACGGCCTGGACCACGCGCGACCCATCGACGACGATTTCGGACTCCGCGCCAGTCAGGTCGATCGCGATGGTCTGGCCGGCGTCGGTCGCCTGAGGCGCGACCAGCTCCAGCGCGCGCTCGATCAGGCTGCCCAGCGTGGTCCGTTCCGGCCTCAGCGTGAACTTGCCCTCGCTGATCCGCGCCACGTCGAGCAGGTCGTCGATCAGCCGTGTGAGGAGC
>DATLLC010000408.1:0-9786 GCA_035538015.1 Vicinamibacterales bacterium
CGAAACGCAGACGCGCGGCCACCTGGGACGTCCGGTGCTGCACCAGCTCGCGAGCGGCGAGTTGACGGAGGATCCCGTGTGGCGGTGGTCGTCCACCCCGGACCGGTATCTGGACTCGGCGCTGCGCCTCGCTCTGGCCGCCAGCTCCGAGGTGCGGCTCGTCGACCGGAGCACCGCGTCGGCGCTGGCATTGACGCTGCTGACGTGGCACCTGGATGCGGGGGCGAGCCGGCAGCTCGTGGGGGCCGTCGAGCTCCAGATCACCGGCGTCGATCGGGCGATCCGCACCGAGGTGATCCGCGCAAGCGAGCCGGTGTCTCTGGAATTGCCGGGTGATCTGGCCGATGCCGCGGGACGCCTGTTGCAGCGTCTCGCCGCCGATAGTCTCGCCCGGGTGAGGCAGACGCCGTGACCGCCGTGAGTCATTCCCGCGTCTCGCCATCGGATCGTCGCGCGCGCTCGACCCGGATTCGCGCAACTGGTCCCAAACGTGTTGACACCGCCCGCCCGCGGTGTTACTAAGCCGCAAAGAACGCTCACGCGCTGGGGATAGGGGCCTCGATGAGGAGGTGCATTCCCAGGTCGCGAGTCAGCGGAGCCCCTGGCCGACTGCAGGCCAGCGGGCTCTTTTCATTTCCGACAGGACGGCGCTATGACCTCGACTGCTCTACCCAGGCTCGCAGTGGCCGCGCTCCTGGCCGGAGTCGCGATCGCGGATGGGACCGGCCCGGTGCGCGCCGCCACGGGCCGCGCGGCCGCGGCGTCGCGTCGGTCCCCGGGCTTCGTGCCCGCGAGGCTGGCGCGGATCGAACAGTTCATCGAGCGCTACGTGGTCGACAAGCGGCTGCCAGGCGCGGTGCTGCTGCTGGCCCGTGATGGGCAGGTGGGCACACTGAAGGCGTTCGGGCTCGCGGACGCCGCGTCGCGGCGCCTCATGACGACCGACAGCCTGTTCCGGATGGCGTCCGCCACGAAGATCGTGACGAGCGTCGGGCTGCTGACGCTCGTCGAAGAGGGGCGTGTCGGCCTCGGCGACGCCGTGGGCGATCATCTTCCGGAGTTTCGCTCGCTGTCGATCCGCCAGGCCGACGGGTCCGTAAAGCCGGCGACGAAGCGGCTCACCGTTCGCGACCTCCTGCGACACACCACGGGCTTCGGCTACGGAGACAATCCGCAGCAGCGGGCGGCCTACCAGGAGGCCGGCCTGATGCCAAAGGGCCACGACGACGACTGGACGCACGATCTGACGCTGGCACAGTGGACCGCCCGGCTCGCGACGGTGCCGCTCACGAGCGAACCGGGCACGCGATTCGAGTACGGCTTTGGCACCGACATCGCGGGCGCTGTAATCGAGCGCGTCAGCGGGCAGGAGCTCGACGCCTTCCTCCAAGCCAGGCTGTTCGGCCCGCTGCGAATGACGGACACCGGATTCGTCGTGAGGGCGGCTCGGCAGGCTCGATTGACCACGGTGTATCGTGCCGGCGCGGACGGCTTCGGGGTTGCCGATGCAGCCGGCCACAGCCTCTTCGGCCGGCGGCCGCGCGCGTGGTCGGGCGGCGGCGGCTGGGACATGGTGGGCCACGGCGGGCTCGTGACGACCGCCGGTGACTTCTTCCGGTTCCTGCAGATGCTTCTGAACGGCGGGGAACTGGAGGGCGTGCGGGTCTTGAGCCGGCACACCGTCGCGCTCATGCGCCGCAACCAGCTCACGACACTCGCCTCGCCCGAGCGCACGCCTGGCGTCGGCTTCGGCTTCGGCTACGCCATCGTCACGGACGTCGCGCGCTACGGCGACGTGGGGTCACCGGGCCTGCTGTGGTGGGCGGGGTCCACCAATACGCGGTACTGGATCGATCCCGAGGAACAGGTGGTGGGGCTGTATCTGTCCCAGATGCTGCCCTTCCCGTACCTCGACCTGATGGGCACTGTCATGCGCCTCGGATACCAGGCGCTCGAGTGAACCGCCGGACGCGAGGAGGTCTGCATGAGAGTCGCTGCGCTGCTCACGTTCGTTACGTCCGTGTGCCTCTGGATACCCGCGAAGGCCCAGTCACCCGGCGCCGCGCCGGCGACGCTCGACCCCAGCCGGCTTCGCCTGCACGACGTATCCGCTTCGGCAGTGACGCACGAGGGGCGTCCCGCGCTCCGGCTCGTCGAGTCCGATGGCCGCAAGGACGGCGGCATGGCAATCGTCGACCAGCTGTCGTTTCATGACGTCGAGATCGCTGTCGACGTCGTCGGCCGTCGCGGGCCGCTGGCCATCCCCGACGACCGTGGGTTCGTCGGGGTGGCCTTCCGCGTCTCGCCGGACGCCGCACGCTACGAGCACATCTACCTTCGGCCCGACAATGGCCGAGCCGACGATCAGGTGCGCCGCAATCACTCCACGCAGTACGCCTCACACCCGGATTTCCCGTGGCCGCTGCTGCGCAAGTCGTTCCCGGAGAAGTACGAATCGTACGTGGACCTTCAGTCCGGGGCGTGGACGAGCATGCGGATTGTCGTACGCGCGGCAACGGCGCGTCTCTACGTCCACGGATCCGATCAGCCGACTCTCATGGTGAACGATCTCAAGCTGCCGCCCGCGCGAGGCGGGATCGCGTTGTGGATCGGCCCCGGCACCGAGGCGTTCTTCGCGAATCTCAGGACGAGGTCGAACGACCCGGCACCGCCGGCGCGACGGTAGTCCGGGAAACGGCTCAGGCGCGGACACAGGTGGGCACGTTTTACCCACTTTGCGGGCTCGACCGCGGCCCGCCGCGCTTGGGAGGAACCGACGGAGCGCCGCCGGGCACTGGCACCCGCCTTGCTACACGAGCGTGTGGAGGTAACGATGTCCAAGACCGCAGGTGCGTGGAAGAGGTTCTGCGCCGTCGCGCAACCGGCTCGACTGACAGGCGCCCTCACGTTGACCGCCGGCGTCCTGCTCTTCGGCCCAGTCTCGGCCCAGGAGCCCGCCGAGCGCGTCACGGTCCAGTTGCGCGGCGGCGACCGCGTCACCGGCGCGCTCGAGGACCTCGAAGGCGGCACGCTGTTCGTGCGGGTCAGCCTTCACGACCAGCGCAGGATTCCGATGAGCGACGTCGCGCTCATCGATCGCGTGGGTGGCGCCAGCGGTCTGCCGGACACCGAGCTCGGCCGCGCTCGTGGTGCCACTCCTATCGTGGTGCTGTCCAACGGCCGGAGCTTCGACGCCACGCTGACTGACATCGAGGGCGGGGAAGGCTCGGCCGAGCCGGCAAGGTCCCGAGAGTATGTGTTTCGCACCACCGACGGGGCGGAGCGCCGGCTCCGTGCCTCGGAGGTGGGCCGCATCTATACGGGGAACTATCCGGCGATACCGGGCGCGACGGGCACGAGCGGCAGCCGGCCATCCTCGGGACCGGCGGTCAACGGCCACGTCCGCGTCAGCGCACGCGAGCCGTGGGTGGATACGGGCGTGACCGTTCGCCAGGGCCAGAACGTGCAGTTCCAGACCGTGGGGCAGGTTCAGCTCTCGAGCGACAGCTCCGATGTCGCTACCTCCGCGGGCCGAGCGGAACGGGCAGCGATGAACGCCCCGATGCCGTCGGTGCCGGCCGGAGCGCTGATTGGCCGCATCGGGCCCACCGGCCAGCCGTTTGCGATCGGCAACCTGACCACCGTCGCAATGCCCGGGGTTGGGCGGCTGTATCTGGCCGTCAACGACGACGATCTCTCGGACAACGCCGGCGGCTACGAAGTGGTGCTCTCGCCGGCTCCCAGCGGACGGCACTAGTGGTCCGGATATCTCAGATAACGACATCTGTTGATGTCTCGAGGTTGTGATGTGGTGATCGATCGTCAGATTACCGATTCAGCAGTTACGGACCACTAGCGGCAGGAGCTTCAGCGAACCGGTCATCACTCGGGCAGAGGCCCGGCCGGCCTCGCCTCGCTGCTGTGATGGGCCGCGGTCGTGAGTTCCATCAGGCTGGCCACCATCGCGACCAGCTCCGCACCGTCGACCGGTTTGGTGACGTGCGCCTGGTACCCGGCGCGGAGCGCGCGCGTCCGGTCTTCCGCTCGCGCGTAGGCGGTCAGCGCGATGGCCGCCACACGGTGGCCCTCGGGCCGGAGGGACCGAATCTGCCGCATCAGATCGTAGCCGTCCACGCCGGGCAGGCCGATGTCGCTGATCAGAACCGCAACCTGATCGCGAGCAAACGCCTCCATGGCAGCCGCCGCCGACGCCGCCGTGATGACCGCGGCACCATGGTTCTCGAACAGACGCTTCAGGAACTGGAGCGTGTCGGGCTCGTCCTCGACGACCAGCACGCGCACCCCGTCCAGGGCCACGGCAGTGAGCGCGTCGGTGGCGGAGACGGGAGGGGGCCCTGCCGCAATGGCGCTCGGGGCCGCGCTCGCCGGCAGCGTGACGGTGAAAGTCGATCCCGTGCCCTCGCCGGCGCTGTCGGCCCGGACGCGCCCGCCGTGCAGCTCCACCAGGTGCTTCACGATCGCCAGGCCGAGCCCAAGACCGCCGAATCGCCGCGTGATCGTTCGATCGGCCTGATGGAAGCGATCGAAGATGTGCGGCAGCACCTCCGGGCGGATGCCGGCGCCCGTGTCGGCGACGGCGACCTCGACCTCGCCCTCGGCCTTGCGCAACGTGACCGTAATCGCGCCGCGGTCCGGGGTGAACTTGATGGCGTTGGACAACAGGTTCCAGACGATCTGCTGCAGGCGCGCGGGATCGCCGGCAACGAACAGCGGCGCCGGTTCGAGGTTCCTGCGCAGAACGAGACCACGCGCCGCCACCTCATGGGCCACCGTGTCGATGGCCTCGGTCACGACCTGGCGGACCTCCAGACTGCGCACGTCCAGCGTGAGCTTCCCTTCGACGATCCGGCTGATGTCGAGCAGGTCGGACACCAGCTGCGCCTGGAGACGGGTGTTGCGCGCCACGACGTCGAGCCCGCGCTCGAGCAGCTCCAGATCGCCCGGTGAGCGGGCCATCAACTGCGTCCACCCGAGAATCGCGTTGAGCGGGGTGCGCAGCTCGTGCGAGACCATGGCGATGAACTCGTCCTTGATGCGGCTGGCCCGCTCCGCCTCGGCACGAGCGGTGCGCTCGGCCACCAGCAGCCGCTCCCGATCGGCCTCCGCCCTCTGACGCGCGGCCGCGTCGCGGCGCTGCGGCCCGACGTCCCGGAACACCAGGACGACGCCGAGGATGTCCCCACTGGCATCACGAATGGGCGCGGCGCTGTCGGCGATCTGCAGTTCCCGTCCATCGCAGGCCACGAGCACGGTCTGACCGACCGGCGCGGCGTGCTCGCTGGAGCCCAGAACGACGTTCGCAGGGTTCAGCGCCGGCAGGCGCGTCCGCTCATCGAGGATGCGGTAGACGACCTCGAGCGGCTGTCCGACGGCAGCCTCCGCCGTCCAACCGGTCAGCGACTCCGCCGCCGCATTGAGGTAGGTCACCACGCCGCGCGGATTCGAGGCGATCACCGCGTCGGCGATACTGTCTAGCGTGATGCGGAACCAGGCCTGCTGGGCCGCCAGCGCCGTGGCGGCGCGCTTGCGCTCGGTGATGTCCCGCGCGACCTTCGACGCACCGATGATCCGGCCGGCATTGTCCCGCACCGCGGAGACCGTCAGCGAGACGTCGATGCGCCGGCCGTCCTTCCGCACGCGGACCGTCTCGAAGTGATCGACACGCTCGCCGGCGCGAACGCGCGCGAGGATCACCGCTTCCTCCTGCTGCCGCTCGGGCGGAATCAACGTGAGGACCGACCGCCCGATCAACTCGTCCGCGCGGTAGCCAAAGATGCGCTCCACGGCGGCATTGCAGGACTGGATGATGCCGTCCAGGTTTTTCGAGAGGATCGCATCCTCGGACGAGTCGACGATGGCGGCTAGATAGGCGCGGGCGTCAGGTTCCTCGCGGCCCGCGATCCGTTCATCGGCCTGGTGTGGCATGCAGCGTCAAGGACTCGTATGGTCTCTTGTGTGGGCGTGCGATGTAAACGCGGCACCATGGTGACGCGGCGCTGACAAAGACGCAAGCTCGGCGAGAAGGCCTGCCCGGCTGAGCCCGGAGCCGGTGGCGGCCACGGCCGGGACGGCGCCTGCGCCTCTGGATTGCCGGCGACACCTGGACCGTCGTGGCGTCATCGCCGATATCGAGTCGAGCGCGGCGTCAGTCGGTCGTCGACCGGATGACCGCCACTGGATCGACGCCCGCGGCCCGACGTGCCGGCAGGTAGCACGCCACCATCGTGACGCCCAGGAGCAGCGCGGGCAGGAGCACGAAGGTCAGCGGATCGCGCGCCGTAATCCCGAAGATCACGCTGTTCATGTAGCGGGCGAGGGCGAGCGCCATCGGGATCCCCAGGAGCAGGCCGCCCAGTGCGTACTGGATGCCCTGCCGCACGACAGCAGCGGCCATGGCGCGGGGCGACGCACCCAGTGCCATACGAATGCCGATCTCACGCGCGCGCTGGGCGACCCGAACCGCGACCACGCCGTAGAGCCCGACCACGCTGAGGAGCACGCCAATGGCGGCAAACACCGAGAGCAGGAACGCGAGCAGCCTCGACCGTCCGAGAGACGCGGACAGCACGGTGGGGAGCGGCTGGAGATCGGCCACCGGCACCGTCGAGTCCACCTCGAACGCGGCCTGGCGAAGCGCTGCCGCCAGCGCCGCCGGATCGCCGCTCGTGCGCAGCACCAGCTGCATCGGGAACATGAAGGTCTGCTGCAGCGGGCGCAGGAGCTCCGGTGCCGGCGGCGTCTCGAGGCCGACGTGGCGCACGTCGCCCACGACCCCGACGATCTCCACGACGAAGGGACCCGGCCGGCCGCCGCCCTGCTGCACCAAGCGCTGGCCGATCGCTGCGGCCACGCTGCCGAACTGCGCGCGCGCGAGGCTCTCGTTCACGATCGCCACTCCAACAGACTGCTCGGTGTCGGCCGGACTGAACCGGCGCCCCGCGAGGAGGGGAATGCGCATGGCGTCGAGGTAATCACCCCAGATGAATCGCCACCCAACCTGCGGCGCGGACGCACCGGGGGCCGGGGGGTTCTCCGGTCGATGAATGGATGTCGTCCACGAATAGCCGCTCATCGGCAGGTGGTTGATCGCACCGATCGCGACAACGCCTGGAAGAGCGCCGACGCGTTCGGCGATGCGCTCCAAGTACGGCACGCCGGTTCCGAGCGTTCGATGGCTGGAGGTGGTCTGCAGCCGGAACGTCAGGACGCCCGCAGGAACGAACCCCGGGTCCACCTGCTGCAGCTGCCAGAGCGATCGCAGCATCAAGGTGGCCGCGATGCCCAGCACGAGCGCGAGCGCCACCTGCGCGGCCACGAGCCCGCCCAGCGCACGCTGGCGGCCAGGGGTGTCCGTGCCCGCGTGCTGCCGGAGCAGCGGCTGCAATCCCGGGCGCATGGCAAGAAGGGCCGGGACGAGCGCCATGACCACTGCGAGACCGACCGACGCGGTCAGGATCGTGACGAACACCACACCATCGAGCGCAATCTCGGTCTGGCGCGGCACTTCCGGTGGAATCCGCGCCACGAGCAGCGGCAACGCGCTCCACGCCAGTGCCAGCCCGGCGAGCGACCCGATGGTGGCGAGCACGGCCTGTTCGACGAGTAGCTGCCGGACCAGCAGCCCTCTCGACGCGCCGACGGCCGTCCGCACCGCCAGCTCGCGGGCGCGTGCGATCGAGCCGCCGAGCACCAGCGTCCCGAGGTTCACGCCGCCGAGCAGCAGGATGAACCCAACGGCCCCGAGCAGGAGCAGGAGTGTCGGCCGGACCTTTCCGGTGATCGACTCCTGCAAGTCACTGGCATGCAGGGTCTGGCCCCAGTCCTCGGGCTTCCCCATCTCGCGCCGCATCTCTCCCGCCAGCGCCGCGAGCTCCCCGGAAGCGGCCTCGACCGAGACACCGCCGCGAAGCCGGGCGAGCGCGAGGGCGGTTGTCTGCCGGTACTGCGGCGAGCCGGGCGCGTACACTGCCGGGACCCACAGATCCGTCCCCCGGCCCAGCACCTCGACGCCATTGGGCATCACGCCGATGACTTCGTGAGGGACCTGATCGACGAGCACCGAGCGGCCGAGCACGGCGGGGTTGGCGCCGAAGTGATGTCGCCAGAGCGTGTCGGAAAGCACCGCCACGCGCTCGCGCCCTGGATTGCTCTCGCCCTCCGCGAACGTGCGGCCCAAGGCGGCGTCCACGCCCAGCAACCTGAACAGGTTGTCCGAGACTCTCGCGCCGGTGACCTTGAGCGGCAAGGCGTCTTCGGTCGCCAACGCCATCAGCCATCCCGGCGACACGCTCGCGATCGCGTCGAGGCCGCGCGCCCGTGCGCGCAAGAACGCCACCTCGTCGTTCGAGACAAATTGATCCGGCCAGACGGCCACCAGCCGATCCGGCCTGGCGAACGGCAGCGGACGCAGCAGGACGCCGCGAACCACCGAGAAGACGGCGGCGTTGGCACCGGCGCTCAGCGCAAGCAGCACAATCGCGGTCAGCGCAAACCCCGGCCGTCGCACCAGGTTGCGGATGCCGAAGCGGACGTCATGAACGAGCATTCCGGTTGGACGAGGACAGCACGCCGCGGGTTGGCGTGGCCCCGGCCAAGCCGGCTCTCGATGTCACTCCGCCCGAAGCGCGGTCACCGGCTCCACCCGCGACGCGCGCAGCGCCGGCACGGCGTAACCCGCGAACGCGACCGCGGCCAGCCCGGCGGCGGCCATCGCAAACACGGTCGCATCGGTGGCGGTCACCTCGAAGAGCAGGCTGGCGATCACCCCGGAAGTGGCCCACGCGATCAATACTCCGGCCAAAATGCCCGCCACGCTGAGCACGAGCCCCTCTCGCACGATCAACGCGATCAGCGATTGCCGGCTGGCGCCCACGGCCGCCCGCACGGCGAGCTCGCGCTCGCGCTGGGCCACCGTGTAGGACATCAAGCCGTAGATTCCGACCACTGCCAGGACCCCCGCGAGCAGGCCGAAGAGCACGCTCAGCCACGACAGCAGGCTCGAGGTACGGGTCGCGGTGGCGATGACTTCGTCGAACGTCCGGACGGTGGCGAGGGCGACGTGGGGGGTCATGTCGGCGAGCGCCGCGCGAATCGGCGCGGTCGCCCGCGTCGGATCGCCTTCCGCGCGCACGACGTAGGTGAGCGTGGGCAACGGCGACTGGGCGAATGGCGCGTGAATCTCCGGGTCTGGAGGCGCATCGGGCCGCCGTGAGCGCACGTCGGCGACTACGCCGACAACTTCGCGCAGGGTGTTGCCCACGTCGAATGGCGCTCGCACTTGCTGACCGATCACCTGGGCCGGCGAGAGCGCAGGCCACAGCCGCGCCGCCAGGGTACGATTGACGACGGCCACGGGCGGGGCTCCCCTGCGATCCCGATCGTCGATCGCGCGGCCGGCCAGCAGCCGCACGCCCATCGCGTCGGTGTACCCGTCCATGACGACGCGCACCTCGGTGACCGGCACGCCGTCGCGCTCACCCACCTGATCCGGCCTCCGCACGATTCCGTTGCGGCCGGTCGCCGCCACCGGCAACATGTTGATGGCGGATGCCCGCGTGACGCCGGAGACGGCACGAACACGGCGGAGGAACTCCGTCTGGAAGCGGGCGATGGCGTCGTCCCCCTCGGCGACGAACGGCGGCACGCTGACCGCAAACGTGAGCACCGGCTCGCGGGTCAGGCCCAGGTCCACCTCCTGGAGGCGCAACAGGCTCTTCACCATCACTCCGGCCGTCGTCAGCAGCGCGAGCGCGAGAGCAATTTCGG
>DATLLC010000409.1:0-3298 GCA_035538015.1 Vicinamibacterales bacterium
TGCACGCAGGAATCCAGCGTCGATCAGGTGCTCGCGCATCACCCGCGCGAGGTCATCCTCGAGCAGGTCTACCAGCACGCTGTCTGACCACGCCTGCCGCAGCTGGTCCTCCGCCTCCGGCGGCGGGGTGTACCCCGACACTGAGAGGACGGTGCGTGGACCACGGGTCACGCGGTAGTCCAGCGCCACGCGCGGCTCGCCACTATCGCCGGTAAGTGGCTGTCTGGTCGGGACGATGCGGGCCGCGAAGTACCCCCGCTGCTGGTAGAGCCGGGCGATTTGGTCGCGGTCCTCCAGCCACCGAGTGAAGTCGAACTCGTCACCGGCTCCGAGCGAGGTGGCGGAGAGGACGTCGGTCGGCGCGAAGCCCGGCTCGCCGCTGACGGTGACGGTTGCCACGCGGTCGCGCGCCACCCGCCGACGCGCGGGCGCCCGCGGCGGCGAGACGCCCGGACCGAATTGGATCTCCTGCCGGAATTCTCCCGTGAACTCGGTGTTATCCCGTGAGAGGACGCGGAACTCGAACCCCGGCCGCGGGCGATAGATGATCACCCACGTCAGCTCGTTGTCGTCCAGGTTGTCGGAGAGCACGAGCTCGAAGCGGCGGCCAATCCGCTTCGACACGGTGAGCCGCAGAGCCGGGTCTACGTCGCTCGACACGAGCGCCAGATCATCCGTGGTGCTCACGGTCACCGCGTCGAAGCCCAGGTACTGTCCGGCGAACCCGAGGACGTCGCCGGACATGGCACCGACCGCATTCTGATCGGACGAACTCTCCCTGCTGAGACTCTCCCGCTGGCCAGTGACGAGCAACGTCTGCAGATCGCGCTCGCCGAGGGGCGGGTCCGAACTGAGCGTGGTCACGATCTCATCGGCTGTTCCCGACACCCTGAGGAACACCGTGTAGTCCGCCACCCGCGTCTCGCCCGATACGGCGAGCGTCGGCACCAGGCCACGGTCGGGCGCGAACTCGACACGGCTGTCCCGGAGTCGATACTGCCGTCCGCCGAACTGGATGCGCCCATCGTCGGCCACCGCAACCTGGCCGCGTAGGGCGGGATTGCTCACGGTGCCCGTGAGTTGCAGGTCCGGCAGCAACTCGACGCGCGCGACGCTGTTGGTGACGGCGAGGGGGCCGATCGTCGAGAGGTGGACGTCGAGGCTGGTCGCGGCCAGCGCGGCCGGTAACGCCGGGGACGAGCCGCCGGAACTATCGATCAGCGCTGCTGCGATGCGCGCGATCTCGGTGGCCGGTTCTCGATACGTGCGAGCGGTGACGGTCGTGTTCCCCGACAGTCGGGCACCGCCGCCGGCGTGGCTCCACTCCAGGCTGGCGTCGATCTGGCTGCGGAGCCCTTTCGGCAGGTCGAGGAACGCACCGCGCACGGTGACCGCAAGAGACTGGGGCGCCGTCGTGCCCATCCCGACGGGGAAGCCACCTTCAATGGTGGCTTCGCCGCCGTTGAACTGGCCGCGAAGCCCTTTGACGTCGATGCGATCCCGCTCGAGCACCACGTCCCCCGACCAATCCGCCATCGCCAGCCGCCACGACTGCATGGCCAGGCTGCCATCCTCGACCCCGATCGTGCCCAGCAGCTCGCGCTGTCCCGGTGGTCCCGACAGCTCCAGGTCGAACCTCGTTCGTCCGTCGACACGAGCCGGGACCAGCAGCGTAAGCAGGGCGAGGGATCCGTCCCCATTCAGCTTCAGATGACCGTCAAGGTCATCCGCAAGGGCCACGCTGCCCGACGCGATGAAGGCGGATCTCGGACCGTGCCACTCGAACTCATCCACGTGGAGCAGCCCGTTCTCGAGGCGGAGCTCGGTTGGCCGCGCGGAGCTCAGCGCGAAACCGCCGACGGTGATCTCGCCCGCCTCGTCTCGAAGCGTGGCCCGAATCGCGTCGAGTCGCGGGGCGGCCGCGTTGCCCTCGACAGTGACGTTGAAGGCCCCGTCGACGGCAGCGCCCTCATCGCGCAGCAGCGCCACCACCTCACCGGCCGCCGCGCCCGACTTCAGCCAGAAGGTGGCGGGCTCGGCGGGGGCGCGAGCCTCGTTGCCTCGGCCGCCCGCAATCCATGCGATCGGGGCGGACCCGCGCGCTTCGAGAGGGCCACCGAGCACCGTCCCACGCAGCTCGCTGATGCGAATCGTCGTAGCATCGGCATCGGCGACGATGGTGGTGTCGCGGGCCAGCTCCTTCTCGTCACGCGTGAGTGCAACGAGCGCGAGCGCCACGCGCCCGGTGGGCTGGAAATCGGTCAAACGCTCGCCCAGGAGAACGTCGGCCTTGACGGTACCGGTGGCCGCCACGCCTTCCGGCAGTATCTCGGGGACGACCGCCGTGAGCTCGGCAAGCGTGCCCTCGAGGGACATGGCCACGCCGGCCGCCGGGGGCGACGCCGGTGTGAGCGCCAACGAGGACGTACCCCACATCAAGCGCATGGGCTCGATGACGCGAAGCCGTTCGTCCTGAAGCTGCACCCGTCCGGCCTGCGCGGTCGTCAGCCGTTGTCCGCGGATGTCGCCGTCCAGTCTTGTCACCGACAATGTTCCGGCCGTCGAGGCCAGGTCGCCGACGCTGCCAGAGGCCTCGAGCGTGGCATCGACGGAGGCACTGACGCGATCGATGATCGTGTCGCTCGCGCCCGCGAGGCGCCCGAGTGCCGCGACGTCCGCACTGGCGAGCGCCAGGCGGCCCGCGAAGGGCCGTGGCCCATCCAGCCCAAGACGGCCGTCGAGCGTGGCGCCGTAGGCCGGGGCGCTGGCGACGATATGGGCCTCGCCTCCGACAGCCTGCGCCCGCGCGGTCACCGTTCCGATCGCGCGACCGTCGATCTCCACCGATCCTGCCTCGATCACGATCGTGCCGTCAGGACGTTGGACCTCTCCGGCCACTCGAGCGTCGAACGAGACCGCGCCCAGCTTCGCGCGTGCCTCGAGGGTTCCGTCCGGTGTGGGCGCCATCACCGCGAGCGCGAGGTTCGTGCCGGTGAGCTCGGCGGCGAGCGTTGACTCGGTGAGATTCCATGACCCCGATCCGGTCAGCGCACCACCGGGCTGTGTGGCCCGCAGGTCATCGATGACGAGTCGTCCCTGTTCCAGGGAGGCGCGTGCGGACACCGAGTCGAACGTGGTGCCGTTGACGGCAAGCGTTGAGCCGGAAAGCCGCGCGCCGATCCCGAGATTTCGCGCCGAGCCCGCCCACTCGCCGGTCGCGTCGACGGTGCCGCGCGGTCGCCATGAGTCAGGCAAAGCACGTGTGAGCTGCGCCAGGTCTCCAACGTGCGCCTCGAAC
>DATLLC010000410.1:0-5854 GCA_035538015.1 Vicinamibacterales bacterium
CTGCTCTATGTGCCGGTGGGCACGCCGTCGAACGACTTGTATGGAGGCAACCGCGTCGGCGAGGGCCTGTTCGGCGAGACCATCCTCTGCCTCGACGCCGCCACCGGGAAGCGGAAGTGGCACTACCAGCTCGTGCACCACGGGATCTGGGATTACGACCCGCCGTCGCCCCCGAACCTGGTCACGATCACGCCCGACGGCAAACGAGTGGATGCCGTTGTCCAACTGACCAAGCAGGGGTTCGCGTTCGTCTTCGACCGCGTCACCGGCAAACCGGTCTGGCCGATCGAGGAACGACCCGTGCCGAGGAGCGACGTGCCAGGCGAGGTGGCCTGGCCGACGCAACCGGTCCCCACCAAGCCGCCGGCGTTCACCGAACAGGGCGTGACGCTCGATGATGCCTTCGATCTGACGCCGGAGCTGAAGCAGGAAGCACAAGCCGCGATGCAGAAGTACCGCATCGGGCCGCTGTTCACGCCTCCGTCGCTCGAGGGCACGATCATGCGGCCAGGCAGTATCGGCGGCTCCAACTGGGGCGGAGGCGCCTTCGACACCGAGACCGGGTACCTGATCCTGAAGACGACCAACCAGCCGACGATTGCACGCGTCAGGAAGTCGGATCGCTCGGCCAGCAATCCGCGCGCGTCGGAGGTGGACGCGGAGTTGGTCGGCGACTTCACAGCGTCGACGGAGTTCGTGCCCTCGAATAGCGGTGAGCCACCACAGCCCTTGCCGCTCCTGAAGCCGCCGTACGGGCACCTGGTGGCGATCGACCTCAACAAGGGCACCATCGCGTGGCGCGTGCCGTTCGGCGACAGTCCGCAGCTACGCACGCACCCCGCGCTCAAGGGCGTGTCGCTGCCAGAGTCGCTCGGCACTCCGGGGGCACCCGGAGTGCTCGTGACGCGTGGCGGGCTCGTGTTCGCCGGCGGCACGGACCTGGCCTTCCATGCGTTCGAGATCAAGACGGGCCGCGAGCTGTGGCGCGTACCGCTGACCCGGCGCGCCACCGGCACACCGATGACCTATCGCTCGCGCGCCGGTCGCCAGTTCGTAGTGATCGCGACCAGCAATGGACCGGATGCGTCATTAATGGCATTCGCGGTGGCGAAGTGAACCGCCAGACGACCATCTGACCTGAGGGAAACCGGCACAGTTGCTGCTTCTGATCGATCGGGGCAATAACGCCCGGCTCATCAGGGGGGAGTACCGTGTCGACCGATTTCGTGGCATATGGCATTTACCCGGACCGCGCGTCCTTCGAAAGCGCCCTCGGAGCGCTTCGCGCCGCCGAGTTCCGCAACAGCGACATCTCGGCGATTCTTCCTGAGCGTGATCGCACGACCAAGGATCTCGCGCACGAGATCAACACGAAGGCGCCGGAGGGCATTGCCGCCGGGGCTGGCACCGGCGCGGCGGTTGGCGGCGTGCTCGGCTGGCTGGTCGGTATCGGCGCGCTCGCCATTCCCGGCATCGGTCCGCTGGTAGCGGCAGGTCCGGTCGTGGCCGCGCTTGCCGGCGCGGCTGCAGCCGGCGCGACCGGCGGCCTCGTGGGCGGCCTCGTCGGCGCCGGCATTCCCGAAGTGGAAGCCAAGCGCTATGCGGGCCGGATTCGTGAAGGCGGCTACCTCGTTTCCGTACACTGCGACGACAAGAACTGGGCGAAGCGGGCGGAGGAGATCCTCGAGGCCACCGGCGGCAAGGACGTGGTGAAGACGCACGAGGCCACTCCGGACTATCGCCCGTAACGGTGTTACTCTTCCGGGGCCGTGACGGATAGTGCCGTCCGGCCCTGGAGGAGCGATGCCCGATCCCTCACTGATCATCGCGATCTCACGACAGCGCGGCAGCGGTGGCGCCGAGATCGGGCGGCGACTCGCCGACCACCTCGATCTTCGGTACGTCGATCGCATGCTGCTGCGGCACGCCGCGGACTTCCTGCAGACGCAGGACGATCGCGCCGGCGCGGCCAGCGCCTCCGGATCCTGGTGGTCGCGACTGGGCGAGGCTGTGGGAATGGGGGGCTGCGCAGGGTTCAGCCACCTACCACCGCCTCTGGAGTCGCTGCGCGAGAGCGAGCTGCTCGGCGTGGAAGAGCGCCTCCTCAACGACATCGCCGAACACGGCCGGGCAGTGATCATCGGCTGCGGCGCGGCGCAGGTGCTGAAGGGCCGCCCCGGCGTGCTGTCCGTGTTCCTGCACGCCCCGACCGCGTGGCGCATCGAGCGCGTGCGCGAGCTCTACGGCCTGGATGCCGCGGGGGCCGAAGCGGCGGTCCGGGATTCGGATCGAAATCGCTGCCGCTTCATCCAGCAGCTCACAGGTGCCCAGTGGGGCGGTACCGGCTCCTACGACCTGACCCTCGACACGTCGGCGATCGGCGTCGAGACGTGCGTAGAGGTGGTGCTCGACACGCTCACACGCACGAGGTCAGAAATGAAGAGCGAGACGTAAGCAGCCAAACCCGCCTGCACGTCTACCTCCTGCCTCCTCACTTCTTGATAGTCGGATACTCGATCCCCAACTGATCGAGGTACGTCTTGTACTTCGTCGGGTCGTAGTAGTACTTCTTCATCTGCTCGCGATACTTCGCCAGAATCTCGGTATTGAGGTGCGTGGCGGGAGGCGTGTCGGCCTTGATGAAGGGCACGTACTTCACGTCCTTCGTCTGGACGTTCTCGAAATAGTCCCAAGCCGACTTGATGATCTCGGGCCTGGTCAGCAGGTCGAGGACGGTCATTGCCTGCACCTTGGCGCCCGCCACGACGCCCTTGTGAGCAATCGGCGTCGCGCTGGCGATGGCGCTCGACCAGTTGTGACCCGGCAGGCCCGGGATATTGGCCGGATACCGCAGCGTCACCGTTGGCAGGTTCCACGAGATATCGCCAATGTCGTCCGATCCTCCACCCATGTTGTCCTCGAGCTTCACCGGGCCGCGAAGATCCTCGAGCTTCGTCGCCAGGCCGTCCTGGCGCGGGTTGCCCAGCTCCTTCTGCAGGGCCTTCGCCAGCGTCTGGTCGGCCTCGTTCCACTCCGGCAGGCCCACCTTCTGGATGTTGGCGAACACGGTCTCGGCCACCGGCCTGTTCATGTGCTGCGGATAGCCGGTACCGAGAATGCGCGACGTCCAGGTGGTGTTGGTCATGAGCGCCGCGCCCTCGGCCATCTTGTCGGCGATGTCCCACACCTCCTTGATGTGCGGCTGATCGATCTCGCGCAGGTAGAACCAGATGCTCGCGTTGCGAGGGACGACGTTGGGCTGATCGCCGCCGTTGGTGATCACGTGGTGTGAGCGCTGGGACAAGCGCAGGTGCTCGCGCCGGTACTGCCAGCCGGCGCTCATCAGCTCGACGGCGTCCAGGGCCGAGCGGCCCCGCCACGGCGCTCCTGCCGAGTGCGCCGTCTCTCCAGAAAACGTGTACTCCACCGAGACGAGCCCGGTGCCAGCGCCGTCACCCCATGACACGCCCAGGTTGTTCCCGACGTGCGTGAACAGGACCACGTCGACGTTCTTGAACACACCGTCGCGGATGTACCACGCCTTGGCGCCGTCGAGCTCCTCGGCCACGCCGGGCCAGAGCATCAGTGTCCCGGGCAGCTTGTCGCGCTCCATGATCTTCTTGACGGCCAGCGCCGCGACGATGTTGAGCGGCACGCCGGTGTTGTGGCCTTCGCCGTGGCCGGGCGCGCCTTCGACGATGGGATCGCGGAAGGCGACGCCGGGCTTCTGCGACGCTTGCGGGATGCCGTCGATGTCCGACCCCAGCGCGATGACCGGTTTGCCGGATCCCCAGGTGGCGACCCACGCGGTGGGCATGCCCGAGACGCCCCGCTCCACCTTGAACCCGAATTTCTCGAGCTGGCCGGTGAGGTACCTCGAGGTCTCCACTTCCTGAAACCCCAGCTCGCCGAAGCTGAAGACGGAGTCGACCATCTCCTGCGCAAGCTTGGCCATCTCGTCCACACCTCGGGCCGCCTCCGACTTGTAGGTGTCGAGCTTCGCGGTCTGCGCGGCCGCCGGGCTCGCGGCGAGCGCGAGTACCAATCCCAGAATCCCCACACCTGCGTGCATGATCGTCCTCCTCCTCGAGGCGGTAGTGTAGGCGCCATCGAACATCGGCGTGCGATGAATGGCACGACCCGCTGATCAGTCAGGCTCACCGCACCAGGTGGAGCTCCGTCTGCCGCCGCAGAGTCCACTGCATCACCCCGTCCGGCCGCACCTCGGCTTCCTCCTCGAGCGCCATCCGCACCTTCTGACCGTTCCACTCCTGCACCGCCGTCGTCACCTGCAGCTCCGTCGAGAACCACATGTTCGGCAACACCGGCACGTCGCCGCGGCCGGGCACGCCCTCCTGGTAGTCCCAAAGCCCGATCAACGGGCCCGCGCCGTGGCCGTGATCGCCGATCGGATGGGAGTACATCGTCCCCTCGAGCCCCTCGGCATTCATCTGGCCCAGCACGTCGCGCAGCACCTGGTTGCCGGTTCGCCCCGGCTTGGTCTTCTCGAGCAGGATGTCCTGCAGGCGGTTGGCGCGCGCGAGTGCCCTGGTGAGACCAGCCGGCGCATCGGTCTCGCCATCCCGCAAGACATAGGCCATGTGCTGGGTGTCGGTCGAGAGTCCCATGGCGCTGATGCCGAAGTCGCAGTGCAGCACGTCGCCGCGCTGGATCACCGGGTTGTCGCCGACGTCCGACTCCTTGACGCCCATGCGCTGGACCTCGACCGACGGCTGAAACCACGTGCCGAGGCCCATGTCGTTGACGCGCTGTCGCATCCACCAGACGACGTCCTCGGTGGTCGTCACGCCCGGCACGATCACCAGGTTCGAGAACGCCGCCGAGATCACTTCGTGCACGATGGTCTGCAGCCGACGGTAGGTCGGCGCCATACCTGGAACGCGCAGTGCCAGGTAGTCGATCGCCAGGCGAGGATTGCGGACAACCCGCGCCTCGAGCTCGGGGCCGAGGGCCGCCTTCATCTGCTCCCACTCGCCGACCGTCAGGCCATCGGCGAAGTTGTGATCGGGAGAGATGTTCAACGCGATGGCCTTGGGGTTGCGCTCGCGCACCAGCCGAGCAAAGAGCCGCCACTGCTCCATCCCCCACAGTTCGGCTTTCTGCGTCGTCGAGGTGGACTGCTCCCCGCGATAGACGTCGTAGAGTCCCCCTTGCGAGGTGCCGCCGAGCGCCAGCCGTTCCACGCCCTTCTCCCGCCCCCGGTCGAAGAAGATGTAGATCGAGCGGCGGCGCGCGGCGAAGGTCGTGGCCGAGACGAGGCCCCGGAACACCGGATCCTCGTTGTACTCGCGCATCGTCACCACCCACATGTCGACCCCATGCGCGCGCATCACGGCCGGGAGGTTCACCTCGAGACGCTCCTTGAGCCATGCCTGCTGGACGGCCGCCTGCTGACGCAGCGTGCCGAACGGCCGGGCCGATGAGTAGGGGCCCGTCTCTTGCGCGGCGCCGCCTGTGGCGAACGGCACGAGGATCATCGAGACGAGGACGACAGCAGCGGCAAACGTGTGGCGCATGAGCACCTCTCCCAAGGATGAGCGGACCAGCGAAATTCTACCGCCTCGTGGGCGTGTCCACAGGGCTGTTCGCCTGATCTGGATGGCGAAGTGCCTGCGGCACTGCTGCGAGCAGGTGACCGTCACTGATTTTCCCAGTCGAAGCTCAACCGTCGCCTGGGAGTGTAAGATCGCTGGCGAACCCTCTGCGAGTTCCGGCGATGGCCATTGGATCCGACCTGCGGGAGGCGCGAGAACAGCGCGGCGTCTCGCTGCGCGAGATCTCCGAACGTACAAAGATCCGTCAGGCGGTCCTTCGCGCGATCGAAAACGACGAC
>DATLLC010000411.1:0-8877 GCA_035538015.1 Vicinamibacterales bacterium
TCATGCCGTACCTGACGCGATCCTGCCGCTTCGTGACCGCGATGGGCCTCTTCGCGGGCCTGCTGCTCGGCGCGCGCGACGCCGCCGCGGACCGGGGCGCCTCGCTCGCGCCCGCCGGCTGGGACAGCGGCCTCAAGTTGAAGGAGCCGGTGGATCGCAACCCCGATCCGAGCATCCTCGAGATCGACCTCGCCGCCAAAGTGGCGGAGGTCGAGGTCGCCCCCGGCCTCCGCGTCAAGGCCTGGACCTACGACGGCGGCCTGCCCGGGCCCCTGATCCGCGCGAAGGTCGGCGATCGAGTGGTGGTGCACTTCACGAACGAGCTGTCCGAGCCGACGACCATCCACTGGCATGGGGTCCGGGTGCCGATCGAGATGGACGGCGTGCCGAACATCTCGCAGCCCGAGGTGAAGACCGGCGAAACGTTCACCTACGAATTCGTCGTGCGCGACGCGGGACTGTTCTGGTATCACCCGCACGTGATGTCGGCCGCGCAGGTAGGCTTCGGGCTCTACGGCGCGCTGCAGGTGGACGACCCCGGTGACGGCGTCGGCGTGGCCGACGAGCTCACGCTGGTGCTGAGCGACATCGGCTTCGACAAGCGTGGCGGGCTCGAGCCGGCCGACAGCGGCGGCCCGGCGGGTCAGGTCTTCGGCCGCGAGGGACAGTACGTCCTCGTCAACGGCCGTCGTCATCCCACTCTGAAAGCGCGCGCCGGCGCGCTACAGCGATGGCGCATCGTGAACACCGCGAAGAGCCGGTTCTTCCTCCTCGACATGGACGGCCAGCCGTTCACGACCATCGGCACCGACGGCGGCCTGCAGGAGCGGCCAACGGAGGCTGGCACCGTTCTCGTCACGGCGGGTGAGCGTCTCGATGTGCTGGTGCGACCCACCGGCAAGCCGGGCAGCACGCTGGTGCTCCGCGCGATGCTGTACAACCGTGGCTACGGCAGCGTGCAATATCGCGACGTCGAGGACCTGCTCACCATCGAGTTCAGCAAGGACCCTCCGCTGCCGAAGCAACCGCTGCCGACCATCGCCCGCGCTATCGTGCCGCCCTCGAAGGACGGCGCGACGCGCGTGCCCGTCATCCTGACGCTTCCCCCGGCCGGCCAGGACGGCAAGTCGGAGTTCCGTGTGAACGGCGTCCCGTACTGGCAAGCCAAGCCGTTTCTGGCGAAGCTGGGCGAGACGCAACTCTGGACCATCCACAACGACACGGAGTGGGATCACCCCTTCCATCTGCACGGCTTCTTCTTCCTGCCGCTCGACGAGAAAGACGAGCCCATCAGGCCGTTGTCTTGGAAAGACACGCTGAACATCCCGATGAAGTCCCACGCGCGGTTCCTGGTGGTCTTCGACGAACGGCCCGGCGAGTGGATGTTCCACTGCCACATCCTGGACCACGCCGAAGGCGGGTTGATGGGCACCGTGCTGCTCGGCAACACCGCGCCCACGGCGCACGCGCACGGCAAGCGATCGGGCGGCTGAGTCGCGTCACAGGCGTCTAGACCAACGATGACACGCCGCCGGGTGCTCGCCGCGCTCGCCGTGGCCTGGCACCTGACCGTCGCTCCGGCTGGCGCCGGTCAGACCCCCGCTGCGGCCACACCGGCCCCGCCGCCGCCTGCGCTCCCGGCGTGGCAGATGGCCGGCTCGTGGCTGGCGCGCTGGGAGTCGTGGCGCTACTTCGAGCCACCGCCGACCGGCGGCGATGCTCGCTACTCGTTCCTCGGCAACCGAGCGCGGTTCGAGGTTCGCGGCCGCCACCAGCGTGCCCAGATCACCGTGGGTGCGCAGTACGTCGTGATGGCGGGGCTGCCTGAGCACGCCTCCGGCCCCGGTGCGCTCGGGACCGGCGCGCTCTACTTCGATCAGGGTGGACGTCGGACGAACCCCCAGCAGCTCTGGCTCCGCTACGCGAACGTGCGCCTGCCCAACCTGCTCGACGGCCTCGACCTGCAAGTGGGGCGCATCCCGTACACTTCCGGCGCGGAGGCGCCAGGCGGCAACCCGAAGATCGAAACGGTGAAGCGTCAGCGCCTCGACTCGCGCATCGTCGGAGAGTTCGAATGGTCCATCTACCAGCGCGGCTTCGACGGCGCGCGCGTGGACATCACTCGCCCATCGTGGAAGGTCACCGGCCTCGCGGCGATGCCCACCCAGGGTGGCTTTGCACGCGTCGCGGGCCCCACCATCACCGACATTGTTGTCGCCGGCGCCACCGTGAGTTCGCGCGGCCCCGCCGCCACTTCGCGTCACACCCAGGTGCAGGGCTACGGCTGGTACTACGCCGACGACCGCCCGGTCACGCAGCGGCCGGACAACACCGGAGTTCCGGCCGAGCGCGCCGATATCGGGGTCGCGACGTTCGGGGGCGTCCTACTCGGCGCCTACCCGGCAGGCGCAGGTGAGGCCGACGTCTTCGGCTGGTCGGCGGTGCAGACAGGCGACTGGTACGGGCAGGACCACGGCGCGTACGCGGTGACTCTCGAGGCGGGCTATCAGTGGACGCGCGCGGCCTGGCGCCCCTGGGCGCGCGCCGGCTATTTCCGCGCCTCGGGTGACGACGACCGCGCCGACGATCGGCACGGTACCTTCTTCCCGATGTTGCCCACCGTCCGCCGTTACTCGCAAACGACGGTCTACAGCACGATGAACCTGAACGAGTCGTTCGTGATGCTGCAGGCGCGCCCGCGGCCGCCGCTCGGGCTCCGGCTCGACCTGCGCCACGTCGATCTCGCCTCGGCCGCGGACCTGTGGTACACCGGGAGTGGAGCTACGCTCGGAGAGGGCGCCGTGTTCGGGTACACAGGGCGTGGATCCAACGGCAGCACCCGTCTAGGGACCTCGGTTGAAGCCTCAGCCGACTACGCCATCACGCCTCGAATCGCTATCAACGCGTTCCTCGGCACCATCGGGGGCGGCGGCGTTGTCACTGGGACGTTCCAGGGCGATCGGCTCTGGTACGGCTACATCGAAAGCGTGCTCAGCTTCAGCAGCCGCTGAAGCTGCCACTCTGCGCGCGACCGGCCGCCTGCCGACCAGACCGCCTGGCGCCGGCCTCGTCCCGTCACTCGGGGACGTGACACTGCCGGCAGCGCACCCGCTCGGGGTGCGAGGTGCGGATCTCCGCCCGCACGGCCGGGCCCGCGTGGCAGGCCAGGCAGTTCTCGCGCAGTTGTAACGGGTGGGGAATGGTCGGGGGCGCGCCCGGCGTCGCGCGCCCGCCCTTCCACGGCCCCTGCGGCAACCCTGTGAAACGCGAGGCGACGAACAGGGCGACGGTCTCCACGGGCACGTGGCACTGCCGGCAACGCTGCATCGCGCCCGCCGCCGCGCCCTCTCCGTGCGGCGAAGCCGGCGCCACACCGACGCCGTCGATCTGCGACCCATCCTGGTCGTGGCACGTGACGCAGCTGCCAATTGCACCGTCGTGCGGAATGGGTGGCGGCGCGCCATCGTACGCCCGTGTCGTCGCCCGCTCTCCCGTGCTCCGTGCGACGGCGGCCTGCGGCGAAGCGGTACACGCCGTCGCGAACATCGGAGCCACGAGGAACAAGGGAACACGAAGCGCACGAAGAAGCGCACCAAGATCACGAAGAACACACAATTCCAGGGACGAGGCCCCAAGCGCCTTCGTGCCCTTCGTGAACAACTTCGTGCCCTTCGTGTTCAACGTCGTGCCCTTCGTGTTCAGACGCGCTCCAGGCGCACCGCGCATTTCTTGTAGTCCGGCTGCTTGCTGATGTTGTCCATCGCGTCCAGCGTAACCAGGTTGATGATCGCGGACTGGTCGAAGAACGGCACGAACACCGTCCCGCGGGGAGGACGGCCGCGACCGTCGATCTCGACGACCAGTTCGAGGCTGCCGCGGCGGCTGACCACCTTGACGCGGTCGCCCTTCTTGATGCCGATCGCGTCGGCGTCCGCGCGGTTCACCTCGACGTACGCCGCCGGCACGGCCTGGTGGAGTTGCTTGATGCGGCGCGTCATCGACCCGGAGTGCCAGTGTTCCAGCACGCGGCCGGTGGTCAACCACAACGGATATGCCGCGTCCGGCGCCTCGGCCGGCGGCTGATATGGCCGCAGCCAGAACGCCGCCTTCTCGCCGTAGCCCGTGGCCTTGTAGAAATGCGCCCCGGTCGCCTTCTTGACGTATGGGTCGTATCCGGCGGCGTAGCGATACGGCGTCTCCTTGCCGTTGACGACCGGCCAGATCATGCCCCGGGTCTGCTTGAGTTGCGCGTAGCTGGCGAGGTCCTTGCCGTGGCCGACACCGAACTCGCGATACTCCTCGAACATCGGCTCGTGCCAGTTGTCCTCGGGCCACGGGAAGAGGTTCGCCATGCCCATCCGCTTCGCCACCTCGATCACGGCCCAGGCGTCCTCTCGGGCCTCTCCGGGCGGATCGATCATCTTGTTCCACTGTTGCGTGCGACGTTCGGTGTTGCCGAACACGCCTTCGCGCTCGACCCACGCCGCGGCCGGCAGGATCAGGTCCGCGATCTCCGTCGTCGGCGTCGGGTAGATGTCACTGACGACGATGAACCGGCCATCGTCAGGGGCGCGATCGAACCGAGAGCGGTTGGGCAGCGTCACCCACGGATTGGTCGTCTGGATCCACAGCACCTTCAGGTCGCCGCGCTTGAGCGCCCTGAACATGTCCACGGCGTGGTAGCCGGGTTGAGCAGGAATGGTGCCCGGCGGGAGCTTCCAGATGCGCTCCGCCTCGGCGCGGTGCTCGGGGTTGGTCACCACCATGTCCGCGGGCAGCCGGTTGTTCGATGTGCCGACTTCGCGCGCCGTGCCACACGCGCTCGGCTGCCCCGTCAGGCTCAGGGGATTGGCCCCCGGCCGGCAGATCTTCCCGGTAATCAGGTGCAGGTCGGTGATCAGGTTGTTCATCCACGTGCCGCGCACGTGCTGGTTGACGCCCATGCACCACAAGCTCACGGTGCCGCGCGCCTGATCGCCGTAGAGGTTGGCGAGGGCCCGGATCTGTTCGACCGGCACGCCGCTGATATCGCTGACGCGGGCCGGCGTGTAGTCGGCCAGGAAGGTGCGAAGTTCGCCGAGCGAGCTCGGCTTCGGCTGGTCCTCGAATGTATAGTGCTCGGCCTGCTGATCGAAGCAGCCGTACCCGATCTGCTTCACGTCCTCGACGCCGCGGCGGAACACCAGGTTCTCGTCGATGAACGGCGTGTGGATGCGGCCGTCGGCCACGAGCAGGTGCAGAATGCCGTTGGCCAGCGCGAGATCGGTGCCTGGCTTGAACAGCACGTGCAGATCGGCGTAATCGGTGGTGGGCGTGCGCCGCGTGGCGATGTCGACGATGCGCGTGCCCGGTTTGACGCGGCGGGTCTCCAGGATGCGGCTGAAGAGCACGGGGTGCATCTCCGCCATGTTGTTGCCCCACAGGACGAAGTCGTCGCCGGCCTCCAGATCCTGGTAGCAGCCCATCGGCTCGTCGCTCTGAAACTGCGTCAGGAATCCCGACACCGCGCTCGCCATGCAGAGCCGCGCATTGGGTTCGATGTTGTTGCTGCGCAGCCCGCCCTTCACCCATTTCAACGCCGCGTAGCCGTCGAAGACGGTCCACTGTCCCGAGCCGTACATGCCCACGGCGCCGGGGCCGTGCTGGTCGAGCGCGGCCTTGAAGCGTGAAGCGACGAGGTCCAGCGCTTCGTCCCACGAGATGCGCGAGAAGCCGCCGGCGGCGGTTCGCTTCTGTGGATACAGCAGCCGGTCCTCGCCGTAGAGAAGGCCTGGCAGGTGGTAGCCCTTGACGCAGAGCAGCCCCTTGTTCACCGGGCTGGCCTCGTCGCCACGCACGGCGACGACGCGCCCCTGCTCCACGCCCACCATCACGCCGCAGCCGGTGCCGCAGAAGCGACAGGGCGCCTTGGCCCACGCGATAGAGGCCCGATCCACCGGAGCGTTGTTCGAGGCCAGTCGCGCGGCCTCGTCGCGATCCGCGCACGAATACACCGCCACCGCCGGCGCCGCCGCGGCCGCCAGCTGCAGAAACCTCCGCCGCTTCATCGTCCCGCTCATGGCCCGCTCCCCTATCTGTGCATCTCGCCTGCGGCTACGCCATCTGCGACCCATCTGCGACCATCGGTGGCCTTATCAGCGTTCAGGCGTCCCGTACCGGCGCGCCATCTCGCGGTTGATGGCGTCGGCCTGCTCCTCGGCGCCCTTCTGGAGCCAGGCGTGCTCGGGCCGGTTCAGGATTTCGTCGATGACCGCGTTGGCACGTCGTGCCGGCTCCCCGCGGCCGGACCGCGACGCTTCAGCCGTGATCGCGCGGGCTTCCGGGATCAGCTTCATGTAGAAGCGCTCCGCCACCTCGAACATGCCGTGCCACTGGGTGTAGTCGGGCGCCATCATCGAAGCGCCCATCCGGGCGCGGCGTCCTTCGTGATGCCACAGGTAGTACCACGTCCACTCGATCTCCTCGTCGTACTGCGTCTTCGTGAGCAGACCGTTCGCGGTCAGGGCGGTCATGATGGCCTGACCCGGCTTGGCGAACTTCTCGTTGTAGTGGATCACCAGGTCGTCGTACTGCCGGTAGAACTGGTTGATGTAGTCCGGCGTGTGGCAGTGCGAGCACACCTGCTTCATGCGGTTGCGCTTCGCGTCGGCGGTGTCGGCGATCGCGGTCCGGCGCTGCTCTGGAGTCGTTTCGGTCACCACGTCGTGGTTCGCATCGGTGTCCATCACGAGGCTGACCGGCGGGCGATTGGTCCACGAGATGCGCTCGCCCGGATCGTGCGTCACCCTCATCCCGTTACGCGTATTCGCGCCCATATGGCACGTGGCACAGGTCGGCGCCGCAGAGTAGTCGCGGCCGAGCACCCAGGGGCGCACGTCAAGGTTCATGTCGGCAATCAGGTCGCGGAAGGCCACGCCGTGCTTCGACTCATCGTAGATCTCCTTCTGCGGGTGATCGGGGCCCAGGTGACACTTGCCGCAGTTCTCGGGCTGGCGGGCCCGACGAGCCGAGAAGTCGTGCCGGCTGTGGCACGCCGCGCACGAGCCCAGCGACCCGTCGAAGTTGATCCGGCCGATGCCGGTGTTGGGCCAGCTGGAACTGTGGAGCAGCGGCTTGCCGCTCTCGTTGCGGACGACCCGTCCCAATGCGTCCAGGTTCGTGGGTTGGCCGTTCTGGTCCGGCTTCAGGTCGCGCATGGTCACCGAGCCGCCGTCGCTGGCCTGGAAGGCCACGATCGAGCCGTGGCACTGCTGGCAGCCGGAATTGGCCGGGGCCATGCCGTTGACGCTCTGCACCGCCCGTCCGGGCGTCGGCGAGTGCGGGTTGAAGGCCACGCGAGAACCCTCGACGGTCTCGGCCAGGAAGTTGTCGAGCGAAGCGAGGATGTTGCCGGCCTTGGCATGATGGCTCGCGGCGAACTCCGCCGACTCGGTGGGATGACAGCGGGCGCAGTCGCGGGGCGAGACGATGGTGGCGATGGAGGCGCCGTAGTGGCTGAACACATCCGCGTCCTTCGCCTCCGCCTTGTGGCAGTCGACGCACCCCACGCCCTTCTCGGCGTGGGTCGAGCCGGTCCAGTGATCCGCGATCCCGCGTGACACCTGCATGTGGCAGTCCACGCACGCGCGCGAAGCGGCGGGGATCGAGGCTGCCAGCGCCCGGCGGTCTCCGACCTCGTGCCGCCGCCTCGACACCTCGAGCCACTGCACGGCCACCAGCGACAGCAGGAATACGATCCCCAGTCCGGCAATCACCCAGCGTTTCTGGTCCAGCGTCATTCGCTCACTCCGTACTTTGAACTCACGTGCTTTGAACCCGTGTGCTTTGAACCTGTGTGCTTTGAACCCTCGTGCGCACTAATGTGCAACCAGCGCTTCCCACATCGTGAAGCCGATGATGGTGAGCGCCCCGGCCACGCCGATCCAGACGCTGATGTCCGCGTACTTGAACCGGCGCACCAGCCAGTCGTCGATGAAGGGCCAGAAGAAGAACACGAAGACGATGAGCCCCTGCGTCAGCACCGCCGTCGTCCCCGAAAACAGCTTCAGCCAACGGAAGGCGGTATAGAAGAACCACTCGGGCTTGATGACGTCGGGCGTCACGAGCGGGTCGGCCCGCGGCCCCATCTGGACGGGCAGGAGCGCGGCGAGCGCGCTCAGCAGGATCATCAACGTCAGCCCGATGATCAGCTCGGTATAGAAGTGCTCCGGGAAGAAATCGAAGTGGCGGACCGGCTTCTCCTCCTCGCCCTCGAAGGTCAGCTGTGTGACGCCGTGCAGGCGCACCAGCCCGATGTGCATCATCAGCACGAGGATGAGGACCACGGGAAGCACGGCGCCGTGCAGGATGAAGAAGCGCGAGAGCGTGCGGTCGTTGTAGACCTCGCCGCCGAGGAGCGCCTGCTTTGCCAGCGGGCCGACGATGGGCACGGTGTCGCTGATGTTGGCCGCGACGGTCGCACCCCAGTAGCTCAGTTGCTCGAAGACGAGGCTGTAGCCGGTGAACCCCAGGAGCAGCGTGCACACGAGCAGGGTCATGCCGATCATCCAGTTGAGCTCGCGCGGGCGCCGGTACGCGCCGGTGAAGAACACGCGGATCTGGTGCATGACCACCGCCGCGATCATCAGCGTCGCGCCCCACTTGTGCAGCCCGCGCAAGTACCAGCCGAAGGACGCCTCCTCGGTGATGTAGCGCACCGATTCGTACGCCGTCGACGCCGAGGGCTGGTAGTAGAAGGCCAGCAGCACGCCGGTGACAATCTGCACGACGAACAGGTAGGCCGGGGTGCCGCCGAGCGCGAACCACCAGCGCTTGAGATGGTAAGGCACCGGCTCGTTCGACATGGCCGCGACGCCCTCGAGCGAGATGGGCACGCGC
>DATLLC010000412.1:0-3820 GCA_035538015.1 Vicinamibacterales bacterium
CTACAAGGTGATCCGGGGCGGGAGCTGGGCCGACACCGATCCCCGGCTCGGTGCCGTGTACTTCCGCAACTACACGTCTCCGGACGAGCGCACGCCCACCATCGGCTTCCGCTGCGTGCGCTAGCCACGTCGTGGCCAACGCCGAGCGCGACACCACTGATGAAGGCGTCGACGTCCCTGATGGTCAGCGGCGGATTCTCGTTGCCGCGAAGGCGCAGTGAAGAGGGGCGATCCTGCAGCGTCGCGCTACTGGGAAGAGGCCGATCGGATCGCCCGCACCACCTGCCCGAGGAACTCGTCGAGCGCCTTGCCGGGCGCGATCCAGCGGGTCACAACGACGAGATCGTTCTGCCAGTCGAGGTAGATGATGTTCTGGCCGTTGCCGCGGAACGTGACGCTCGACTCGGGCACCGACGGCAAAGGCTTACGGCCCGTGTTCAGGAACCAGTTCATGTAGCCGTACTCGGCGTTGGCCGGCCCGGGCGTGCGCGCCATGGCGATCCAGCTCTCCGAAACGATCTGGCGGTCGTTCCACCGTCCGTTCCTGAGGAACAGATAGCCGAAGCGGGCCATGTCCCACGCGTTGATGAACATGCCGCCGCCCCAGTGGCCGCCGCCGGTCATCGACTGCACCTTGCGCCCGTCGAGGTCGATCCACGAGTTCTCGTAACCGTGCCAGCGCCACGTGCTCGACGCGCCGATGGGCTCCATCACCTCTTCGCGGAGCACTTCGGGCAGCGGGCGGCGCCACACGTGCAGCGCCGCGAGCGCGAGCAGGTTGACGCGGACGTCGTTGTACTTGTAGTGCGTGCCAGGCGCGTGCAGCGTTCGATTGGCCCACTCCTCGGGCTTGCCCTCGGGCCGATCCGCCCAGTCGGGTTTCCCCCAGAGCGTGCCCTTCCAGTCGCTGGTCTGCCTGAGCAGATGCTCCCACGTGATGGCCTGGTTGTGCGGATCCTCAAAGAGATCGACACCCGGCGGCATGTAGTCGCGCGCGCGATCGGTCACGTCGCGGATCAGTCCCTTCTGCCACGCCAGCCCGACGACGGTAGAGAGGAACGTCTTCGTGACGCTGAACGTCATGTCCACGGCCTTGGTGTCGCCCCACTCGGCCACCACCCGGCCATGACGGATGACGAGGCCGTTGGCGGCCGACCGCGGCTTGTGCGGGCCTATCGGGGTGTCGAACGGCTCGGCGGCGCCCAGACTGGTTGCGTGCGCGACGGCCAGATCCCTCGGCGCGGGGTTCTCGTTGGCGATGGCGAACGTCACCGCGGCATCGAGCGCCGCGGCGTCCATCCCGGCCTCGGCCGGCGATCGGCGTTGCCAGTCGAAGCGGTCGGGATAATAGCGGCCCTGCGCACCGGCGGCCGACGCCCACGCCACGAGACACACCACGCCGGCCATTCGGTGCAGCATGACGCCCCCTCTTGGCGCCCAGTATAAGCGCGGTCTGGAGGAAGTGTGCGACCGACCGACGTCAGTGCGTCAGGCCGTAGATCACGTAATTCACGCCGAGTTTGTAGGCTTCGTTCGAGGCGTCGAACGGGAAGAAGCCCTCCCCCGACCATTCCCAGTACTCGGGCACGTCGTTGTCGAAGTTGGCGACGACCATCAGCCGCTTCGCGGGATCGTTGTCCTCGAACACGCCGTAATAGCTCGGGCGGATGCCGGTCATCGGATGCACGATGGCGTGGATGTCGTGGATGCTGAAGAACGAGTCGAAGATCGCGTGCGACTGATCGAGCCGCACGAGCTGGCCGCCGGGGAGCACGCGCCGCAGTTGCGACTCGAAGACGCGCCACTGCTCCGGGCCGTCGAAGTCCTCGAAGATCGCGAAGCCGCCCTTCAGCAGGTAGGCGCGGAACGATTCGGCTTCACGATCGGTCAGGCTCCAGAATCCCGGTTCCCACATCATGACGATGGGGTACGAGAAGAGATCCGGATCGTCGAGCGCAAGCACGACGTCGCCGTCGGCGCGAACCCGCGTGAACGTCAGCTCCCGGATGATGAGCGACAGATGCCGCTCGGCACGCGGATAGTCGTGGTTCCAGGCGGAGCGGAAGCCGAAGGAGGATCGCGGCAGGTCCGACCCCCAGCGCAGACGCGCCAGGGTGAAGGCGCCCGCCGAGTGGCCTGAATCCAGCCACTCGGACACCACCGACTGGCCGCCAGCCACGACCAGAGTAAAGACGGCTGCCAGACGCGTCACCCAGCCCATGTTGACAGTCACCAGTGAGCTCGACCCCGGCCATCACTCTACTCGGTTCGATGCCCAGCGCAACCTCCCCGGGTAATCCACTCCTCACTCCTGAGGTGTGGGCAGGCCCTGATGTCGTCGCTAGGCAACATGACGCCGATGAGCTGTTGGACGACGTAAGAGAGGCCCGTCGCTCGAAGCCACCGCGTGAACTGTGATCTACATCCTCGATACCAACGCGGTGTCCGCCCTCATGAAGGGCAGCGAGGCCATCGTCGAACGGCTGGCCTCACGAAAGCCAACCGACATCGCAATCCCTCAGCCCGTGATTGTGGAGATCGCCTACGGGATCGAGCGGTTGCCCCGCTCGAGAGCACGAACCTCACATTCCTCTGTTCGCGCTGTCGGCTCCAGTGGGGTTAGGCAGCTCAGGGCGCTAACGGTCACCCCATTCGTGGGCGTGCCGCCTAATCGGCATCGGTCCCCTTGTCGGATCACGGTTGAGACCAGGATCCGCCCGAAAATCCCGCGCGCCCGAAGGCCCGACCCTTGCTTCCTTCATCGAGTAGAAGGCCCTCATACCGCCGAGCGTCCGGGGCCTGGAAGCCAAGGAGGCCGTCATGGCCGTCAGTATCAGCCGCTCATCGTGCCTCGTCGTCGCGGCGCTCCTCGGAGCGGTGCCGGCGTGGGCGCAGAGCGGCATCATCACGGGGACCGTTCGGGATGCCGTCACACGGGCGCCCGTACAAACCACCATCGCGCTCTGCGTGGAGGACGGCGCGTGGTGCCGCTCCGGCTGGGCCACGGACGGCGCCGGCGTGTACCGCGCCGAGGTTTCCCCTGGCACGTACTATGTCTTCACGTGGGGAACGGGGGATGGCCGGGCGTACGTCGACGAGATCTTCCCCGACATTCTGTGCCCCGGCGACTGCCCGCCTGCAACCGCGCTCCAAAGCGGTGTACCGCTGGTCGTGACGGCCGGCGGCACGCTGCGAGCGGATCTCGATCTCGACCGCGGCGGGATCATCGCCGGGACCGTCACCGATGCGCGGACCTCCGCGCCGATCGCCGGGCTCTCGGTGATTGTGCATCTGCTGATCGAAGGCGGGCCCGTGCCCGCCGCGTCGGCATCGACGGATGCGAGCGGACGCTATGTCATCCAGGGCTTGCCTGCGGGCCGCTACTACGCTCACACCTACGACCCTTCCACGGCCTACGTGAACGAGATCTTCGACAACATCGTCTGCGGGTGGTGGTCCTGCTCGTGGGACGATCTCGTCACCGGCACTGCGATCGCCGTCTCCCCGGGCACCACGACCGACGGGCGCGATTTCGCGCTTGATCGCGGCGGCCGCATCACCGGAACCGTGACCGACGCGGTCACCGCGCTTCCGCTGAGCAACGTCTGCGTCACCGCCTTCGTCAGTCTCTCCGGAAGCGCCCCCGACGTGGCGCAGGATTGCTCGGATGCGAGCGGCGCATACGACCTTGGCGGGCTGCCGAGCGGCAGCTATCGCCTCATGGCCGTGCCGCCCTTCGGCTCGAGCCACGTGCAGGAGTTGTACGACGGCATTCCCTGCCCGGCCGCTGGCTGCGACACCGGCAGCGGCCGGGCAGGGA
>DATLLC010000413.1:0-22835 GCA_035538015.1 Vicinamibacterales bacterium
ACATTCGGCCGACCGATGAACACGACGGTGGGAGGGAGGCGCAGCGCCACGGAAGTGCTCCGATCTTACAGGTACAGAAGGACTTGCGGTTTGACAGGCGTAAGTGCCACGAATTAAGATACTTACGGGATCGAGGAGCGCGCCAGGGCATGATCAAGGTCGACATCGTCAACGAAGTGTCGAAGGTCGCCGAGATTACGAAAGTCAAGGCCGAGTTGGCGGTTGACGCTGTCTTCGAGGCGATGCGGCATTCGATGCAACGTGGCGAACGCATTGAGCTGCGAGGCTTTGGCGTCTTCCAGGTGAAGCCGCGCAAGCGCGGCATCGGCCGGAACCCTCGGACCGGCAAGGAAGTGCGCATCCCGCCCGGGCGCACCATCCGTTTCAAGCCCGGCAAGGAATTGCAGAACATCGGGTAACCGACCGTGGCGTATCCGCCGGGGCGCGACGCCGATTCCGCCCCAATTTCCAACACCCCGCTCCAGCCGAGTCAAGTCGAAGATGACATCGACTGGCTTCCTCCGGCGCCTCCTTTCGCGCCGCCCCGACGCGACCGCATCTGGGTCCACGTCCTGCTCCTCCTTCTCACCGTGGCCTCGACCACGCTGGTCGGCGCGTGTCACTACCTGAGCTTCCAACAAGGGTTCGAGCCGGTCAGACCTCTTGACGAACAAGCTGGACGCGAGTTCGTCGCGGGGCTCTTCTCCCAGCCCGGTTTCTATCTGCACGGCCTGTGGTACAGCCTGACGGTCCTCGGCATCCTCGGCTGTCACGAGATGGGGCATTACGTCGCGTGTTTGCGCTACGGGGTCGACGCGACGCGGCCGTACTTCCTGCCGGCGCCGCTGCCGCTGACCGGCACACTGGGCGCCTTCATCCGCATCCGTTCCCGCATCCCCTCGAAGATCGCGCTTTTCGACATCGGCATCGCCGGTCCCATCGCCGGCTTCGTCGTCGCGGTGCCGGCGCTGTTTGTCGGGCTCGGGCTCTCCGAGGTGGTGCGGCTACCCGACGATCAGAGCAACCTGATGTCGCTCGGCGAACCGCTGTTGTTCCGCCTGGCCGCGTGGCTCGTATTCGGGAACGTGGCCGACGGCTACTCGATCAACATGCATCCGATGGCGTTTGCGGCATGGTTCGGACTGCTGGCCACAGCCTTGAATCTGTTTCCCATCGCGCAGCTCGACGGCGGTCATATCAGCTATTCGGTCCTGGGCCGCCGCTCGTTGTGGGTGACGCTGGCCATGGTGGCGATTGCCATCACCCTGACCTTCGTCTCTTCGAGTTGGATCGCGTGGACGGTGATGCTGGTGCTCATGCTCGTCCTGGTCGGCCCGCGCCATCCGCCGACCCTGGACGACGACACGCCTCTCGGATCGACGCGGCTGTGGCTGGCGATCGTGGCACTGGTGATGCTGATCGTCTGCTTCACGCCGGCTCCGATCGAGCCGTTCGTCACGGGCCAATAATTCAGAGCATGGTCACGGGATCGACGTCGACCGAGGCTCGGCGCGCGAGTTGCGGTGCGGCGTCGAGCGCGGCGCGCAGCGCCTCGCGCATCGCGGTGCGGTTCACTCCCTTGAGGAAGAACTGCGCGCGATGCTCGCCGCGAAGCTTGGTGAGCGGCGCCGGGGCCGGCCCGAGCAGGACGAATCCACGGCGCTCGGCCCCGCGGAGTGCCGCGGCCAGGCTCTGCGCCGCCTGCATGGCCTCGTCGAAAGTACGCCCTTTCGTGACAACGTTGACCATCGCCACGTGCGGCGGGTAGCGCATCGCCAGCCGGTAGGCGGTCTCCTTGTCGAAGAACGACGGGTAGTCCTGCGTACAGGCGAGGCGGATGCTGTAATGGGTCGGGAAGAGTGTCTGCACGATGGCCTCGCCCGGGGTCGAACCGCGGCCCGAGCGGCCCGCCACTTGCGTCAGCAGCTGGAACGTCCGCTCGGCGGCGCGGAAATCCGCCAGCCCGAGCCCGACGTCGGCAGAGACGACCCCGACCAGGGTGACGTGCGGAAAGTCGTGGCCCTTCGCGATCATCTGCGTGCCGACGAGCACGTCCACCTCGCGCCGCCCGAAGCGGCCGAGGACATCCACCAGACTGCCCTTACGGCGGACGGTATCCCGATCGACCCGAGCGACGCGGGCTTCCGGGAAGTGCCGGTGTACCTCGGCTTCGATCCGCTCGGTACCAAACCCCACGTGCTCCAGGTACGGTGCGGCGCATTGCGGGCAAGTATTGGGTACCGGCCGCACGTGATTACAGTAGTGGCAGCGCGCACGCCAGCCGCGGCGATCCTCGGAGGGAGGCGCGCCGCCCGCGGTGGCAACGACATGCTTTCTGGTTCTGTTCCCCCGTCCCCGGTGCACCGTCAGGGACACACTGCAGTTGGGGCACTCGAGCGTGTGGCCGCACTGACGGCAGAACATGGCGGTGGCGTACCCACGGCGGTTGAGCAGGATCACCGCCTGCTCCCCGGCCTGCAGCCGGCGTCCCAGCCCCTCGACCAGCGGCCGGCTCAGCACCACCTCGGGCTCCTCCGCCATCTCCTCCCGCATGTTGACGATGCTGACCTCCGCCATCGGCCGATCCAGCACCCGCCGGCTCATGCTCACCAGGGTGTAGCGTCCGGCGCGCGCGTTGGCGAATGACTCCATCGACGGCGTCGCCGATCCCAGCACCACGAGCGCTCCGCTCAGCTTGCCGCGCATCACCGCCACGTCGCGCCCGTGATACCGCGGCGTATCTTCCTGCTTGTACGAGGTGTCGTGCTCCTCGTCGACGACGATGAGCCCCGGATCGGCCACCGGGGTGAACACCGCAGATCGCGTGCCGACGACCACGTCCACGTCGCCCCGCCGGATGCGATGCCATTGATCGTGACGCTCACCGTCGGAAAGGCCGCTGTGTTGAATCGCCACATGGCTGCCAAAGCGGCGACGGAAGAGCGCGGCCACCTGCGGGGTGAGCGCAATCTCGGGCACCAGCACCAGGACGCCACGGCCCCGTGCGCGCACGCCTTCGGCCAGACGCAAGTAGAGCTCGGTCTTGCCGCTGCCGGTGACGCCGTGCAGCAGCGCGGTCCGGAACTGCCCCGTCTCCGCCAGCGCCGAGAGCGTCTCGAACGCGCGCTGCTGATCCTCCATCAGCCGTCGCGGACCCGGTTCCACTCCGGGCGCCGCCGCATGACGGTTGGCGGCAAACGGATCGCGATCCACGCGCGCGTCGGCGATCGCGATGAGCTGCATCGCCTCGAGGCGCGAGAGCGTCGAGGCCGGTACGCCTCGCTCCGCCAGGTCGCGCGCTGACATGCCATCGAGGCGTGCGGCGAGCACCTGCAATGCTTCGCGCTGGCGGGTGCCGAGTCGCGGGACGTCGGCATCCTTCGGGTCGACGCAGCGCGGCGCCACCAGGCGGGCCAGCAGGTCGCGGCCGCGATCGGTGAGCCGCGCGACGCGCACCGTCTTGAACGCGTCCACGCGAGCGGTGAGCCCGTGAGGCGGCACCGCGGCCGCGAGCGCGGCGCCAGGACCGGCGAGGTAGTAGTCAGCCACCCAGCGCGCGAGCGACACGACGTCGGGCGGCACGAACGGCGCCGCGTCGAGGACCTCGATCACTTCGCGAACCTCGATCGATGGGTCGAGCGGCTCACCCTCGCCAAGGACGATGCCGGTCAGCTGACGCGGGCCGAGCGGAACGACGACACGCGCGCCCGACGGCGGCCAGACCAGCCGGTCGGGCACCGCATAGGTGAGCAGGCCGAGTGCGGGTACCGGCACCGCCACCGAGATGAGCCGCATGGTGGGCCTACGCGCGCTGCTCGTCCAGGAGAATGCCGCGCACCTTCTTCATGTCCTCCCACACTTCGCGCTTGGAAGACGGGTTGCGCAGAAGGTACGCGGGATGGAAGGTCGGGATGAGGGTGGCCCCTCGATATTCGAACTCGCGGCCGCGCAGGCGCGTGATGGGCTCGGTCGACCGCAGCAGACATTGCGCGGCGAACTTCCCGAGCGCGACAATCACGCGGGGCTTGATGATGGCGATCTGCTGGAAGAGGAAGGGCTCGCAGGCCGACACCTCGTCCGGTTCGGGATTGCGATTGCCAGGCGGCCGGCACTTGATGACGTTGGCGATGTACACCTGATCGCGGGTGAGGCTGATGGCCTCGATAATCCTGGTGAGCAGCTGTCCCGCGCGGCCGACGAAGGGCTCGCCGTGACGATCTTCGTCTTCGCCCGGCGCTTCACCCACGAACATCAGCCTCGCCTTGGGATTGCCGACCCCGAACACCACCTGCCTGCGGCCCAGGTCGCACAGCTTGCAGCGCACGCACAACGGGCCGATGTCCGCGCGCAAGAGGTCGAGCGCCTCGGCGGGAGAGGCCGGCGGTACCGGAACGTCCCCGGCTGGTTCGGCCGACGCCGGGTCCCCCGCCGACTCCAAGGACATTGCCGCGCCCGCCGCGGGCCCGGCTTCGGCACCCGGCGCGAGCGCGACGTGAGGTTCCTCACGCCGCCGCCACTCCGGATCGCGGCTCACGCCCGTGACGCCCAGCGCGGCGAAGAACTCGAGGTGCGCGGACAGGTCGTTCGACATCTCAGCAGGATACGGCAGTCGGGAGTCGGCAGTCGGCAAACGGGAGTCGGAAAACCGGGGGTCAGCAGTCGGGAGTCGAGCGGGCCTATTCCGCCGCGGCGCCGGCCGGCGCGGGGAGCCTGGCGATCCACGCCTCTACCGCGTCGAGAATTCGCCCCGCCACCTGCGCCTTGGACTGGAGAGGCACCTCGATCGTCTCGGCGGCCGACACGATCGTCACCGCGTTGGCGTCCACCTCGAACCCGGCGTCCTGGCGTGACACGTCGTTGGCGACGATCATGTCCACCTTCTTCCGGCGCAGCTTGCCTCGGGCATGATCGATCACATCGTGGGTTTCGGCGGCAAAGCCCACGAGCACCGGGCGGCCGTCGCGGCGCTGCGGCAACGCGCCGAGGTCGGCCAGGATGTCGCGGGTGCGCGACAGCGTGAGGACCAGCGGCCCGTCCGCCTTCGCGATCTTCTGTGCCGCCGGCTCGAGCGTGTAGTCCGCCACCGCAGCGGTCATGATGACCGCGTCCTGGGCGGCGGCCCGTGCCATCACGGCGTGGTGCATGTCCGCGGCGCTTCTCACGTGGACCAACTCGGTAACGGCGGGCGGATCCGCCGCGCCTGGGCCGGCGATCAGGGTTACCCGCGCGCCACGGCGCATCGCCTCGGACGCCACGGCGTATCCCATCCGGCCGCTGGCCCGATTGCCGATATAACGAACGGGATCGATGTTCTCGTAGGTCGGTCCTGCCGTGACCAGGACGGCCCGGCCGGTGAAAGGCGTCGCGGCCGGCGTCAGCAGCTGCTGGACGAAGGTCACCACCTCGTCCGGCTCGGCCAGGCGCCCCTTGCCGATCCATCCGCACGCGAGGTAACCCGCACCGGGCTCGACGATGCGCACGCCACGGCCGGTAAGGATCTCGAGGTTGGCGATTACCGCCGGGTGCGCGAACATGTTCGTGTTCATCGCCGGCGCGAGCACCACCGGCGCGGTGGTCGCCAGGTACAGCGACGACAGGAAGTCGTCGGCGATACCATGCGCCAACTTGCCGAGGGTGTTGGCGGTAGCGGGCGCCACGAGCAGCAGGTCGATGCCCGAGGCGATCGAGATGTGCTCGATGTCGGCGTTGGCGCCCGGTGTCCACTGGTCCGTGACCACCGGCCGCCGCGTGATGGCTTCGAAGGTGAGCGGCGCCACGAAGCGCCGGGCCGATCGCGTCATGATGGCCTGGACGTCGTGCCCCTGCTTCTGGAGGCCGCGCGCAATCTCCACGGCCTTGTAGGCGCCAATGCCGCCGGTCACGCCGAGTGCGATGAGTGCCATGTCGGGCTCGCGTTTCAGAGTGTGAAGGTCTTGATGATCTCCTCCGCGAGCGTCCGCATGCGGTGCATCCGGGAACGCTCGGCGGCGATGATCTCCTGCAATCGTACGACGGTCGGCTCCAGCTGATCGTTCACCACCACGTAGTCGTACTCGATGTAGCTCGAGGCTTCGGCTCGAGAGGTCGCCAGGCGGCGCTGCATCTGCTCCTCGGTGTCCTTGCTCCGACCGCGCAGCCGCCGTTCCAGCACCTCGAACGAGGGCGGGAGCACGAAGATGGCGCTGTGATCGACGCCGTGCGCGCGCACCTGCTTCGCGCCCTGCACGTCGATGACCAGCACGACATCCTGCCCCGAGGCCAGTATGCCTTCGGTGTCCGCGGCCCCGGTGCCGTAGAAGTTCCCGAACACGTCCGCCCACTCGAGGAACGCCCGCTCCTCGATCATCCGAGCGAAGGTCTCTCGACTGACGAAATTATAGTCAACCCCGTCGCGCTCACCGTCTCGCGCCGGGCGCGAGGTGTATGACCGCGACAGGCGCAGGTTCGGCAGGATCTGCACCAGGTGCTCGGCGAGGGTGGTCTTGCCCGCACCCGACGGCGCCGACACGATGAAGAGCAGGCCGCGCGCCCTACTCGACATTCTGGACCTGCTCCCGCATCCGCTCGAGCTCGGCCTTGGCCTTGATGACGAGCTCCGACACCTGCAGCCCGTCGGCCTTGGACCCGATCGTGTTCACCTCGCGGTTCATCTCCTGCAGCAGGAAATCGAGCTTGCGTCCGCACGGTTCGGCCGCGTCGGTGAGCGCCTCCCAGTGGGCCAGGTGGCCGCGGAACCGGGTCACCTCTTCGGTAATGTCCGAGCGCTGCGCCACCCGCACCACCTCCTGGGCCAGAGCGGCCTGATCGACGGGGATCGTGGTAGCCAGCTCGCGCGCGCGCTCCAGCAGGCGGCCTTCGAGGTCCCCACGGCCGGCTTCGGCCGCCATCACCACCGCGTCGACGAACACGGCGAGCAGGTCGCGCCGGGCCGCCAGGTCGGCCCGCAGATGCGCACCCTCGTGCGTGCGCATCCCTTCGAGTTGCATCAGCGCTCCGTCCACGGCGGTCTCGACGAGCGCCGCGAGCCCCTCGGGGGTACGTCCGCCGTCGGCCAGCCGTTCGCGGATGCTCAGCGCCTGCGGCAGCCGCAAGAGATCGCCGGGCGTGAGCGCGCCGTCGATCACGCCCTGCTCGCGCGCCAGCTGGAGCGCGGCCGACAGGGCCTGCACGAACGGGGCATTCAGCTCGACCTCCGGCGCTGGTGCCTGCCGGAGTTGCAGGGACACGTTCACCTCGATCCGGCCGCGCGCCAGGCGCGACTGCACCAGCCCGCGGACGCGCGGCTCCAGGTCCGCGACCGGCGCCGGCAGGCGGAGCTGCAGGTCGAGAAAACGGTGATTCACGGCTCGCACGGTCACGCCGACCGCGGCCGTCGGATCCTCGCGGGTGATGGAGGCAAACCCCGTCATGCTCTTGATCATGGTGTCATCCGGGGCTCCGCCGGCTCGATCCGCGACACGCGCGACTCGGGACGGTCGTCCACCAGCTCGAGTTGGTACAGCCTCGCGTAGGTGCCATCGGGTCGCTGAACGAGCTCGTCGTGGCGCCCCATTTCCACGATGTGGCCCCGCTCGAGCACGATGATCGCATCGGCGCGACGGACGGTCGAGAGCCGGTGCGCGATCACAAACGACGTGCGGTTCAGCAGCAGCGTGGCGAGCGCGTCCTGCACCAGGCGCTCCGATTCCGCGTCGAGCGCTGAGGTCGCTTCGTCCAGGATCAGGATCGGCGAGTTCTTGAGCAGGGCGCGGGCGATTGCCAGCCGCTGGCGTTGCCCCCCAGAGAGCCGCTGGCCGCGCTCGCCGATGGTGGTGCGGTAGCCGTCCGGGAGCGCGACGATGAAATCGTGCGCGTGAGCCGCCCGGGCGGCGGCTTCGATCTCCGCCGCGCCGGCGCGCGGCACGCCAAAGGCGATGTTGCCGGCAATGCTGTCGTCGAACAGCACGGTCTCCTGCGTCACCATGCCGATCTGCGCGCGCAGCGACGCCAGCGTCACATCGCGCAGGTCGTGCCCGTCGATGGCGATGTGTCCGCCGGTCACGTCATAGAACCGCGGGAGCAGGTTGACCAGGGTGGTCTTCCCGGCACCGCTCGGCCCGACGATCGCCACCATCTGGCCGGCGCGAACGCTGAAGCTCACGCCGCCGAGTGCGTGCCCGCCGCGGTCGTCCTCGTATCCGAACCGCACGTCGGTGAACACGATGTCGCGGCCGAACGGCGGCAGCGGCCGCGCCCCGGCCCGCTCGCGCACCTCGCTGTGCGTGTCCAGCAGTTCGAAGATGCGCTCCGAGGCCGCCACGGCCTGCTGCAGATTCGCGTTCACCCGGCTCAGCTTCTTGACCGGCCCGTACATCAGCAGTAACGCGGCCACGAACATCGTGAACTCGCCGGCGGTCAGGCGGCCGCCCGCGATCTCCTGCGTGCCATACCAGAGGGCCCCGGCAATGGCAAAGCCGCCCAGCAGCTCCATGAGTGGGGGCAGCATCGACAGCACACGCGTCACCTTCATGTTCGAGCGATAGAGCGAACGCGCCGCGCCTTCGAACTTCTCCGACTCCCGGATCTCGGCCCCGAAAGCCTTGACGATGCGGTGCCCGGCGAACGCCTCCGCCGCCACGTGCGACATGTGCTCCTGTGCTTCCTGGCTCCACCGGGTGACGGTGCGGACGCGCTTCCCGAGGCGAACCAGTGGATAGACAACGAGCGGTGCGGCGGTCATGCAGACGAGCGCCAGCTTGGCGTCGTAGTAGAACAGCAGCGCGGCATAACCGACGAGGGCCAACGACTCACGCGCGAGATCGCCCACGGTCTCGGCTACCCCGCGTTGCACCTGCCCGACGTCGTTGTTGATGCGCGAGAGCAGCTGCCCCGTGGTTCGGCGGGCGAAGAAGGCCGCGGACTGATTCAGCAGGTGCGTGAACAGGTCGCCGCGGACTTGCAGGACCACCCGCTGCCCGATGTCGTCCATCAGGTAGCTCGAGAAGTAGGCGCCGATGCCCTTCAGCAAGTACGCGATCAGCAGGGTCCAGATGACGAATCCCAGCCGGTCCTGCGACGGCAGGACATCGTCCACGATCGGCTTGATCAGCCAGGCGATGGCCGCCGATGCGCCGCCGTAGACCACCATCGCCAACACCGCGCCCGTGATGAGTCCGGTGTGCGAGCGGGCGTAACGAAGCAGCCGCAGGAAGGCGTCCATCAGGCCAGGAGACGATCCTCGTAGCCGCGGGGGTGCCCGACATGCCAGCGCCAGGCGTGCTGTACGATCGCATCGAGGTCCGCGTAGCGCGGGCGCCAGCCGAGCGCTCGCTGGATGCGCTCGCTGGACGCGTAGAGCGCCGCCGGATCGCCGGGCCGCCGCGCCGCGGGCTCCCACCGGACCTCCTGCCCCACCACGCGCGAGACGGCCGCCATGACCGACCGCACCGAGTGTGGCGTGCCGGTGCCGACGTTGTACACCGCCGAGCCGGCTCCGCCCGCCAGCCCGCCCAGCGCCAGCACGTGAGCGTCGGCGAGGTCGCACACGTGAATGTAATCGCGGAGGCACGTGCCGTCGGGCGTCGGGTAGTCCTCCCCGAACACCTTCAGAGGCGGGCCTCCTGTCGCCGCCCTAAGGGCGCGCGGAATGAGGTGAATCTCCGGTTCGTGATCCTCGCCAATCGAGCCGTCGGGATGCGCGCCGGCGGCATTGAAGTAGCGGAGCGCGATGAAGCGGATGCCGTAGGCGCGCTCGAGGTGCGGCAGCGCGCGCTCGACGGCCAGCTTGGTCTCCCCATAGGCGTTGATCGGATGGGGATCGAGAGACTCGTCCATCGGCACACGCGTCGGCTCGCCGTAGGTGGCGCAGGTCGACGAGAAGATGAACTGCCCCACGCCCGTCCGGCGCATCGCCTCCAGGACCGACAGCGTGCCCGTGACGTTGTTGTGATAGTAGCCGATGGGTTCGGCCACCGAGGCCCCGACGTCGAGCCACGCCGCGAAGTGCATCACGGCCTCGATGCGGTGGTCGGCGAGCGCTTCGGCCACGCGCGCGGTCTCGTGCATCCCGCAGGTCACGATCGGCACGGCCGTCGGCACCGCGGCCGCGTGTCCCGCCGAGAGATCGTCCAGCACGGCGACGGTGTGCCCGGCATCCACGAGCGCTCGCACGGCGTGACTGCCGATATAGCCCGCACCGCCCGTGACGAGGACCCGCGACATCCTTACCTCCCGATCGAATAGTAGGTGAAGCCGTGCGCCTTCATCTGCTCTTTGTCGTAGATGTTGCGGCCGTCAAACACCACCGGCTCGCGCAGAAGCTTGCGCATCCGCGGGAAGTCGGGCTCGCGGAACTCGTGCCACTCGGTAATCACCGCCAGGGCATCAGCGCCGCGCAGCACGTCGTAGGGCTTGCCGGCATAGGTGATCTTCGACCCGAAGATGCCCTTGGCCACTTTCATCGCCTCGGGGTCGTAGGCCTGCACCTTGGCGCCCTTCTCGAGCAGGGCGTTGATGATCGGCACGGCCGGGGCCTCGCGCATGTCGTCGGTTTTAGGCTTGAAGGCCAATCCCCAGATCGCAATCGTCTTGCCCTTCAGGCTGCCCTTGTAGAAGGTGTCGATCTTCTTGACCAGCTGCCGTTTCTGGAGGTCGTTGACTGATTCCACGGCCCGCAGAATCTTGAAATCGTACTTCCGGTCGGACGAGAATTTGACGAGTGCCTTGACGTCCTTCGGGAAGCAGCTGCCGCCATAGCCCACACCCGGGAACAGGAACGACGGCCCGATGCGGCGATCCGACCCGACGGCCTGCCGCACCTGGTCCACGTCGGCACCGAACACATCGCAGATGTTCGCGATTTCGTTCATGAACGAGATCTTCGTGGCCAGGAGCGCATTCGAGGCGTACTTGGAGAGCTCCGCGCTCGCGCAGTCCATCACCATGATCGGCGCCCCGGTCCGCGTGAACGGCTTGTGCAGCGCCACCATCAGCTCGGCGCCACGCGGGTCCTCGGCACCAATCACCACACGGTCTGGCTTCATGAAGTCGTCGACCGCGGCGCCCTGCTTGAGGAACTCGGGGTTGCTCACCACACTGAAGGGATGGGTCGTCTCGCGCCGCACGATCTCGCGGACCCTTTCGGCCGTGCCCACCGGCACGGTGCTCTTGTTGACGATGACGCGATAGCCGTCCATGGCGCGGGCGACGTCGCGGGCGACAGCCAGCACGTGCTGGAGGTCGGCCGAGCCGTCTTCGCCCTGCGGAGTGCCGACGGCGATGAAGACGATCTGCGAGAGTTTCACCGCCTTGGGCAGCTGGGTCGTGAAGGTCAGCCGTCCCTCGCCCTTGTTCCGCTTCACGATCTCTTCAAGCCCGGGCTCGTAGATCGGGATGTGCCCGCGCTTGAGCATCCGAACCTTCGACTCGTCCTTGTCCACGCAGATGACGTCATTACCCGACTCAGCCAGACAAGCACCCACGACCAACCCCACGTACCCGGTTCCGACGACAGCAACCTTCATAGCCTCTCGCCTCCCGACCCTTATCCGCCGTGTCCGGGCGGAGGTCCCAAAACGACGAGATTATCACCGGGGTCATGGCCTGTCAACATACTGACCCGCAAGGACTTGTTGCTTCTGTGCTACCCTCCTCGCCGTGCGCGTGCTCGTGGACTACCGCCCGGCGCTGCGGGCCCGGACCGGCGTCGGCGAATACGTACACGAGATGGTGCGGGCCCTGGCAGGCCCAGGCGGGCCAGCGACCCCCGGCAGTCTCACCCTGTTCACCGCCTCATGGACGGACCGGCTTGCCGTCGGTGTCACCCAGGAACTCCGCATCCCAGCCGTCGACCGCCGCCTCCCCGTGCGGGCGCTCACGTGGTCCTGGAACCGATTGCGCTTCCCACCGGTGGAGTGGCTCGCCGGCCCGGTCGACCTTGCGCACTCCGCGACGCCACTGGCCATCCCCAGCCGCACCGCCAGGACGGTGCTCACCATTCACGATTTGCACTTCCTGCGGCATCCAGAGCGGGTGACGGCCGAGATGCGGCGGGATTTCCCCAGACTGGTTCGCAGTCACGCAGCCCGAGCGGAGGCGATTGTCGTGTCCTCACGCTACACCGCCGATGACGTGGCGCGGACGCTCGGCGTGCCGGCATCGCGGATTCACCTCTGCCCGCCCGGCGCGCCGCGATGGGCCGCGGACATACGGCGTCGGCGTCAGGACCTCGCCCCGCGGCACATCCTCTTCATCGGGACGCTGGATGCGCGGAAAAACGTGGGAACCCTGCTGGAGGCCTACGCGCAGCTGACCGGCCGCCGACCGGATGCACCGCCGCTCGTGATCGCCGGGGGCATGACGCCCGCGGGTGTTCGGTGGCAGGACGAGGCGCGCGCTCGTCACCTGGCGGGACTGGTGCAATGGCGAGGGTACGTGGACGAGGGCACCCGGCAAGAGTTGTACGCCGCCGCCCATATGCTCGTGCTGCCATCGCTCGACGAGGGATTCGGCCTGCCCGTCCTCGAAGCCATGGCCTGCGGTGTGCCCGTCGTCGTCTCGAGCGGCGGATCGCTACCGGAGGTAGCCGGCGACGCCGCGCGGCCGATTCCGCCCGACGATGCGAACGGGTTTCGGGAGGCGATGGAGGCGCTGCTCCACCCCGATGTCGCGGCGGTGGCGACCGCGCAAGGGCTGGCCCGTGCCGCCGAGTTCCGGTGGGATCAGTGCGCCGAACGCGTGTGGCGTGCATATCTGGCCGCCCTGGAGATCAAGGCGTGAAGGTGGCCATCGATGCGCGCGAGCTCTGCGGGAAGCCGACCGGCGTCGGGCGCTACCTTTCGGAGTTGTTGTTCGAGTGGGGCCGATCGCCGGACGCGCGACGGCACGAATGGATTCTTTACGCTCCGTCGGCTCCGCCGCTGCCCATCGGGTTTGCCGGCCAAGTGATAGTGTTGGCCGGCGCGGGCGGCACGAGATGGGAGCAGTGGACGCTGACGCGCGCGTTGATCCCGGATCGGCCGGACGTGCTCTTTGCGCCGGGCTACTCCGCTCCACTCACCGCGCCGTGCCCCACCGTGGTCGCGATCCACGACGTCTCGTTTGCCGCGCGCCCCGAGTGGTTCAGCCGTCGGGAAGGGACGCGGCGTCGGGTTCTCACCCGCTGGAGCGCCCGGCGGGCGCGCCGCGTCCTCACGATTTCGGAATTCTCGAAGGGGGAAATCGTGGCGCGGCTGGGGATTCCAGCGGATCGGATCCTGGTCACGCCGCTAGGAGTGCGCTCGGCCGCCGTGCCGCGGACCCCGCGCGAGCCAATCGTGCTCTATGTCGGTTCCATCTTCGCGCGCCGGCACGTCGACGCACTCGTGGACGCGTTTGTGGCCCATGTCGCGCCGGCGATTCCGCATGCGCGGCTCCACATCGTCGGCGAAAACCGTCTGGCCGGAGGCTCGGCGCCCACCCAGTCCCTCGCGAACGCTTCCGCGGACGTGCGGGACCGAGTCCAGCTGCGGTCCTACGTCGACGAGCCCACGCTGAGGGACCTCTACGCCCGCGCCAGGGTGTTCGTCTTTTTGTCCGAGTACGAGGGGTTCGGCCTCACGCCGCTGGAGGCTATGGCGCACGGCGTGCCTCCACTCGTCCTCGACACCGGCGTCGCGCGCGAGGTGTACGGGCCTGCCGCCCGTTATCTGGCACTCGGTCCGGGCCTGTCGGCCGACCTCGGCCGTACGTTGATCGCGCTGCTCACGAACGATGACGACCACGCGCGCCTGGTGGCCGAGGCGCCCGCCGTGGTGGCACGCTACGATTGGTCGCGGACGGCGGCGCGGACGCTCGCCGCTCTCGAGGACGCCGCCCTTGCCCGCTGACGCTCCCTCGCTGGCCATCGTCATCGTGACCCACGACTCCGGAGCGGAGATCGGCGATTGCCTGGAGTCCCTTGCCGGCCGCACCGAGCCGCATCCCACCAGCGTGGTCGTAGTGGATAACGATTCGACGGACGGTACACCGGACCTGGTCCGGCGCCGGTTCCCCGCCGTGCAGGTCGTTGAGACCGGCGGCAATATCGGCTTCGGCCGCGCCAACAACCTGGGGGCGGCGAAGACCTGGAGCGAGTTGCTGTTGTTCCTGAATCCAGACACCGTCGTGCCCGCAGGAGCCGTCCAGCGTCTCATCGGGAGCCTTCTCCACCATCCCGAGGCCGCCGTCGCAGGGCCACGCCTGGTCGACGGCGGAGGACGGGCCGAGCTGTCGTTCGGCCCGCCCATCAGCCCATGGGGCGAGCTCAAGCAGAAAGCCCTGCTGTCGTTGTACAACCGGAAGGTGCGACCCGCGGTGCGGTACGTGGAACGCCTGAGCCGCTCGGGGGGCGAGCGGGCCTGGGTCAGCGGAGCCTGTCTGCTCATCCGACGGCAAGACTGGCAAGCTGTCGGCGGCTTCGACGAGCGATTCTTCATGTACACGGAAGACGTGGACCTCTGCACGACATTGCGCGGGCGGGGACGCGCCATCCGCTTTGCGCCCGAGGCTGAAGTGCGTCACTTGCGCGGGCGCTCGGCCGCGCGCAACCCCGACACGCAGCGCCTGCGCAGGATGAGCCATGTGGCCTTCTACGAGAAGCACCTGCCGCAGTGGGCTGGGTGGCTCAGGTGGTATCTGCGGGTGACGGGACGGGGCGCGCATGGCTGACGGCGGCCGCGTGGCGATCGATGCCCGGAAGCTGCGTGACTTCGGCATCGGCACCTACATCCGCAACATCCTCGTCGAACTGCACCGGATCGACGCGGACACCCCGTACGTGGTCTTGAGTCGCAGCCACGATCTCGAGCAAGTGCGCCAGCTCGTGCCGCGGTTCCGGGTGGTCGTCGAGGACGCGGAGCCGTATTCGCTGGGGGAGCAGGTGCGGATTCCGTGGCGGCTGCGTCGCGAGGGCGTGTCGCTCGTGCATGAGCCGCACTACGTGCTCCCGCCGCTGACACCGTGCCGATCGGTGGTGACCATTCACGACTGCATCCACCTGATGTTCCCGCAGTACCTGCCCAACCGGTTTGCCCACCTGTACGCGCGCGCGTTCATGTGGACGGCGACCCGCCAGGCCGCGCGCATTCTCACCGTCTCGGAGGCGTCGAAGCGCGACATCCTCCGCTTCTTCGCCATTCCCGCCGACAAAGTGCAGGTGATCTACAACGCCATCGACGGGCGGTTCCTCACGCCGCCCGACGAGGCCACAACGGAGCGGGTCCGGCAGCGGTATCAACTCGATCACCCGTTCGTGCTGTATGTAGGCAATATCAAGCCGCACAAGAACATCGAGCGGACGATCGATGCCTTCGGCCGGACCCGCGAGGATGGCCCGACGGGACTGAAGCTGGTGATCATCGGCGACGAGGTGTCCAAGTACCCCTCGCTGCGCCAGATGGTGCACCGTCACAAGCTCGACAAGCATGTGCGCTTCCTGGGCTTTCAGCCACAAGAAACGCTGGCGTCGTTTTACCGCCTGGCCCGGGCGTTCGTATTTCCGTCGCTGTACGAGGGGTTCGGGCTCCCCCCGCTCGAGGCGATGGCCTGCGGCACACCGGTCATCACCTCAAACGTCTCGTCGCTGCCCGAGGTGGCAGGCGACGCCGCGCTGCTGGTCGATCCGTACGATGTGGAGGCACTAGCCCGCGCGATGGTACGGATCGTCACGGACCAACCGCTTCGAGACATGCTCGTGGCACGCGGCCTGGCCCGCGCGCGGCAGTTCTCGTGGACCGAGTCGGTGGCCAGGATTCGGTCGGTGTACATGGACGTCCTCCACCGACGATGAGGGCCTGATGCGGGTCGCGCTGATACACGACTGGTTGACGGGACTGCGGGGCGGCGAGAAGGTGCTCGACGTCTTGTGCGACGTCTTCCCCGGGGCAGACCTCTTCACGCTGGTGCATGTGCCGGGGAGCACGTCACCTGCCATCGATCGGCGCCGGATTGTGCGCTCGCTCGTCCACTGGCTGCCGGGGTCGGCCACCCGCTGGCGCCAGTACCTGCCCCTCTTCCCTTTTGCGATCGAGCAGTTCGACCTCGACGGATACGACCTCGTGGTCAGCACCAGCCACTGCGCGGTCAAGTCGGTGGTCGTGCCGGGCCGGGCCCGGCATCTCTGCTACTGCCTCACGCCGATGCGCTACGCCTGGGATCAGTTCGACGCCTACTTCGGGCCCAGCCGGGTCGGGCCGCGCCGAAGCGCGCTGCTGCGCCCCATCCTGGCCGGGCTGGCCCGCTGGGACCGCGATACGGCCCACCGCGTGCACCGCTATCTAGCTATTTCTCAACATGTTGCGCGGAGAGTCGCGCTGTACTATAATCGGCAGTCGACCATCGTGTATCCACCGGTCGATACCGAGTTCTACACGCCGGACCCGGCGCCCGTCCGTCCCCGCTTTCTGATCGTGTCTGCTCTGGTGCCCTACAAACGCGTCGACCTCGCGATGATTGCCGCCCGCCAGGCGGGAGTGGCCCTGACGGTCGTGGGCGAGGGGCCGGAGCGCCCGCATCTCGAGCAGCTCGCCGGGGCGGGAATCGAGCTGGTCGGGCGGAAGACCGACGAGGAGGTCCGCGAGTTGTATCGCACGTCGGTCGCGACCGTCCTCCCGGGCGAGGAGGACTTCGGCATCGTGCCCGTCGAGGCACAGGCCTGCGGGCGCCCCGTGGTGGCGCTGGGTCGTGGGGGCGCGCTGGACACTGTGCTGCCGGGCGTGACCGGCCTGCTCGTCCCGGATCTCTCGGTCGAGGCGCTGGCCGCCAGCCTGCGCGACGCCGCAGCCCGTTCGTGGGACACTCACGTCATCCGCCAGCACGCGGAGCGCTTCTCGCGCGCGACTTTCACGCGCGGCATCGAGCGGGCCGTCGACGAGCTGATGACGGCGCCGCCTGACGCGCGATGGTAAAGCGACACAATCGGCTGCTCGTCGCCTTCCACGTCGCCACCGATGCCGTGCTCGGCATGCTGGCGTTCCTGCTGGCCTACGTGCTTCGCTTCGACTCTGGGCTGATTCCCGTCACGCGCGGCTATCCGCCGCTCGAGCAGTACCTCAACGTTCTCCCCTTCATCGCGCTGATCGTCCCACTCGGCTTCCAGCTGCAGGGACTTTATCGGCTGCGCCGCGGCCGGTCGCGGATCGACGATTTCTTCAACGTCCTGGTCGGCAGCATCTTCGCGGTGGTGCTGGGCGTCGTAGGGACCCTGTACTTCCAGGCGTATTACGTCCCCGGCGACCTGAAAGAGCGCGGCGTCTACGAAGTGTCCCAGCTCGTCTGGGGCATGTTCCTGCTCTGCAACATCGCGCTGGGGTACCTCTCCCGCAAGTTCATCCGCGAAGCGCTGGAGCGGCGGTGGATTGCCGGAGTCGGGTTGCGCCGCGTGCTGATCGCGGGTGCGGGCGACCTGGGCCGGATGGTGGCCGATCGGATCATCGAGCACCGGGAACTGGGCTATCAGATCGTCGGCTTCGTCGACGACCGCGCCGGCGGCGATCACCTGGGCTACCGCGGACTACCCCTGCTCGGCGCGCTGACCGAAGCCGCCGACGTCGTCTTGCGCGAGAAGGTCGACCACCTCTACGTGGCCCTTCCGCTCGAAGAGCACATGAAGCTGCTGGATCTGGTCGAATCCACCAGCCGCGAGGGCGTGGACATCAAGGTGGTCCCCGACCTGCTGCAGTTCATCGCCCTGCGGGCCCGGCTCGAGGACCTGGATGGCGTCCCGGTCATCAACCTCAACGACATCCCGCTCCAGGGCATCAACGCCTCCATCAAGCGGGCGCTGGACCTGGCGGTGTCGGCCTGCGCTCTGAGCCTGATGATGGTGCCGTGCCTCATCATCGCGTGGCTGATCAAGCGCGGCTCGCCCGGCCCGGTGTTCTACCACCAGGAGCGGATGGGCCTGGATGGCAAGCAATTCACCGTGTACAAGTTCCGCACCATGCCGCTCGACGCCGAGGAGCGCACCGGACCGGTGTGGGCCGACGAGGAGGATGTCCGGGCGACGCCGATCGGATCGTGGCTGCGCCGACACGACCTCGACGAGTGGCCGCAGTTCTGGAATGTGTTCAAGGGCGAGATGTCGATCGTCGGCCCGCGCCCGGAGCGCCCGTTCTTCGTCGAGCAGTTCAAGCACCGCATTCCGCAGTACATGCTGCGGCACAAGGTGAAGGCCGGCATCACCGGCTGGGCGCAGGTGAACGGGTGGCGTGGCAACACCTCGCTCGAAAAACGAATCGAGTACGACCTCTACTACATCGAGAACTGGTCGGTGTCGCTGGATCTGAAGATCATGTGGATGACGCTCCTGCGCGCGGTCGTCCCGCACCGGCACCTGGCCACCTAACCCCACAATTCATTGGGTTAAGGATGCCATCAGCCCAGACTCTCGGTCGTATGCGCCCACTCCATCTGATCGGCGAGCAGTTGGAACGACCACTCAAGTGAGCTGAGGGGTTCGTCGAATCGAGCACACACCATGACACGTGAAATGCGCGGCGTAGCGCTGGGAGATCTGCGTTGAGAGTCGTCATCACCGGGGCTGCTGGATTCATCGGATCTCATCTCACCGAGGCGCTGCTCGATCGCGGTGCCTCGGTGGTCGGCATCGACAACCTGCTCACGGGCGATCTGGCCAACATCGCCCACCTGCGTGACCGGGACTTTCAGTTCATCCGCCACGACGTGACGCAGTACATCGACGTCGAGGGCCCGGTCGACTTCGTCCTGCACTGGGCCAGCCCCGCCAGCCCAATCGACTACCTGGAACTGCCGATTCCGACGCTCAAGGTCGGCGCGCTCGGCACCCACAAGGCGCTCGGCCTGGCCAAGGCCAAGCGCGCCACCTTCCTGATCGCCTCCACCTCGGAGGTCTACGGCGATCCCCTCGAACACCCGCAGAAAGAGAGTTACTGGGGTAACGTCAATCCCATCGGCCCGCGCGGAGTCTACGACGAGGCCAAGCGCTTTGCCGAGGCGATGACGGTCGCCTATCGCCGCTATCACGGCGTGAACACGAAGATCGTCCGGATCTTCAACACCTATGGCCCGCGCATGCGCGTCAAGGATGGGCGGGCCGTACCCGCGTTCATGTCCCAGGCGCTTCGCAACGAGGACGTGACCGTGTTCGGCGACGGCACGCAGACGCGCAGCTTCTGCTACGTGAGCGACCTGGTGGACGGCATCATCAAGCTGATGCACGCTCCGGTCAACGACCCGGTGAATATCGGCAACCCTCAAGAGCTGACCATCGAGCAGATCGCTAGGCAAATCATCACGATGACCGGCTCGACGAGCCAGATCGTCTACAAGCCATTGCCCGAAGACGATCCCAAGGTGCGCAAGCCCGACATCACGCGGGCGCGCACGCTGCTCGGGTGGGAGCCGAAGGTGTCACTCGAAGAGGGCCTCGACAATACCATCGAGTACTTCCGGCAAAAGTTGCAAATAGGGTAAGGGGCGACCATTGACGATTGATGATTGGCGATCCGGCGATCTATCGGGTGAATGATGATTGTGCCATTGGGAAATTCGATTGGGTGATTGGTGACTAGTACCCCGTCGCAGGGATCTTGATCGATTGGAGCGGCGGTAGCTGTTCGGGCGCAACGAGCAAGGTGATACTTCGGGCCTGCCCAGGTTGGCGCTGAATGAGCCCGCGCTCGTGGAGCGTCACGATCATGCGATGGACGGTCGGCGGCGTGACGCGGAAGAAGTCCTGAAAGTCACTCTCGGCCGGCGAGCGCCGGTGCAGCATCGTATAGGCGTGGATGAAGGCCAGTTACTGACCTTGCGTCGGGGTGAATGGGATCGACATGCTGTGTCGTCTGTGATCCGCTATGTCGCGGGAGGGCCCCGCGATGCCTCTACGATACCGCGTCGACCTGGAGGAGAGGGAGCGTCAGCAGCTGGAGGGGGTCGTCGCCGGCGGTACCCGGGCGGTCCGGCGCGTGAAGCGCGCGCAGATTCTGCTGGCGGCCGCTGGCGGCGAGACGGATGCGGCGATTGCCACGATGGTGCGGGTGGGGACGTCGACGGTCTACCGCACGAAACGGCGGTTCGTCGAGGAGAGTCTCGAGGCGGCGTTATCCGAGGACCCGCGGCCGGGCGGAAAACGAAAGCTCACCGGGAGTGAGGAAGCGCTGCTGATCGCGACGGCATGCTCGACCCCGCCGCCTGGACGCGCCCGGTGGACGCTGGCGCTGCTGGCTGACGCGGTGGTGGCGCTGACGCCACACACGCGCGTCTCGCGGCACACGATCAGACGACGGCTGGCGGAGAACGACCTCAAACCGTGGCAGCAGAAGATGTGGTGCGTGCCGAAGATTGACGCGGAGTACGTCGCCCGCATGGAGGACGTGCTGGACTTGTATACGCACCCGCCCTCAGCGGGCACGGCCGTGGTCTGTGTCGACGAGTCGCCGCGCCAGTTGATCGGCGAGGTGCGCCCGACCACACCGGTAGCGCCGGGCCGCCCTGCGCGGCAGGACTACGAGTACCGCCGCACTGGCACCGCGAATGTCTTCCTCGCGGTCGACGCGCATCGCCCGTGGCGGGCAGCGAAGGTGACCGAACGGCGCGCAGCGGTCGATTTTGCTGGATGGATGCGCGACCTCGTCGACGGTCCCTACGCTGGGTACGACCGGATCCAGATCGTCCTCGACAACCTGTCCACACATACACCCGCCGCGTTCTACGAGGCGTTCGCACCGGTTGAGGCGCGACGCGTACTCCGCAAGCTGGAATTCCATTACGTGCCGAAGCACGCCAGCTGGCTCAACATGGTCGAGATCGAGATCGGCGTGCTGGCGACTCAGTGCCTGGCCCGCCGCATTCCGGACCTCGTCATGCTGACCACCGAAGTGGACACGTGGATCGCCGCCCGGAACCAGGCGAACATCGCGGTGAGGTGGATGTTCGGCATTGGCCAGGCGCGCGTCAAGCTGGGGCACGCCTACCCATCTCACAGTGCTCGGGATGTCGCCGCGTGAACCGGTCAGATCCCCTGCGACGGCGTACTAGGTGATTGCGGCATTGACGGCGCCACGAATTACTCAATCGAATGGCCCAATGACACAATCACCAATCACCCGATAAATCGCCGGATCGCCAATCATCAATCATCAATGGTTCCCCCCTCCGCCCTGGGCCGCACTACCGTAGCAGGCGGCCGATGCGCCACACATAGTCGATGCCCGACGCCAGCGTGATGGCCAGCGACGTCCAGACGAAGAAGTCCACCACGACCGAAGTAACGCCCCGCCAGTTGTAGAACATGACGGCCACGCACGTGAGGATGAACCAGGCGGTGGCCGCCTTGCCCAGCTGCGACGGCCGGAACGTGCGCGGTCCGGAGGCGAGGTTGACGACCGCCACGGTCAGCACGATGCCCACGTCCCGGCTGATCATGAGGACGGTCAGCCAGATCGGAATGCGGTTGACGAGGCCGATGTTGGGCAGGGTCAGGACGATGAAGGTCGTCACCAGCAACAGCTTGTCGGCGGCGGGGTCCAGCCAGGCCCCGAGCTCGCTCTTCTGCCCCGTCTGCCGCGCGATCAGGCCATCGAGCGCGTCGGTCAGGCCGGCAATCAGGAATACGAACAGAGCCCAGCCGACCCGCCCGTAGACGGTCAGCAGGACGAACGCCGGGATCAGCAGCATCCGCAGGAAGGTCAGCTGGTTGGCGAGCGTGAAAACCGGCCCGGGGGTCATCGCGCGAGGACTTCGAGCCGGCCGATGACGTCTACTGCCTCGGCGCCGCTGACCGGCTCGAGCAGGCCGAAGGCGCCGCCCTCCAACCCCATGACTCCCGACGCCACCGACACCGATACGGCCGGGTAGCTCAGATGGCTTGGCGCGACGTCGGCGATCGCCACCGGGGCGCCGTCCCATTTCTTCGAGATGCCTGGCCGCACGCCGCCGATGAGCGCCAGCACCCGCGAGACCGTGCGGGCGAGGTCGCCGCGCCGCATGACCGTCGCGGGGTCGAACTCGTAGTTCGGCAGCGTGTCCATGATGCCGGCACGGACGACCGCCGTGATCCAGGGCTGCGCCCAGTTGCCGCGGACGTCGGTGATCACCACTTGCCGCGCGGCCGCGCGCGCGATCAACGTCTCGAGTCGAACACCCACGAGCGCCGCAACGTCGGCGCGCGTGACGCGCGCCGCCTCGGGAATCGCACGATACTGCGCCGGCAGCTTGAGGGCGGCGACGCCGTCGCGGAGCCGGGTCAGCGTCTCGGTCGAGACCGACGCCGGGTCCGCCGCCCGTGCGGCCTCGTAGGACGACAGTGCGGCGACCATGTCGCCTCGTTCCTCCAGCAGGTCGCCAAGAGCGGCCATCGCGCGCGCATCCGCCGGCTCGAGCTCGAGCGCGCGGCGGAGGTGTTCGATGGCGCGGTCGGAGGCGCCACTCCGGCGCTCCACCGCGGCCAGTTCCCGGTAGAGGAACGCCGAGTCCGGTGACGCGGCAATCGCCTGTTCGTAGGCCGCCCTCGCATCCTCCAGCCTGCCGGCGTCAGTGGCCCCCTTCGCGCGGGCGAGCAGATCCTGGGTCGCCCTGAAGCGAATCACGTCCACCCGCGCCTGCAGGTCGACAAGGGACGGATCGGCCTTGAGGGCCGCCTCGAAGCTGGCAACGGCCTCGCCCTCGCGCTTGAGGTCGACGAGCGAATAGCCGCGGCCGACCAGCGCCGACACCAGCTGCGGCTCCCGAGCGAGCGCGCGATCGAACGCCGGCAAGGCGCTGTCGGCGCGGCCGCGCGCGAGCGAGACATATCCCAGCGCAGCCTCGGCACTGGCACTCTGGGGCGAGGCCTTCAGCGCTGCCGCGAACTCTCGCTC
>DATLLC010000414.1:0-16196 GCA_035538015.1 Vicinamibacterales bacterium
ATCGCCGCGGCCGTCCGGTCGAGATCAAGCTGGCGGCCATCGCGCTCCATGTCGGCGATCTGCCAGAGGCCGGTGATCACGCGGCTCACCTCGAGGCCCGGCGCCACTGCTATCTGTTCCACAGCCACGTTGTCGTCTCCTGGAGCGTTGCCGGACGCTATTCGGGGGGGAGCTCGCGAAATCGCTCCCCTAGCTCCACACCGCGACCGACGAGGGCGGCCCGCTCTCGCAGATAGATGACGGTCCCAATGCCCATCACGAGTGCCCACACCGGCGTCGATCGAAAATACCAGGCGGCCGCGGGCATGGCGAGGTCGCGCCAGGTGTGCACGCCGAGAAAGAGCGCCAGAAAGATCACGCCAGCAGTGGCGAGCGGCACTTGCACCCGGCGCGACGGGAGCACCGTGACCGCCCGCGCAAGCGCGGGGTTACGCCCGGGCAGGGCGAGCACCGCCACTGCCATCAGCAGGAAGTTCACGAGCATCGACGTGACCAGGATGTCGACTCCGAGAAAGAAATCGCCGGCCAGGTGACTGCCGAGAACGCCAAGCGTGGCCATCACGGCGCTGGCGATGGTGGCGACATGGGGCGTCCGGTAGGTCGGGTGCACCGCCGCGACCGCTGCTGGAAAGATGCCGTCCTGTGCCCACGCGAACATCAGCCGCGACACGGCCAGCAGCATCGCCGGCAGATCCTTGATGAGGGCCACGGCGGCGCTCGAGACGATGATCACGGTCCACACCGGCGGCAGGAGCAGGCCGAGCAGGCCCGGTGCAGTCAAATCGCGCAGGCGAGACTCGCTGGCGATGTAGGACCACGGTACCGCGTGATAAACGGCGGCCGTGAACAGCATGTAGAACAGCCCCACGGATGCGACAGCAATGCCGATCGCCAGTGGCAAGTCACGACCCGGCTGCCTCGCTTCGCCACCAGCCTGTGCAATCGAGTCGAAGCCGATGAACGACGCGAAGAGCAACGCAGACGCCGGCGCCAGGATGTCGAGGGTCAGAGGGGGACGCTCGACCTCAGGCACCACCGATCCGCTCGCAGCGAGAGCGGTGCGAAAGTCCGCGTGATCGAAGCCAAAGCCGGCGACAATTACCACGGCGCCAAGGGCGAAGGTGAGGAACATCAGCGGCACGATGAGCCGTTCGTAGGACTTCACGCCCCGGAGGTTCACGGCCGCGGCCGTCCACAGGCACGCCAGCGAGATCGTCAGGCGCACCGGACCGGTCTCGAGCCCGGCTGCCAGTCCACTCGCTCCAGCCGCGATCGCGATGTCTCGCAGGAAGGGCACCAGGACGTAGGACACCACGCCGGTCGCCACGCACAGCGAGAACCACTGCGAGAACGACGCGATGAACCCCAGGTAGGGGCTCAGCCCGCGACTGGCATAGACGTAGCTGCCCCCGGCTCGCGGCATCGCCGAGGCCAGGATCGCGTAAGCGAGGCCGGCCAGTGCGGCCGGAACAGCCGCCACTCCGAACGCGGCGAGGACGTGCGGGCCGATGCCCGGTACGTGCCGCTGGATCATGAAGGGGATGACGTTGATGCCCGCGCCAACCATGCTGCAGACACCAGTGGCGACGAGGCCCATCAGACCCATCTCGCGGGCCAGCCGCGTCGATCTGGGAGGGGGCTCGGTCACATTCAGCCGAGCCGCCGGACATCGGTGGCGAGCGAGCGGTAGCAGCCCAGGATCGCGTCGGCGGAGCGGTCGATGTCGGCCTCGGTGGTCGACCAGTTCGAAACGGAGATCCGCATCACCTGACGGCCCTGCCACACCGCACCGCCGGCCCAGCACGTCCCTTCGGCCTGCACCCCGGCAATCACTGCCCGGGTTGCATCGTCGGCAGTCCCTCCTGCCACGCCATCGAACTGCAGGAGCACCTGGTTGAGCACGATCTCGTTGAGCACGCGGACGCCTGCGACGTGGGCCACGCGCGCGGCCATGCGCCACGCCAGCAGACACGTGCGCTGCACGAGATCGCGGACGCCACCCGCGCCAATGCAACGCAGGAGGGCATAGAGTGGAATGACGCGCGACCGCCGCGAGGACTCCGGCACCCAGTCCATTCCCACTCGTTCCTCGTCATCGCCACGCTGGAGGTACGACGCGCGGAGGCCCATCGCTGCCCGGTGGGGCGCCGGGTCGGCGACGATGGCCAGCCCCGAATCGTAGGGTACGTTGAGCCATTTGTGCGCGTCCGTAGCCCATGAATCGGCGCGATCGAGCCCCGCGACTTGGCCGCTCAGCCCGGGCACCGCGGCCGCCCAGAGCCCGAATGCACCATCGACGTGCACCCACGCCTCGTGCGCGTGCGCGATGTCGACAATGCGGCCGATGGGGTCGCTGGCCCCGGTGTTGACGTTGCCGGCTTGTGCGCAGACGATGGCCGGGCCCGCGACCCCGGCCATCGCGTCCCTGAGCGCATCGGCCCTCATACGTCCTTGATGGTCCACCGCGATGCGCACGAGCTCGTCGGTGCCGAACCCGAGGAGCCGCAACCCTCCCACCGCCGAAATGTGCACCTCGTCGCCGACGAACACGGTGACCCTGGGCGCGCGCTGCAGGCCTTGCGTCTCGACGTTCCACTCCGCGCGCCGCAGCACCTCGTGACGCGCCGCCGCCAGGCACGTGAAGTTCGCCATGTGGCAGCCGCTGACGAAGCCGACCGACGCGCCGCGTGGCAGCCTGAGCAACTCGACGAGCCAGCCCGCAACGATATCTTCGAGCACGGCGACGGCGGGTGACATCACGTACATCGCGCCGTTCTGGTCCCAGGCGCTTGCCAGCCAGTCCGCGCCAACCGTTACCGGCACCGCGCCTCCAGTGACGAAACCGAAATAGCGGGGTCCTGCGGTCGCGACGATGCCGCGGTTGGCCCGGCTGGCCAGCTGTTCGAGTACCTGCACGGGATCCTGGCCGTCGTCCGGCAGTGGCCCGCCGAGCGCCTCGTGGAGGGACGCCTGCGAGGCAGTGCCGCCCACGTGCCGCCCGCCGACTTCACCCAGGTACGCACGTGCCAGGTCCCGCGCCGCATCGAGCACCGCGTGACCGGTCATGATTGAGCCCTCCATTCGTCGAGGATAGTGCACAGATCGAGATCGGGCGCGATCAGGCAGATATGGCCGTGGCCTTCCAGCACCTTGAGCGTGGCGTGCGGAGTCCGCGACGCCATCAGCCGCGCCTGCTCGACGGAGGGCACCAGATGATCGCGGTCCGAGGCGAGATAGAGGACGGGAACCTGGATGTCGGACAGCCGTGACCGGATGTCGTACTCCCGCAGCATGCGCAGCCGCGACAGATAGCCCTCGCGCGAGGTAGCGCGCATCAACTCATGAAAGTGCCGGAGCTCGTCGCGCCCGGTGTGTGGAGAGTGCATCCGCGACGCGGTGAGCTGTCGCACCGCGCGCATGACTCCCCAGGGCGTGGCCCGCAGCAGTTGATACCCGAGCCACAGGCGCGCCTGCGGCGTGAAGAACGGGAACGAGTTGAGGATGACCAGCCGGGCCACGCGTTCCGGATGGGCGAGCGCGTAGCTGAGCGACAGGGCGCCGCCGAACGATTCACCGACCAGGGTCACGCGGGCCCCCGAGGCCACGGCGTTGACGCGCGCATCGAGCTCGGCGACCAGCTCGCCGATCGCCACTGCCGTATCGCGCAAGCGATGGGTCGCGACCTGATACCGACGCTCGAGCAGCGGCACCTGCCGGTAGTAGAGCAACCCCGTCCCGTCGAGCCCGGGGACCAGCACCAACGGCTCCGCCATCTCATGGATATGGTAGCCTCCCGGCGTGACAATCGGGCAGACCGGGCGCGTGACGTGGACGGTACTCACGATCGTCGTGGTCGAGACCGTCACCCTGGGGGTGTCGGCGCTGCCGGCATTCCTGTTCTGGGACTGGAGCATGACCTGGGTGCCGGACCGATGGCCGCTGCTCCGGCCGGCGCTCGTGGCCATGACGCTCGTGCCCGCCTATCTCGTGTTCGCCGTTTCGCTGGTGGCGTTGTCGGCCTTGGGCACGGGCGCGCTCGGATGGCGGACGCCGCCACCCGGCGAGTGGAAGCTGCGCGATCTCGAGTGGCCCTTGCTCAAGTGGTCGCGCTACATGATTTCGACCCATGTGGTCCGCGTCCTGGTCGGCACCTTCTTCCGCGCCTCACCGCTCTGGACGCTCTACATGCGTTGGAACGGCGCCCGCATCGGCCGAGGGGTGTACATCAACAGCCTGTCCATCTCCGATCACAACATGCTGGAGTTCGGCGACGGCGTCGTCATCGGCGAGAGCGTCCACCTGTCGGGACATACGGTCGAGGGCGGCGTGGTGAAGACCGGTCAAGTGCGGCTCGGGCGTTTCGTGACTGTCGGACTCGGGAGCATGGTGGGCATCGGCGTGGACGCCGGCGAGAAATGCCAGATTGGCGCCTTGAGCGTCGTGCCGAAGCACTCGAAACTCGATGGCGGTGCCGTCTACGCCGGCGCACCGGTCAAGCGCCTCGAACGGCGCATGGCCGCTAGCTGATCGTCAACTCCTTGGCGGACCTCCTCTCCGTCATCGTCCCGGTCTACAACGAAGCGGGCACGGTTGCCGCCGTCATCGACCGCCTGCTGACGATTGACCTGCCGGTGCCTCGCGAAATCGTTGTCGTGAACGACGGCTCGACGGACGGCACGCGCGAGGTGCTGGACGGCATCGCCAAGCGGCCGGGCCTCCTCGAGATCGTCCACGCGACCCGGAACGGAGGTAAGGGGAGCGCCATCCGTACTGGATTTGCGCGGGCGCGGGGGACGGTGATGGCCATCCAGGATGCCGATCTCGAACTGGACCCGGCGCAGCTCGCCGTGCTGGTGCAGCCGATTCTGGAGGGGCGGACTCGAGTGGTCTACGGCTCGCGCTTCCTCGGCGGCCGGCCGCCGGCGCCGCTGATGTCGGTACTGGCGAACCAGGCGCTCACCGCGGCCACCAACCTGCTCTACGGCGCTCGCATCACCGACATGGAGACCTGCTACAAGATCATGTCCGGCGAGGTGGCGCGCAGCCTGCGGCTCGAAGCCAATCGCTTCGACATCGAACCCGAGATCACGGCCAAGCTGCTCAAGCGCGGACACACCATCCTCGAACTGCCGGTGAAATTCGAGCCGCGCAGCCGGGCCCAGGGAAAAAAGATCGGCTGGCGCGACGGCGTGCAGGCCATCCAGGTCCTGCTCAAGCACCGTTTCCGTTCCTGAGCCGCGCTATCGGCAGATCCCGAGCCGCTGCCCATCGCTCCCACTGACGGGCCGTGCGGCTTCGCATCTGAGCGCTCAGATCCGCGCCGAAAGGCAGACCGAGCGCGGCATAGAGCCGTGCGCTGAAGTGAGGCTCGAGCGCGGCCACCGCCACGTAGCCGTCCCGCGCCCGATAGATTCGGTAGCTCGGCAGCGCTCCGCCGAGCACACCGTCCGCGCTGGTCAGGCCCAGTTCGTACGGCGTGGCGGCACTCTGCACCGTGTCGCGTAGTCCCGTTTCGCAGGTGCACGGCGCAGGGCGTCGTAGCAGCAGCAGGGCCTCCGACACCGCGCGCTCTGCTCCGATCACGTCGCCCCACAAGGTCCGCGGCATCTCGAGTCCGAGGAGCCCGACCTCAGCCTGATAGGTGAGGTCGTGCCCCGGGCGCTCCGGGCGACGGGTATCGCCCACGATGCGCAGCCACCGGAGCTGGGGATGCTGTCGGGCCAGACGCCGCGTGGTCAACCCGAGCCTGGCCAGCGCCGACGGCCGCTGGCTGGTGATCAGCAGGTCAGCTTGCCCGAGCAGCGCTTGCAGTCGGGCCAGTCCGCCGGAGGTCTTCAGATCCACGCGCTCGACGCGGACGCCGCGATGCAAGCGGCGATACCAGGCGAGGCTGAACCCGCGCAGCGGGTCCCCGCCCGGCGGTTCGATCTTGACCGCCCCCGCGCCGTAGCCGACCAGCCGAGACACGGTCACCGGCCCGGGGACGTTCTGCGCCAGGCTGACGACGCGCACGCCAGCCAGCGCGCGCCGCGTGTCACGCGCCGAACGACCGCCCATCGACCCATCCGCTCCGCGCTGTCTGCCTCACTGCATTCTCTGCCATATGCGCCAATTGCGGCCGCGCATGGCTTCGGCTCTGCGGGCCTGGTCGCCGAAATCAATCCGACACGGCGATCAGGAACATCACCACCGGCCATCCTACGAGAAAGCTGATGGAGAAGATGAGACCGTCGAACCCGGACAGCGCGACGAGGCCGGCAACACGCGGCGCATGATACCGCAGGCGCCGCCGTGAGCCGTCGGCCTTCGCACGGCGGCCCGCTGTCATGGAAGATAGAATCGAGCACGCGGCCGGGACGCTACACGGAGACCCGACCTCCGAGGAGGACTGTGATGAGGCTTCGCACCCTGCCAGCGATGCTGGCCGCTGTCGTACTCGGCGCGCCAGTCGCCGCCGATGTCAATGTCCGTGACACGCGCTTTCTGCAGCAGCCCGCGACTTCGGGCACCCATGTGGCCTTCGTCTATGCCGACGACCTATGGGTCGCGCGAATCGACGGGAGCGAGGTGCGGCGTCTCACGACCGACGATGGCGTCGAGTCGATGCCGGCGTTCTCACCTGATGGTGCGGCCATCGCGTTCAGCGCCCAGTACGACGGCAACACTGACGTGTTCGTCGTGCCCACGGAGGGGGGTGTGCCTCGGAGACTGACGTGGCATCCCGGGCCCGACGAAGTGCAGGGCTTCACCCCGGACGGCAAGCGCATCCTGTTCACGTCGGCGCGAGCGGTATTCACCAACCGGTACTCGCAGCTCTTCACGGTGTCGCTCGACGGCGGCATGCCCGAGGCGCTGCCCATACCCAATGCGGCCAGCGGCGCTTACTCGCCCGACGGCCGGCGCATTGCCTACAACCCGCTGGGGCCCCGCTTCGAGCAGTGGAAGCAGTACCGGGGTGGCACCGTGTCGCGCCTCTGGCTCTACGACGTCGCGAGCCATGCCATCGAGAAGGTGCCGCAGCCGGCGACCCGCGCCAACGACGTGGACGCGATGTGGATGGGCGGGGTGCTGTACTTCCGGTCCGACCGTGCCGGGGAATTCAACCTCTTCTCGTACACTCCAGGCCAGACCGAGGTCCGCCAGCTCACGACGCACCGTGACTTCCCCATCCTCAATGCCTCCGCCGGCGGCGGCAAGATCGTCTACGAGCAGGCGGGCTACCTCCACCTGTTCGACCCGGCGACCCTCGCCACCCGTCGCATCGCATTTGGCGTGTCTTCCGATCTGCGCGAGACGCGTCCGCGCTTTGTGAAGGGCACGCAGTGGATCAGAAATGCCGCCATCTCGCCGGCGGGGGCGCGGGTGGCGTTCGAGTTCCGCGGAGAGATCGTCACCGTTCCCGCCGAGAAGGGGGACGCCCGCAACCTGACCGGCTCGCCCGGCGCTCACGAGCGGTCACCGGCCTGGTCGCCCGACGGAACGCGGCTGGCGTATTTCTCGGACGTCTCCGGCGAGTATGCGATGCACATCGCACCGCAGGACGGGAAGGGCGAGGTGAGGGCCGTCCGCGCAGCCGGGGCCGGGTTCTACACCAACCTGCGCTGGTCGCCCGACAGCCGCATGCTGGCCTACACCGATAACGCCCAGGCCCTCTACGTCATGGACGTCGAGACCGGTACGACGCAGAAGGTGGCTGCGGCCAAAGTCTACGGCCCGCTGAACCCCGTCACGTTCGGCTGGTCGCCGGATTCCCGCTGGCTGGCCTACACGGTCAACACGCAGGCCCTGGCGATGACGCTGTCGGTCTACTCGATCGACCAGAAGCGTTCGTTCCCGATCACCGATGGCCTCGCCGAGGTGAGCAGTCCGGTGTTCGATCCCCGCGGACAATATCTCTACCTGTTCGGATCGACCGATGCGGGCCCGGTGCTCGACTGGTTCGCCCAGTCCACGGCCGAGAACCGCCGCACGCGCAACGTGTACCTGGTGGTGCTGCAGAACGATCTGCCCTCGCCGCTGGCGAAACAGAGCGACGAAGAAAAGCCGGCCGTGGCCAGGACCGAAAAGCCCGTCGACGAGAGCAAGGCCAAATCCACCGGCGAGGCCGTCGAGCCCGTGCGCATCGATTTCGACGGCATCGAGTATCGGATCCTCGATCTGCCGGTTCCGGCCGGAGATCTGTCGAGCCTCCAGGTGGGCACGTCCGGGCAGCTCTACTACCTGCGAGCCAGCGCCGACGGCGCGCCGACGCCGGCCACGCCAGGCCCGCCGCTCCAGGCGCTCCATCGCTTCGACCTGGAGAAGCGCGCCGACGAACGAATCCTGGAGCAGGCGCGCGATTTCCAGGTGTCGGCCGACGGCAAGAAGCTGCTCTACAGCACGCGCGAGAACTGGTCGCTCGTGACCCTTTCGCCCACGCAGAAGATCGACCCGGCCGACGGACGGCTTGCGGTCGGCGACATCGAGGTGCGCATCGATCCGCGCGCCGAGTGGGCGCAGATCTTCGAGGAGGCCTGGCGCATCAACCGCGACTATTTCTATGCCGCCAACATGCACGGCGTCGATTGGCCGGCGATGAAGGAGAAGTACGGCGCGCTGCTACCCGACGCGGCCGCGCGGAGCGACGTCAATCGCGTCATCCAGTGGATGTCGAGCGAGCTGACCGTCGGTCATCACCGTGGAGGCGGCGGCGATCGGCTTGAGACGGCGAAGAGTGTCAAAGGAGGGCTCCTGGGCGCCGACTACGCGGTCGCAAACGGGCGCTACCGTTTCGCAAAGGTGTACGGTGGTCTCAACTGGAACCCCGAGTTGCGCTCGCCGCTCACGGAGCCGGGGGTCAACGTGCGCGCCGGCGAGTACCTCCTGGCGGTCGGCGGTCGAGACGTGCGGCCGCCCGCCAACGTGTACAGCTTCTTCGAGAACACGGCGGGGAAGATCGTCGAACTGACCGTGGGACCTCATCCGGATGGCGCTGCCTCGCGGGTCGTTCGCGTGGTGCCGATCGAGAGCGAGGCGGCACTTCGGAATCGGGACTGGGTCGAGGGCAACCTCAAGAAGGTCGAGGTGGCTACCGGCGGGCGGGTCGCCTACGTCTATGTGCCCAACACGGCGCAGCCCGGGTACGACTACTTCAAACGCTACTTCTATCCGCAGTCCCACAAGGATGCCGTGATCGTGGACGAGCGGTTCAACGGGGGCGGTCAAGTTGCCGACTACTACATCGACGTGCTCCGCCGGCCGCTCATCAGCTACTGGGCGATGCGTTACGGCGACGACCTCAAGACGCCGACTGCCTCAATCCAGGGGCCGAAGGTGATGATCATCGACGAGACCGCGGGCTCGGGTGGCGATCTGCTCCCGTGGATGTTCCGCAAGTTCAAGCTGGGCACGCTCGTCGGTCAGCGGACCTGGGGCGGATTGGTCGGCGTGCTCGGTTTCCCCACGCTGATGGACGGCGGCACCATCACGGCACCGAACCTTGCCATCTGGACGCCAGAGGAAGGCTGGGTGGTGGAGAACGAGGGCGTGCCGCCGGACATCGAGGTCGAGCAGACGCCAAAGGACGTGATTGCCGGGCGCGACCCACAACTCGAGCGTGCGATTGCCGTGGCGATGGAAGAGTTGAAGAAGAACCAGGTGCCGCGGCCGACGCGGCCGCCGCTGCCGGAGCGCGGGAAAACGTTGAGGGGGACGAGGCCGGGTGGGCAATGAGGTGGTGCGCCCTTACCGGCGCGACCGAAAAACGTCGGGCCGGAGCGATTCACTCGTCCCGGCCCGTTGTCACTCCTAAAGCCTAAAGCCTAAAGCCTAAAGCCTAGAGCCTAATTCGCCGGCTTGTGCAGCACGTCCTGCACCAGCGAGTCCTTCTTCTTGGCCGACAGGCCCTGAATCTGGATCACGGGCTCGCCTGGCGTCTCCTTGAGCACGTGCTGCCGATACAGCTTCTCCATTTCAGCGTGGTGCCGCTGTTCTTCGGCCGTCATCTCGTGCTTCGCCTTCCGTGCCTTCAGTTTCTCCTCGCGCGCGTTCTTGGCGATGCCGAGAACGTCGAGGTCGGTCTGCGCGCCGGCGGCCACCGCCTCTGCGTTGAGCTTCAGCGAGTGCTCGGTCGAGGTGAGCGGCACGTTCTTGTTGCCCGCGAAGATCTCGTGGCGTCCGTGATCCTCGTACCACTTGGTGAGGGTGGCCGTCATGTGCATCTTCTCGATGATGTTCCGCCACCCGATGCCAGTGTTGTAGGCGCAGAAGGAGATTTCACCCTGCTGCGTGGCGTACGGGATGATGCACATCTCGGTGCGGCGGAAATCGTAGTTGAACAGGTCCTGGAACCACATGCCCGCGATGAACAGGAAGTTCCATCGATCCGCGCGGCGCTTCTCGATATCGGTCGCCGTGCGGTCGCCCTCGACCTTGCCGTACTTGCCCTTCTGCGCGCCCTTGGTCGCGCCGAAGGTCTTGTCGAACTTCTTCAGCAGGTCCGACAGCTTGAAGTGGGTCGGCGCCGTGAACGGATCGTAGTTGCGGGTGACGGCCAGGGCCAGCCCGGCAATCGACAGGAATCGGCCCCGCGCCGCGTCGTTGACCTGGGCCAGATCCTTGGCCAGCTGCCCCGCGTCGAGGAACGCGGTCACCGGGACGGCTTCCTTGGTTTCCTTGTCGATCATCACCGCCATGCCGATCCCGCAGTTCGGGTGGCATCCGCAGGTGACGTTGCCCCATTCGTGCTCCGGGCCCTTCACCGTGTCGGCCCAGTCGGTGAACGTGCCCATGAACGAGATCGGGAACCAGTCGCGGGTGGGCTCGCCCAGCCCGGTCTGGTTCTTCACGTCGTGCGCGAGGTGGCTCAGGGTGTAGCGCTGCGCCGCCCGCCGCTCCGGCGTCACCTCCTCGTCGCGGCCGGTGAAGCTCACCGGCTGGAACGACAGGAAGTTGATCTTCTTCGGGTTGTCGAGCGCGAACTCGATGACGCGGCCGACCTGCTCGTTGTTGACGCCGTTGACGATGGTGATGACCGGGACGATGTCGACCCCGGCCTTGTGCAGGTTCTCGATCGCACGCAGCTTCACGTCGAACAGGTTGCCGACCCGGCGGTGCGAGTTGGCGGCGTTGCCGATGCCGTCGAACTGCAGGTAGGCATAGCGCAGGCCGGCCTCGGCCGCGGCCTTGGCGAAGTCGAAGCTCTTGGCGAACTCGATGCCGTTGGTCGCCGCCTGCACCGAGTTGTAGCCCACCTTGCGGGCGTAGCGGACCGCGTCGAGGAAGTACGGCGAGAGCGTCGGCTCGCCGCCCGAGAACTGCACCGACATCTGGCGCCGCGGCTTGATCGTGATGGCGTTGTCGAGCACCATCTTGATGTCCTCCCAGGTGAGCTCGTGCACGAAGCCCACCTGGTTCGCGTCCATGAAGCACGGATCGCACATCATGTTGCAGCGATTCGTGAGGTCCACCGTGAGCACCGAGCCGCGGCCGTGCTTGATGGTGCTGCTGCCGTGGTTGTGGAGCTTCTCGTCATTGTGGGCCTGGATGTCGCGGCCCGGGAACACGTCCTCGAGGTGCTTGAAGAACGCGGTGTCGATCGCCATCACGTCTTCGAAGTGCCCGTGAATCGGGCAGTCCTTGACCATGACGATCTTGCCGTCCTTCTCGGTGATGGTGGCCTTGATCTCGCCCACCTTCTCGTTGAGGAGGATGTCGACCGGCTTCTTGCCATCGAGGATCGCCTGTCGTGCGTCGCGCACGCAAGTGGGGCAGAGCGAGTCGGTCTCGCGCGGCCAACCGAGCGGCGGCTTGGTCTTCTGATAGCTCTTCTGCAGCGGCTTGTCCGACCATCTCGGCGTGAACGCGTCGTTCGGGGCGATCTTGTTCAGCCGCGAGAACACGTGCCAGGCGCCATTGGCGGCCATGGACAGGGCTTTCTCGGCATACTTGATGGGCGCATGCATAGACCTTGGCTCCTCGTAAGTGTCGATTTGGCCGTATTTTAGGAGCCGGATTGGGCTTCGGGTTTCAAAAACCGCGAGCGGGCCGGATCGCGGGGTGAACGGGCGCTCATGGGCCCGAACGGCCGATACCAGACTGTTTTAGTCGGCTTTTGGCAAGGGCTACTATGGTCGGCATGCGATCACCCACTTTCGCCCTGGGCGTCGGTTTGATGGCCGCAGCAGCCTTGTCCGCCCAGCCAGGGACGCCCGCCGGGCGCATCGCCTTCGTGAATGCAAACCTGGTCAACGTGGTGACAGGCACCGCGCAGGACCGACAAACACTGGTGGTGAATGACGGCCGAATCGATTCGGTGGGCACCGCGGCGCCGCCGGCCGGCGCGCGAATCGTCGATCTCGGTGGCAAGTGGGTCACCCCGGGGCTGATCGACGCCCACGTGCACATCGCCAACCTCGCCCAGATGCGCGCGGCATTGCAGTCGGGTGTGACCACCGCCCGAAGTGCCGGCGTTTCGAGCTATGTCGACGTCGGGCTGCGGGAGCTGGTCAAGAAAGGATTCCTGGCCGGGCCCGATCTGCTGGCCGCCGGCTATCACGTCCGCACGATGCCGGCGCCGGAGCTGTTCCTGTCGGATCCCGATCTGGGCGACCTGATGGGCGGGGTCACGACGGTCGAGGCCCTGCGTCGCGTGGTGCGAGCCAACCTCTCGCACGGCGTGGATTGGATCAAGGTGACGGCCACCGAACGCGCCGGCACTCCCGACACGGATCCGCGAAAGCAGATGTTCAGCGTCGGAGAGCTCGAAGTCATCGTCGGTGAGGCGGCGAACAAGGGCGTGCCGGTCGAAGCCCACGCCCATGGCGCCGAGGGCGCGCACGCCGCCGTGAGGGCCGGCGTCCGGAGCATCGAGCACGGCACCTTCCTCACCGACGAGACCATGAAAGTGATGGCGCAGATGGGCACCTTCTTCGTACCGACCGCCGACATCGTCAACGATCTGGCAGAGCCAGGCGGCGACTACGACGACGCGGCCCTGCAGCGACGGGGACAGATGATGCGCCCCGTTCTGAAGGCGGCGATCGGACGGGCCAAGGGGCTGGGCGTGAAGATCGCCGCCGGCTCCGACACGAGCTACGGTCCCCAGAGCGTCACCACCCTGGCGCGCGAAATCGTGATGCTGGCCGAGGCCGGCCTCACGCCGATCGAGGCGCTGCAGGCGGCGACCACGCGCAACGCGGAGCTGCTCCAGCGCGAGCGGCAGATCGGTCAGCTGGCCCCTGGATTCGAGGCCGATCTCGTCGTGGTCAGCGGCAATCCCCTTCAGGACGTCCGCACGCTCCTGGACCCGTTAATGGTGGTCAGCAACGGCAGGGTCGCCGTCGATCGCTTGACGTTTGGCAAGTAGCCCTCGAGGCCACGGGTCGTGGCTCCCGCGGCCGGCCACGTCCCCGCTGACGTGGAGTTCGGGCGGAGACCCGCGCCCGCGTCCGGGACGCGGTCGGTCGTTGCCCGACACCAATCGTGTCGCGTTGATGGTTCGGGACATCGTTGGAGATGCAGATCGCGGATCACGGCCCGTCGACAGAGAGCTGCCAACGACCTGATAGACTGCGGCAGCCGGCCCGTCACGACGGGCGGGTGGAGGGCAGTCGATGACGGGTGAGCAGATGGTGGCGCTGACCAAGCGCCACACCTTGTACGAATGGTCGGCGCAGGCGCACGTCGACCCCATCCCGGTCTCGCGCGCGCAGGGCGTCTACTTCTGGACGCCGGAGGGCAAGCGTTTCATCGACCTCAACAGCCAGCTGATGTGCGTGAACGCGGGACATGGCGATCCGCGCATTGTCGAAGCCATCCAGCGTCAGGCGGCGACGCTCGCCTATGCCAACCCGTTCCTGGCCACCGAGGCTCGCGCCCGTCTCGGGGAGAAGCTCGCGCAACTGTGCCCGGGCGACATCGATGTCTTCTTCTTCACCAACGGCGGTGCCGAAGCCAACGAGAACGCGATGCGCATCGCCCGGCTGGTGTCCGGACGCCACAAGATCATCGCGCGCTACCGCTCCTATCATGGCGGCACGGCCGGCAGCCTGACCATGACCGGAGACCCGCGGCGCTGGGCCATGGAGCCGGGCATGCCCGGCGTCATCCACGTACGCCACCCGTATCACGGCGTGCAGCGGGGCTCCGACATGGCCGAACAGGCACTCGAGGAGCTCGAGGAGGTAATGACGCTCGAGGGGCCGCAGACGATCGCGGCGTTCATCCTCGAGACGGTCACCGGCACCAACGGTGTGCTGCCGCCCCCACCCGGATACCTGGAGGGCGTTCGCGCTCTCTGCGACAAGTACGGCATCCTGCTCATCTGCGACGAGGTGATGTCGGGCTTCGGCCGCACGGGGAAATGGTTCGCGGTCGAGCACTACGGCGTCGTCCCGGACCTTCTCACGATGGCCAAGGGTCTGACGAGTGCCTATGTGCCTCTCGGTGCGGTGGGCCTTCGCCGCCGCCTCGCGGATCACTTCCAGCAGAAGGTGTTCTACGGCGGCCTCACCTATAACAGTCACCCGCTCGGCTGTGCCACGGCGCTCGCCACCATCCAGGTCTATGAAGAGGACAACCTGATCCAGCGCGCCGCGGACATGGGATGCGTGATGCGTCGCCTGCTGGACGAGTTGGCGGCGAAGCACCGGTGCGTGGGCGAGGCGCGCAACATCGGGCTCTTCGGTATCGTCGAGCTGGTACGCGACCGCGAGAGCCGAGAGCCGCTGGCGCCGTTCAACGGCACCTCACCGGAGATGCAAATGCTCGGGAAGTTCTTCCGCGAGGCGGGGCTCTATACCTTGGTGCGCTGGAATACGTTCTTCACCAACCCCCCGCTCTGCATCACGGACGCCGAGCTCACTGAGGCGTTCGGGATCATCGACGAGGGGCTCACGCGCGTCGATGCGGCCCTCGCCTCGTAGGGCCGCACCATGGCGCTGCGTGACGTGCTCATCGTGGGCGCGGGTCCCGCCGGTTTGGCGACGGCGATCGCGGCCCGCCAGCTGGGGCTCGACCATCAGGTAGTGGAACAGGGGTCGATCGTCGACGCGATCTATCGCTACCCCACGCACATGTCGTTCTTCACGACCCCCGAGCTGCTGGAAATCGGCGGGATGCCACTCGTCACGCCTTTCGAGAAGCCGACCCGGCTCGAGGCTCTACGCTACTACCGGAAGGTGGCGGAGGCTTACCAGCTGCAGATCGTCCTGCACGAGCGGGTCACGGCGGTGAGCGCGATCGGCGCACCACACGAGCCGTACTTCGAGGTGGAGTCTACCGGCCGCGCCGGGCAGAGCCGCGTTCGACACGCCCGGGCCGTGGTCCTGGCGATGGGGTATTTCGATCATCCCAACCTGCTCGGCGTGCCCGGCGAAGACCTGCCGCACGTTTCCCACTACTATCGCGAAGCCCACCCGTATTACCGCCAGCGCGTCGTCGTCGTCGGGGGGAAGAACTCCTCGTGCGAAGCCGCCCTGGAGCTTTATCGCGCCGGCGCGCACGTAACGCTCGTGCACCGCGGTGAGACGCTGGGCGAGTCCGTCAAGTACTGGGTGCGGCCGGATATCGAAAACCGGATCCGCAACGGAAGCATCGCCGCGCATTTCGCGACCGAGGTGGTCGCCATCGGTCCCACCGACATCGTTGTGCGCCGCATCGGTGAAGAGCCCACCGTGACGCTCCCGGCCGAAGGCGTGCTGCTGCTGACCGGCTATCACGCCGACGCGGACTTCCTGCGGGGCTCGGGCGTTGAGGTCGACGAGGTCACGCTCGTGCCTCGGCATGACCCCCACACCTTCGAGAGCAACGTGCCCAACCTGTTCATCGCCGGTGGTCAGGTGGCCGGCCGGAGGACGGGGAGCGTGTTCATCGAGAACGGGCGCTTCCACGGCGAGCAGATCGCACGGGTGCTGGCCGAGCGCCTTCACGCCGCGCTCTGAGACGGCTCGTCCAAGGCACACCTGACACCGCGCACGGTCCCGCTTGCCGTCTACTCGGCGGCTCGCTCTCGATCGCCTGCGGGCGAAATCGTCCATTGCCCCGTGGCGGAGGGGAAGCCGCGCACATACACCTCGAAGCGACCCGATTCGTTGGACGCATACGCAATCCATCGATTGTTGGGGGAGACCCGGCCCTGCACCTCGTTGAACGGCGTCGCGACCAGCGCGATCGGCGTCTGACTCTTTCCCGGCTCGATGAAGCCGAGGTCGTAGCCA